>CAVEYE010000084.1:0-58360 GCA_963619595.1 bacterium | reverse complement strand
TCCTATTGCGGGAATGAAAATCCCGAGTACTAACCGTTATACGAACCCACCAAACGGTTCCGCAATATGGCCTATAGCCAAATTGGGATGCAAATATATGGATATTTTTTGACCTTACAAAATAATTCTGCCGTTATTTGCCCGAATTGTCTTCATTTCCGGTCTTGCTCCATTCGAAAGAGTACAAAAGCGACTCCGTCTGCCTCATATACTGCCGTTTGTCGTACTTTGGAGCGTAGACCCAGGCCTCCAGCACTATGATGTCCTTGCCATCCTTGCTGTAGAAGGAGTGGGAAACGAACGGTCCGCCCATAAAGTCATTGTAGACCTCCCAGAGGCCTCTGGTCTCCACAAAGTCAAGATTGTGGTACTTCAGGAACCTGATGCCAGGCTTCACGAACGCGCTTGTCGTCATGTAGGAGTTCTCAGGCACGGCCGGCACGTATTTCTTGAGGATCTCGTTGCGGCTGGCGATGATGTTCTCCTCCGTGAACGGGTCTTCCTGCGTGGCCGGGTACTTGTAGACGAACACTCCCTGTATAGTCTGCTGCTTCTCGTCGGCGATCCAGATGAAATCGTCGGTCACTTTCTTCAGATTGTAGCCGACAGGAAAGTGGACCTTCCCGCCGATCATCTTCTCGACGGCCACGGCGAGTTCCGGCTCCTCGTAGAGCAGGGTGTTGGCTATGACGCGGTTCCTTTCAGCCTGCTCGATCGCTCCGGTGATGTTCTCCCCGTTCCTGGTCAGCACTACCGATGCGGAATCGGCGCAGGATGCGTTGACCTGGATCACGCACTGAGGCTTGGCCCAGACATCTTTCCTGTAGACCACTCCCTGCTTCGTGACTGTGGAGTCGATGTTGAAGATCAGTATGTTGCGGTGCAGCTTGAACATGTCGGTGAACGCGTTAGGGGAGAGGTTCACCAGAGAGTAAAGCGGCTCGCGCTGAGGGAGATACTCGCAGTCCCTCGCGAGGAGGCTTCCGATTTCGTTGCCCAGGTTGCCTTCCCAGTTGTCTTTCCCGATGACCACGATGACCTCGCCGGCCTTCCCGGACACGTTAGGCAGGATGGTCTTGGCGGTGTTGCAGGAGTTTGATGCGAACGCCGCCGCCATGAAGAAGAGTATTTTGAACAAACTTTTCATAATCGAACTGTTTAACGGCCGCTAATTTACGAATATTTTTCTTTCCGTCAAATCGAGGCCGGATGTAATCTTTTAATATTCAACCGATTCAACCTTAGCCGTGAATCAGCCTTCCGATGTCGTTGCCGAAAGCCAGCACCATCAGCGCCAGCAGCAGCACCATCCCGACGACCTGCGCGGCTTCGAGGAAGCGGTCGCTCGGCTTGCGCCCGGTGACCATCTCGTAGAGGCAGAAGACGATGTGGCCTCCGTCAAGCGCGGGGATCGGCAGCAGGTTCATCACGCCGAGCATTATCGAAAGCAGAGCCAGGATATTCAGAAAACGGTACCAGTCCCACGCCGCAGGGAAAACCTGCCCTATGGCGATGAAGCTTCCCACTGATTTGTAGGCTTCCGTCTTCGGGGTCGCGACGAGGCGCAAGTCTTGGAGATAGCCGCCTATCGTGCTGAAAGTGAGCTTGAAACCCGCAGGAATGGCACTGACTAATGAATATTCCTTCGTCCGCATTCCGGGGATCTGCATGTACACGCCGACGCGCCCTGCGGTGTCGACCTGGAGCGGAAGGGACAGGGTGTCGTCTCCACGCAGTACGGTCGCCGCGACGGTGCCGCCGCGCCGGAGGGAAAGGTATTCTCTGGAGTCCTGGACGAAAGGCGTGCTTACGCTGTCGAGGGCGACGATCCTGTCGTCCCGCAGCAGGCCTGCGTCCTCGTTGCCTGATGTGCTGGCCACGGAGTCGACCACGAACGGCACTGCGAGGTCGAACATTCCCGGGGTGTTCAGCACGTCGCCGATCATCGCCTGGTCGATGTAGAGGTCAAGGGTGTCGCCGTCGCGCAGGACCGTCACCTTGCTGACATTCCTGCGCGCGAGGTCGGCCTGCAGCATTCCGAAATTCTCCGGCACATAGTCATCCATTCTGATGATGTGGTCGCCGTCGCGGAAACCCATATCCCTTGAAAGTTCGTTTGTGTAGATCTGGCTGCCGTCGTTGCTGATGTAGGCCTCGCCCCAGACCGCCATTATCCCGATGTAGGCGACAATGGCGAAGATGAAGTTGTAAAGCACGCCGCCGGCCATCACAAGAAGCCTCTGCCAGGCCTTCTTGGTACGGAGTTCCCACGGCTTGGGCTCGCCTTTCAGGGCTTCTGTGTCCATCGACTCGTCGATCATCCCGCAGATCTTGCAGTAGCCTCCGAGCGGCAACCAGCCTATCCCGTACTCGGTCTCCCAGTCTTTGGCTTTCGGGAAAAGCCTGGTGAAGAATTTCCCCTTGGTGCTGAACAGCTTGAACCCTCCGGCGTCGAAGAACAGGAAGAACTTGTCCACCCTGACTCCGAAAATCTTGGCGAAGGTGAAATGCCCCGCCTCGTGGATCACGATAAGGAATGACAACGCAAGTACGACTTGCAGAATCTTCATCAGAACTACCATCTTCAGCTTTTTTTAGCGATGGCCTCGATCCTGCCGCTTGCCATCGAGCGGACTTCCTCGTCGGTTCTGAATATGTCGTCGAGGCTAGGAGTTTCTATGAACGGCGCGGCTTCGAGGCACTCCCCGACGACGTCGCTGATCCCGTAGAACGGAATCTTGTCTCCGAGGTAGGCGGCCACGGCGGCCTCGTTGGCGGCGTTGAGGGCGCAGGGAATATTCCCTCCCCGTTCTATCGCCCTGTAGGCCAGGGCCAGCGCCGGGAACTTGTCTGTGTCGGGCTTGAAGAACGAGATGCTTCCAAGTTCGGCGAAATCCAGTTTCTTGTTGTGAAGAGGCAGACGCTCGGGGAAGCCGATGGCGAACTGGATAGGTTCGCGCATGTCCGGATTGGCAAGCTGCGCGATCACCGCTCCGTCCTCATATTCAATCATTGAGTGGATTATGGATTCCGGGTGGACGACGACGTTGATTTTGTCGACCGGGGTGTCGAACAGCCACTTCGCCTCGATGACTTCGAAGCCTTTGTTCATCATCGTGGCCGAGTCTATGGTGATTTTCGCCCCCATGTTCCAGTTGGGGTGGCGCAGGGCCACATCCTTCGTGGCTTTGGCTATCTCGGCCTTGTCCCAGGCTCTGAACGGGCCTCCGGAGGCCGTCAGATGGATTTTGCTGATGGCGTTGCCCTGGGCCGAGAGGAGGCACTGGAATATCGCCGAATGCTCGGAGTCCACGGGCAGGACCGGGGCGTTGTGTTTCTTGGAAAGTCCCATTACGATGCCGCCGGCGGCCACGAGGGTCTCCTTGTTGGCAAGGGCTATGATCTTGCCGGCCTTGATAGCCGAGATCGTCGGCTCGAGTCCGCTGAACCCGACCATCGCCGCGACGACGATGTCTACCCTGTCGCTGGTCACAAGGTCGCAGACGGATTTCATCCCGGCGAAAACCTTGGTGTCGGATTTCTCCAGAGCCGCCGACAGGTCGGCGTACTTGGTCTCGTCGCAGATGACAGCGTTGTTGGCATCGAACTCAACGGCCTGTCTGGCCATCAGTTCCCAACTGCTTTTGCAGGTTAAAAGTTCGACCTCGAAAAGGTCCGGGTGTTCTTTGATCACTTCAAGGGTCTGTCTTCCGATCGACCCTGTGGATCCAAGTATGGCTATTCTTCTTTTTCTCATCAGAAGTTTATGTATTTGGTGGGGTCCACGGCCTCTCCCTTGTGCCAGAGTTCAAAGTGCAGGTGGTCTCCGTCGGAGAGCGAGCCGGTGCCGCCGAGAATCGCTATAGGAGTGCCGGCTGTGACTTTGTCGCCGGTCTTCTTCATCAGTTTCTGGTTGTGCTTGTACACGGAGATGATGTCTCCGTCGTGCTGGATGCGGATCGTGTACCCGTCCTGGTCGGACCAGCCGGCGGAGATCACGGTGCCGTCAAGCACGGACATCACCACGGAGTTGCCCGGGGCCGTGATGTCGATGTAGGGGTGCAGAGCCTTGTCGTAGCCCTGCGAGACCACTCCCTTGAGCGGGGTGAAGAAATGCAGTCCCTCGATAGGCAGGGTCCTGGACGAGGTGGACTTGATGTCGAACTTGTCCTCATCGGCGACCTCCTTGCGCAGAAGCGAATCCTTGCGCCCCAGCTCCTCCTTGTCAGCCGCATCCCTCGCCTCGCCGCTCCTGACCTCCATCAGGCTGTCGATCTTCAGCGGCTCAAGACCGTCGACCACCCTTCTGAGGTTCTCTGAATATAATTCCCACTTGGCCAGCACGTTCTCCAGCGAGTCGATGCGTATGGCGTTCTGGATGGCGTCGTGCTTGCTTCTCGCGTCGGGATAGCCCGGAATCAGAGTCCTGACCGGAGTGAACGCTATGATCGAGAACGCAAGCGCCGCGAAGACCACCACGACAGTGACCGCGGTGACAAGAAGACCCATTCTGGTGAATTTCTTCGACCACAGCTTGTCGTGGGTCTCGTCGTCCACTATGGTGAACCTGAGGTTGTTGGAGGCGATGCCTTTCTTCTGTCTGGACATAGGATTTTGACTTGAAAGCCTTTTTCGTTAACTTTGCGGAACTTATGGACAGGATTATCGGCATAGACTATGGACGCAAGCGCGTCGGGGTCGCGGTCAGCGACCCGCTTGGAATCTTCGCCTCGGCTCTGGACACTGTTCCTGGTGCAAAGATAATAGATTATATCAAAAACTATGCTCAAAAAGAGACCGTCACCCGCTTTGTGGTCGGCTATCCGATGAACATGGACAACAAGCCTTCCGAGGCCGCCGCGGATGTGGATGTCTTCCTGAAGAACCTCGCCAAGGCCTTCCCTGACATCCCGGTCACGCTTGAGGACGAGCGGTTCACCTCGGTGCTGGCGCACAGGGCTATGATCGAAGGAGGAATGAAGGCGAAGGACCGACGGGACAAGACCTCTGTGGACAAGATCAGCGCCGCCATAATCCTGCAGAGTTATTTGGACAGAAACAACAGAAAATAGTCCGGTCCCGCGCGTGGACTGGAGAAAAAAAGTACAGATCATGATACTTCCAATTTATGTATACGGTTCGGATGTGCTCCGGCAGAAGGCCGCTCCGGCCGATCTTTCAGAAAAAGAGAAACTGACGAAACTCATCGCTGACATGACCGAGACCCTGGCGAACGCCGAGGGCTGCGGTCTCGCGGCTCCCCAGGTGGGTGAGAGCGTGCGCGTGCTTATCGTTGACGGCACCGGGATGACCGATGTCTATCCTTATCTCGAAGACTTCAAGAGGGTGATGCTCAACCCGGTCATCATCGAGGAGAGCGAGAAGAAGTGCGAATATTCGGAGGGCTGCCTCAGCATCCCGGGAATCTACTGCGACGTAGTCAGGCCACAGAGTATGACGGTGGAGTACTACAACGGTGATTTCGAGAAGGTTACGGAGACTTTTGACAAATTCGCCTGCAGGATGGTGCAGCACGAGATGTCTCATCTTGACGGGGATATGTTCATTGACCACGTAGCTCCGATAAGGAGGAAAATCATTTCCAAAAAGCTTAACAACATCGCCAAAGGAAAGGTTTTTGCAAGGTACGCGACGAAACTTAAATAATCATGGGAGCGTTTCATGCGTACGACATACGCGGTGTCTACAATGTCGATTTTGACAGCGACACCGTCTACAAGATCGGTTATTTCATCCCGGAACTTCTTGGCGCGGACAAGGTTCTGGTAGGACGTGACTGCAGGGTGTCCTCGCCGGAGATCCACGACAGCCTTGTCGAGGGCATAACCGACGCCGGAGCCGACGTCTACGACATCGGCCTCAGCACCACGCCGATGGTCTATTTCGGTACTGCCAACTATGGATTCAAGGCTTCGGTCCAGATCACAGCTTCGCACAATCCTAAAGAGTACAACGGAATGAAGGTCTCCGGGGAGAACGCCCTCCCTGTGGGTTATGATTCAGGACTCGGCCAGATTGAGAAATGGATCGGAGAGGGTAGGCCGACTCCTGCCGCCTGCAAGAAGGGGCAGGTCTTCGGAAAGGACATCCGCAAGGACTACCTTGATTTCCTGCTGAGATTCAAGGGTGACTATTCCGGCATAAAAATCGCCTTCGACCTTTCTAACGGAATGTCCAGCCTCTTTGCCCGCGACATCTTCGGCGACGGGCCTGACTACATCTACGAGGAGATGGACGGCACCTTCCCGAACCACGAACCTAATCCTTTGATTTCCAAGAATGTCGAGCCTTTGAAGGCCCTTGTCGGGAAGACCGGTGCCGATGTCGGTGTCATCTATGACGGTGACGCTGACAGGGCGATGTTCATCGACAACGAGGGCTGCTTCGTCTCTCCTGACCTGATGATCGCGGTTCTCGGGCATTATTTCGTGGACGAAAGACACGAGACCGGCATAGTCCTCCAGGACATCCGCAGTTCCAAGGCGGTAGGGGAGTACCTCTCGAAGATGGGCTGCCAGGTCGAGACCTGGAGGGTCGGCAGGGCCTTCGCGGCCAGAAAGCTCCGTGAACTGGACGGTGTCTGGGGCGGAGAACTCGCCGGCCATTACTATTTCCGCGACTTCTTCTATTCAGACAGCGGCCTTCTCGCCTCGATGCTGATCCTCAGGGTTGTGGCCTCGATGAAGAGGAAAGGTGTCTCACTGCACGAACTTGTCGGCAGGATAGTCCGCTACAAGAGTTCAGGCGAGATAAATTTCCGTGTAGAAGACAAGAAAGGCGCTATGGACGCGGTGAAGGAATTGTTTACATCCAAAGAGAAGCCTACCGCTGAGATGGATTTCGACGGCTACAGGGTCGAGTTCCCTCAGTGGTGGTTCAATGTGCGCCCTTCCAACACCGAACCTTACCTTAGGTTCATCTGCGAGGCGACCACGGACGCTCTTCTGGAGGAAAAAATAAGTGAGACAAAGCGTCTTCTCATCGAGAAGTTCGGCGCTAAACTTTAAAGTAACCGGATGAAATACCATAAAAGAATTTTTGCAGGTGTCCTTGCCGCTGCGTTCGCATTGTTGCAGTTCCAGGTTTCCGCACAGGAGCAGAGACGACTCCAGGACACGACGATAAAGACAAAAAAACAAGCCGAGGCACTGATTCCCCGCCTCTCGAGAGAACAGGTCAAGTCTATGGACCTGAACGCCGCCACCGCTCTGGACACCCTTGACACGGCGGATCCTCACATCAAGATCCTCCTGCTTTCAGACTACACCTGGAAGTATTTCAAGGACTCTTCCTATGTGCGTGACAACCAGATTCTCAATGAATATTGGACCCACGATTATCCTGATCCTTACCACGTCTCCCTGGAGGAACTTCCGGATGAGATCGCCCTTTGGATCGTGGACACGCTAAGCGGGTACAAATGCCCTAACCAGACGCAGGTATATTCAAAATTCGGCTACAGGCACCGCCGCAGACACCAGGGTGTCGACCTGCCTTTGAACACCGGCACGCCGGTTTATGCCGCTTTCGACGGCAAGGTGCGCATCTCGAAGAGGTACAAGGCCTACGGCAACCTGGTCGTCCTCCGTCACGACAACGGCCTCGAGACTTTCTACGGCCATCTTTCCAAGATTCTTGTCGAGGATGACCAATGGGTGAACGCCGGCACGGTCATAGGCCTGGGCGGTTCGACGGGTCGTTCGACAGGCCCCCACCTGCATTTCGAGACCCGCTACAAGGGCTATGCTTTCGATCCAGAGTGGCTGATTGATTTCTCTTCCGGAGTCTTGCGGCACAGGCTGTTCGTACTTAAGAAAAAATACTTGAACGCCAGCAGTAAATATGTTCCTGAAAGCGAGCAGGAAGAGATAGACATCCTCGAGGGCGACGCCGCCGACAAGGCGGAGGCCGAGAAGAAGGCCGAGGAGGCGAAAAAAGCCGCAGCCGCCGCCCAGTACCACACGATCCGTCAAGGAGACACTCTCGGCGCTCTTGCGGTCAGATACCACACTTCCGTCAAGGCTCTGTGCCGTCTGAACGGCATTTCCGAGACCACCATCCTCCGCCTCGGCAGAAAACTCCGCGTGAAGTAGCGCCGAGGAATTTACGAATATGGAAATTTAAGTTTCGCATGTGCGAAGCACATCCCCTTCCCGAGGAAGGGGATTTAGGGGAAGGGTAACATGAGATAAGGTACTTTGTCACATGCATTTAGTTTCTTGCGAAAGTTGAGTATGGAAATATAGCGGAAAAGCTTATGGACGAAAAGCCCGGGCTGACGGCCCGGGCTTTTTGCTATCCGCAGTAGAAGTATTTGTCCACCAGCTCTTTGACCTTGGCAGGGTCGGACATCGCTCCGGCGAGAAGTCCCCGGTCGCGGAAGGCTTTCAGGGCCTTGATGATGCCGTCCACCATCCGCTTCGGGAAGACGTCGCACTTCTCGAACACTTCTCTGGCCTTCTCCAGACATCCGGCGGATTCCTCGCAGCAGGCCGGCAGGGCCGCAAGTTTGGCGAGAGCTTCCCCTCCGCCCTTGTGGATGTCCATCCCGACATATTTCTCCTTTGCTTCGGCGATGGCTGCGGCCTCGTCCATCTCCAGGCCATACCTGCAGGCCACGCAGAGACCTGCCATAAGCTGGTAGATGTCGGCCGAACTGTCCGGAGAACGCATCTCGACGGTCTGCTTTCCGGTGGCGTCCACGGCCTCTCCGGTCTCGAGAGGATTGGCTTCGGCGCACATGTCCAGTCCGCTGGTCCATCCCAGAGGAACCCTCACAAGGGCTGAACGGTTGCAGTCTCCCCAGCAGATGTTGGTCGGAGCTTCCTGATGAGGGACGAGACGGAAATAGGAGGTCGGGTTCTTGTTGCCGAAGGCCGTGATCGCAGGGGCGAGTTCCATCATTCCGGCGATGGCCCGCAGGGCGATGTCGGAAAGCTTGCCGTCCTTTATCATCTGGTTGCGGCCGTCCTTGAGCATCCTCATGTGGATGTGCATCCCGGAGCCGGCCTCTCCCACTATGATCTTAGGAGCGAAGGTCACGTCAAGCCCGTTCCGCGCGCCAAGGTTGCGGATGACCCATTTCGCCAGCAGTATCTGGTCGGCCGCGGTCTCGATAGGACAAGGCAGGAACTCGATCTCGTTCTGCTCGTAGGTCTTGCCGTCCCTTGTGAAGTTGCCCACCTCGCTGTGGCCGTACTTGATGATGCCCCCGGTCCTGGCGACATATTCCATACACTTGGCTCTGAAGTCGTTGAGCTTTGCGAAAGGTGAGGATTCGTGGTAGCCTCTCTGGTCTATGCCGGGGAAAAGTTCCTGTTCGGCAGCGATGACGTAGTACTCAAGTTCGCCCATCGCCTCGAAGGTCATCCCTGTGCTTTGGCGGAAAGCCTCGGCGGCCTTCTGCACGGTGCGGTAAGGGTCACATTCGAAAGGCCGTCCGTCCTTGTCGAAAAAGCTGCAGAGCATCGAGAGGGTCGGAATCTCGGCGAACGGATCGACGAAGGCGGTGCGGAAGCGCGGCACGACGTAGAGGTCACTGCTGCCCGGCTCGACAAAAGAAGGAAAAAGGCTGGATCCGTCCACCCTTTCGCCCTGCGTGAGGATTGTCTCAAGGTATTCAAGGCTGTTGATGATGAAGTTGAGTGTCTTCACCCTTCCGTCTTCGGCCGGGTACATGAAATTCACCATCCGGATTCCGTTGTCCGTGATGAAATCGATGATGTCGGCTCTCCGGAAGTCTTCCGGCCTCTTGTGCAGGTAAGTGACGAGCTGATTCGGATTCAGCGTCAAGTTTTTGTCTGTCATTATTTTAGTGTTTTTGTTGTTATGTGTGCGGCGGGGCGTACCCCATCCGGAAGGCTAATTTAGCAAAAAATCTTCATCAATATTCATTTTCTGAATATTTTACCAGAATCTTTTGTGAATATTTTCCACAGGTGTTCCGCCGTATCCTCTGGAAGACAAAAAAAACGGGCGGCCATCGGCCGTCCGTTCCTTGAAATCTCTGTAGAGGCTTACTTGAGCCAGCCGGCTAGCCTGTCCTTCGCATAAAGATAGTAGAATGCGAGGCCGACCCAGCTGGTCAGAAGCAGGATGACGATGACCACGATCTTCTTGATGATGTTCGCATTGAGTTTGCAGACATCGATGGCGGCCATGATCGTAAGGACGACGCCGATGATGTAGATGATTTTTGCAAGCATGATGTAAATATTGTTAGGAATATTGTTGATTTAGATGTTGCCGGCGTTTCCGGAGGCCGGTGCGGTGAGCCTGTCCACGGCGGCGTGCGCCTTGCCGAAACCGAAGCCGGAGAGGATGCGCTGCATCTTGGCGGCTATGCGGTCGTTGCAGAGGTTGCCGACCGAACCTTCGTGAGTGTGGTGAAGCTCGCCGTGATATTCAAAAGAGCCCTGCCTTATGGAGTCCGCGACCTGACGGTAGGCATCTCTGAACGGCACTCCGTTCTCCACCAGGTGGTTGACCTCCTCCACGCTGAACGCCAGACGGTACTTCGGGTCGCCCATCACGTCCGTGGCGACCTCCATCCCTCTGACGGCATATTCAACTATGTCGAGGCAGTCGTTCATCTCCTTGAAGATCGGGAAGAACACTTCCTTGAGGATCTGCATGTCGCGGAAGTAGCCGCTTGGCAGGTTGCCGGTGATGTAGCGGATCGTGCCAGGCACGCCCTGAATCTTGTTGCAGTGCGCCCTGACGAGCTCGAACACGTCGGGATTCTTCTTGTGCGGCATGATGCTGGAGCCGGTGGTCAGCGCGTCCGGCAGATGGATGAAACCGAAGTTCTGGCTGGAGAAGAGACAGCCGTCCATCGCGAGCCTGCCGACGGTCTCAGCGACCGATGAATATGCGAACGCGACAGTCCGTTCCATCTTGCCGCGGGTCATCTGCGCATAGACGGAGTTGTAGTCAAGGTCATCGAAACCAAGCAGTTCCGTGGTCATCGTCCTGTTCAGGGGAGCGGACGAACCATAGCCGGCGGCCGAGCCGAGCGGGTTGAGGTTCACCACTTCCCAGGCTGCCTTCATCACGCTGAGGTCATCGCAGAGGCTCTCGGCGTAGGCCCCGAACCAGAGACCGAAGGAGGATGGCATCGCCACCTGCAGATGGGTGTAGCCCGGAATCAGCACGTCCTTGTACTTCTCGCTGGCTTCCTGGAGGGTCTTGAAAAGCGATTCCACCTTGCCGACCGTCTTCTCGATTTCCGCCCTCGCGTACAGTTTCAGGTCCACCAGCACCTGGTCGTTGCGGGAGCGTCCGGTGTGGACCTTTTTCCCGATGTCGCCAAGCTTGCGGGTGAGCATCAGCTCGACCTGCGAATGGATGTCCTCCACGTCATCCTCGACGTAAAGCTCACCCTTGCAGGCCGATGAATATAATGCCTTCAACTCAGGCAGAAGCCTGTCGAGGTCTTCCTTGGCCAGCAGCCCGACGCTCTCGAGCATGGTGATGTGGGCCATCGTGCCAAGTATGTCGTAAGGAGCGAGTTCGTGGTCGAGTTCACGGTCGTTGCCGACGGTGAAGGCGTCGATCTTCTCATCCTCCTTGAATCCTTTGTCCCAAAGTTTCGCCATATGTGATTTTTTGTGTACGCGAATATAGCCAATAAACGCTTCGCAATGAAAAATCGGCTCGGAAAAATCCGATTGATTTTGTACCTTTGTTTGTTGTATTTAAGTTTCGCATATGCGAAGCACCTTATCTCCCGTCACGGCAGTGACGGAGCAAGTGGAGGGATTTAGGGAGAAGGTAACGTGAGATGTTTTTTCTTGTGTTATGCTCTTTGAACGTGAGATAAGGTACTTTGCCACATGTATTTAGTTACTTGCGAAAGTTGAGTTATTGTATTTGTAACCACGTAGAGATTTATGGACATCCCTTACGTCATAGGCCTGGATTTTGGGACTGATTCGGTCCGGGCGATATTGGTCAATGCCTTGACCGGAGAAGAAATAGATACCGAGGTGGCTTTCTATCAAAGATGGAAGGAAGGCCTGTATTGCGATCCGTCTTCGGCTCGGTTCAGGCATCATCCGAAAGATTATCTGGAAGCCCTCGCCGCTGTCGTCGGAGGTATCACATCGAGGAACACGGACATAAGGGATTCAATCGCCGCCATATCGGTGGACACGACCGCAAGCACGCTATGCCTTGTGGATGAAACTGGTACGCCGCTCGCTATGAGGAGCGGATTTGCCGAGAATCCGGATGCCATGTTCGTGATATGGAAAGACCATACAGGACAGGAAGAAGCGGATGAGATAAACGCATTGCTTCAGAAACAGGAGGTCAATTATGCGAAATTCTCCGGTAACCACTATTCTTCAGAATGTTTCTGGTCCAAGTTGATCCATCTTCTGCGCAGTGACGAGGGCTTGCGGAAAGCCGCCTGGTCCGCCATAGAACTTTGCGATTATATTCCTGCGGTTCTGACCGGATGCTCCAGCGCCGCGGACGTGAAGATGGGGCATTGCGCCGCCGCTTCCAAGATGATGTGGGATGAGAGCTGGGGTGGGTATCCTCCTTTGGACTTCTTCAGGGAACTGGATCCGGTATCGCTCCCTGTCCGCAGTCATCTTCCGGACAAAAACTACGGATGTCATAAGTCTGCCGGCAGACTCGTGAAGAAATGGGCGGAAACGCTGGGACTTAAGGAAGGCATTCCTGTGGGTATCGGAAATATAGACTGTCATTCAGGGGCGGTTGGAGGCGGCATAAAGCGCGGAACAACGATAATGAATCTCGGGACATCGGCCTGTTTCATGTCCGTGATGCCACCGGAAGAAATGGGATCACGTGTCGTCGACGGCATTTTCGGCCAGGTGAACGGATCCATTCTTGAAGGATGGATCGGATTCGAGTCAGGATTGTCCGCATACGGGGATGTGTTCGCCTGGTACAAGAATCTGCTGGCGTGGCCGCTCAAAACACTTGTGGCGAAGGAAGAACCGGAACTGGCGGCCAGACTTGAGGCTGAGATGCTCAATGAGCTGACACTCCGTGCGGAAAAACTGAACATCACTGTCGACTCTCCTCTGGCGACTGACTGGTTCAACGGCCGCCGCTCTCCTTATGCTAACGATTCACTGAGGGCTGCGATAACAGGACTGGGCCTTTCGGTCAGCGCTCCTGAAATATACTATGCACTGGCGGAGGCGACCTGTTTCGCCGCGAAAAAGATAATTGACCATCTGGTCAGGAGCGGGGTGGTCATAGAAAAGCTGACAGGGATCGGCGGTATCGCACAGAAATCTCCGTTTATAATGCAGATGCTGGCGGATACGCTTGGCAGGACGATAGACGTTTCGGAGTGCAGTCAGGCCGGGGCGATGGGATCCGTTGTGCATGCGGCGGTCGTGGCGGGCATTTATCCTACGGTAGCTGACGCTCAGAACCGCCTATGCAAACCGGCCCGGAAGTCCTTCAGACCTGATGGCGAACGCGGGAAACTTCTTGAAAGACGCTACAGACGCTACGAATCTCTCGGAGCATTCGCAGAAACAGAACAGATGAAAAAATATTGAGAAAAAGATTAAAGAATGTGCAAGTCAATTCTTAAGCCCGGCAACAGAAAATGGGTCATTGTCGGAACGCTGTTCATCGCGATCATCTGCAATTATCTTGACCGCCAGCTGCTGTCCATCCTGAAACCGGAAATTTTAGGACACTTTCAGATTGGGGATCTGGAGTATGCCTGGATAGTGAATATCTTCCTGATTTGCTATGCGGTGATGTATCCGTTGTCGGGATGGTTGATTGACCGTTTCGGCCCCAAACGGGTGCTTCTGGTCGGCATCACGGCCTGGTCTCTAGCCTGCATAGGCGGAGGTTGCGCTTCCAACATCTATCTTTTTGCGATGTTCCGCGGAATCCTGGGGTTGGCTGAACCTACCATATTCGCCGGTCAGCTTGTCGCCGTGACGCTGTGGTTTGAAAAGAAACAGCGGGCGACCGCCAACAGTCTCTGCACCATAGGCGGTTCTCTCGGCGCCGTGATCGCTCCGATAGCCATCGCCTGGCTGATGCACATCGTGTCCAACTGGCAGCACGTGTTTGTCCTGTCCGGCATCATCGGACTTGTCATCGCTTTCGTGTGGCAGCTTGTGTACAAAACCCCTTCGGAGGACATTCTTCGGAAGACATTGTCGGAAGACAGCCCGGCTGCGGAGGATGAATCGGCGTCCAAGAAATTCAGCATGAAGGAACTGTTCGGGACCAGAACATTGTGGGGAGGAATTCTGATCCGTCTTGTCAGCGATCCTGTATGGTATTTCTGCTGTTTCTGGCTACCAGGTTTTCTGCGGAGTATGGGAGAGGAGGAAGGATTGACCACGCGGCAGACACTGGATATGATTCAATGGATCGGGGGCATACCTTTTCTTATAGGAGCGATAGGCGGAGTGTTGACATCGGTCTGGTCGGACCATATGGTGAAAAGCGGGAGATTCTCATCGCTGAACGCAAGGAAAATTTCAATGGTCGCTGTCGCCGCCGCAGCTCCGCTGTGTATGGCGGTTCCGTTCATCTCGGCCAGCTGCGCGCTTCCATTCCAGATAAAGATAGCGATGGTCATCACTATATTCAGTTTGGTGGCTGTGATGTGCCTGAGCTGGCTGTACACCCTGCCTGTGGTTCTTGCTGAAAGCTTCCCTATCAGGAACGCGGCCACGGTTATGGGTATCTGCTGCGGAGCGGGCGCGCTGGGAACTGTCGTGTTCAACCAGTTCGTCGGTTCCCTGTCCAGGCAGGACTGGGTGGCTCTCTTCATACTTATGGGAACATTGCACCTGATCACTTCCGTTATACTCTGGAAGATGGTGAGGAAGGAATATTGATTCAATAAAAATCTACAATACAATGAAAACGATCGTTGAACCTGCAAAGGAATTGAAAGTACGTGCGGAAGTGGATATCCTTGTGGTCGGAGGCGGCCCTTCTGGCATCATCGCTGCTGAAGCGGCCAGCGGAGAAGGCCGGAAAGTAATGCTCCTGGAAAGCCGCGGCTATCTCGGAGGAAACCTGACCATCGGACTACCCATCCTGTCTTTCCTGAATTGCAATGGTAAACAGAACATAAGGGGTCTGGCTCAGAATCTTGTCGACCGTTTGAAAAAGGACGGCGACGCGAGCGACCACAAACGCTGCAGACTCCATATGAGCCTTACGATCATCAATCCCGAGGCTGTCAAGGATGTCGCGCTGGACATTATGAAAGAATGCGGTGTGGAAGTGCTTATGTACACTTTCGCGGCCGGTGTCATCAAAGACGGAAATGAAGTCCGGGGCGTCATTATAGAAAGCAAGGCCGGTAGGGAAGTGATCCTGGCGAAAACTGTCATCGATTGTACCGGTGACGGAGATGTCGCGGCTCTTGCCGGCGTAGAAATGAGCAAAGGCGACGCAGACGGAGGAATGCAGCCGCCTACTCTTATGTACAATATGCGCGGCGTCGATATTCCTCTCCTGAGGGACGCAATCATGAACCATTCCGATGAATTCGATATGGATGTCATGCCGCCTGAACAGTTCAAGGAAGGAATGTTCATCACCGTGGGACTGCGCGGCCGGATCAAAATGGCCCAGGATGCCGGAATCAATGTTCCGGTAAGCCGCACAATCCTCATCACCGGTCTGAATCCGGATGAAATCTGGGTGAATATGACCCGTGTGAGCGGTGTGGATTCCACTCTTCCGGAAAGCTATACCTGGGGAGAAACCGAAGCCAGAAAACAGATTAAAGTGGTCAATGCCTACCTTAAACGGTATGTCCCAGGATTCGAGAAAGCCTGGCTGGACAAAGTCGCCCCGTTCATGGGTATCAGAGAAAGCCGCGTGATGAAGGGAAGATACATTCTCACGGCCGAGGATATACTTTCCTGCCGCCGCTTCGGACACGTCATCGCTGTAGGAAGCTACCCTGTCGACATCCATCACGCGAAGGGCGGAGACTGCACTATGCTGTTCACTTCGGATGACTATGATATCCCTTACGAGTGCCTTCTTCCGAAGGAGTATGACAATCTGCTCGTGGCTGGCCGTTGCTCCTCGATGAATCACGAGGCTATGGCGGCCACCCGCGTGATGTCCACCTGCATGGCTTTGGGCGAAGCGGCCGGACGCGCGGCGCGCATAGCGATGAGGCACGATGTGTCCCCGGCTGACGTGGATATAAAGGAACTCCAGGAAGAACTTGTCTCGACCGGGGCCTATCTGGGAGAATAAAAACAAGAAAACAAAAAGTAAAATGTTGACGTTATGAAAAGAATTATTTCCGTAGTTCTGATGTTTTTTCTGCTGTTGACCTCCGGTCAGGCAAGAAAAACAGGCGGGGAGACCTACAAGATAATGAGCTGCAATATCCGTATCACCAATGTTGATGATGATTCCGAGGATTTGAACCGCAGATGGTCAAACCGCCGCGACCTTTGTGTAAACACCATATTGAAAAGGAATCCTGACATATTCTGCCTCCAGGAGGTGATTTACGACTCTTATGACTATTTCAAGAAAAAATGCCGTAAATACACTTCCTATGGCTTTGCCGGACCTGAAATGGACCCATACACGGAGGGATACCATCTCATCGGAAAGAATGTCATATTTTTCCGCACCGACAAGTTTGAATATGTCTCTTCAGGACACTACTGGCTCAGTGAGGACCCTGTTATCGGTGGCAGCATGTCTTGGGGAACGACCAGGGCGCGGCATTGCAATTGGGTACGGCTGAAAGACAAGAAGACAGGGAAGGAATTCCGTATTCTGGATGTGCATCTGGATCATAAGAGTGATTCGGCGCGGGTTGAGCAGATCAAGATGATTCTGCGTGAGTGCGGCCAGTATGAGCCGGATTTCCCGCAGATTATCTGCGGTGATTTCAATGCCGGCATCAATTCAGCCCCGATAAAGTACATCCACAGTCAGGAAGGATGGAAAGAAATGTATGAAGCCATAAACGGTGAAGAGGAGTACGGATACACCTGCCACGCTTTCAAAGGAGACAAACGCGGGAAAAAAGGCCGTAGGATAGATTTTATCTTCTACAGGGGCGACATAACTCCGGTTTCTTGCGACGTTGTGAAAGACCACGAGGGGGACATGTACCCGAGTGACCATTACTTTGTCGAGGCTTCGTTCAGGTAGCGGCCATGGCCGGAGATTTCAACAAGACGCTGATGTCTAAACATTGACACTAAAGACAAAAGAAAATGAAATACAACATCTTTCTGAAATTCGCTGTGGCCGCGGCGCTGGCCACCGGAGCTTCCGTAGCTGCGGAAGCGAAAATTGAACTTCCGCATATCCTCTGCGACCATATGGTTCTGCAGCGTGACTCAGAGGCCAACCTCTGGGGCAAGGCGGCACCGTCGTCTAAGGTGACCGTGAAGGCTTCCTGGAGCGACCAGGAATATTCAGTTAAAAGTGACAGGAACGGAGCCTGGAAACTTGCAGTGAAGACTCCGGCGGGAGGTTACACTCCATATTCAATAACCGTTTCGGACAAGGACGGCGCCGTCACTTTGGATGACGTGCTTGTCGGCGTGGTCTGGCTCTGCGGCGGCCAGTCCAACATGGAGATGCCTCTGGGAGGATTCTGGGCCAGCCCGGTCGAGGGTTCCCTTGAGGAGATAGCCCTGGCGGGACAGTACAAGGACAAGATCCGCCATGCGAAGGTCCGCAAGGTCGGTGCTCTGAGTCCGCAGGATGATGTCGAGGCTTGCTGGGAGGTCAGCTCTCCGGAGACGGCTCCGAAGATCACCGCCGTCGGCTGGCATTTCGCCAAGATGCTGAACGCGGTGCTGGATGTACCTGTCGGGCTGCTCGACTGCAACTGGGGAGGCACGGCGGTGGAAAGCTGGCTGCCTGAGGAGGTCGTGAGGACCTACCCTGAGAACACCCTTCCTTCGAAGCAGTATGCCCCGAAGAAAGATCCGGGAGGGTGGTACAACTGCCGCAACGCCTACATAATGTACAACGGAATGCTTTGTCCGGTCCACAACTACACCATCGACGGTTTCATCTGGTACCAGGGAGAGACCAACGCCAGCTTCCACAATCTCTATGCTGAAAGGCTCGCCAGAATGGTGGGCATCTGGAGAGACCTCTGGGGACAGGGAAATCTGCCGTTCTACGAGGTCGAGCTGGCTCCTTATGTCTATGGTGTCGAAGGCACCAAGGGGGCGAGGATCCGCGAGGCCCAGCACAAGGCGGTGGACCTCATCCCCAACAGCGGCATAGTCTGCACCAACGACCTTGCCTATCCTTATGAATATGACCAGATCCATCCTTGCAGAAAGACTGAGGTGGGACAGCGTCTTGCCTATCTCGCCCTCAACAGGACCTACGGAAAGTCCTATATGCCGTGCGAGGGTCCTGTCTACAAGAGTATGGAGATAAAGGACGGCGCCATAGAGGTTTCGTTCGACAACGACTACAACGGTTTAAGCCCGTGGCACGGCATCGTCGGCTTCGAGCTCGCGGGTGAGGACAAGGTGTTCTATCCTGCCGAGGCTGAGCTTTCCGGCGACGGAAGAAAGAAGGTTGTCGTCAAAAGCGACAAGGTTCCGGCTCCTGTGGCTGTCCGCTATTGCTTCAGGGACTTCCAGATAGGCAACCTGACGGGCGACCGCGGGCTTCCGGTCGTGCCGTTCCGCTCCGACGACTGGCAGTAACGGCTACTGACCGCCCCTGCCGCGCGGACGTGGGATAAGGTGGTTTATCACAGGCGCTTTTTACTTTCAAGAGTAGAGTCAATAAAAAAATCTTGCGATTTTTCGGTTTTCGTCTGAAAATCCGTAATTTTGCAAGATTTTTTTAACATATATGCAAGAGATTAGGAACATAGCGCTCATCGCGCACGTCGACCACGGCAAGACGACTCTCGTGGACAGGATGATCTACCAGGCGAATCTGGTGCGTCAGCCTGAGAATCTGGGCCAGCTGATCCTCGACAACAACGACATCGAAAGGGAAAGAGGTATCACAATCCTGGCCAAGAATGTCTCGGTCACCTACAAAGGTGTGAAAATCAACATTATCGACACTCCGGGCCATAGCGATTTCGGCGGCGAGGTCGAGAGAGTCCTGAACATGGCGGACGGTGTCCTCCTTCTTGTCGACGCGTTCGAAGGCTGTATGCCTCAGACCCGCTTCGTGCTTCAGAAAGCCCTTGAGCTTGGCAAGAAGCCGGTGGTCGTCGTGAACAAGGTCGACAAGCCGAACTGCCGCCCGGACGAGGTGCAGGAAGAGGTCTTTGACCTGATGTGTTCCCTTGACGCCAACGACGAGCAGCTTGATTTCAAGACGATTTTCGGCAGCGCCAAGCAGGGCTGGATGTCAGAGGACTGGAAGAAGCCTACATCCGACATCACCCCGCTCCTCGACGCGATTCTTTCCGAGATTCCAGCGCCGAAGGTCGTGGAAGGCACTCCTCAGCTCCAGGTGACCTCTCTTGAATATTCCCCTTATGTGGGACGTATCGCTGTCGGCAAACTTACCCGCGGCACCTTGAAGACGGGCCAGCAGGTCAGCCTCTGCAAGAGGTACGACGTGGTCGAGAAGCACAAGGTCAAGCAGCTGATGGTCTTCGACGGTCTTGGAAAGACCAATGTTGACAGCGTGCAGTGCGGTGACATCTGCGCCGTCGTGGGAGTGGACGGTTTCGAGATCGGAGACACTGTCGCCGACTACGAGAACCCGGAGGCCCTGCCTCCTATCTCCATCGACGAGCCTACGATGAGCATGCTCTTCACCATCAACAATTCCCCGTTCTTCGGAAAGGATGGCAAGTTTGTGACTTCTAGACACATAAAGGACAGACTTGACAAAGAGCTCGAGAAGAATCTCGCTCTGAAGGTCAAGCCGGGTCTGAACGCTGATTCGTTCCTGGTTTTCGGACGTGGTGTCCTGCATCTTTCGGTACTTATCGAGGAGATGCGCCGCGAAGGCTTCGAGCTTCAGGTCGGCCAGCCGAAAGTCCTTGACAAGACAATCAACGGCCAGCGCTGCGAGCCTATCGAGGACCTCTCCATCGAGGTCCCGGAGCAGTTCGTGGGAGCGGCCATCGACCTTGCGACACGCCGCAAGGGAGCTCTTCTGCATATGGAGCCGAGGGGCGACAGGACCCTGTTGAACTTCGATATTCCTACACGTGGTCTTATGGGACTGCGCAGCAACCTTCTCACCGCTTCCCAGGGTGAGGCCATAATGGCCCACAGGTTCAAGGAGTACCAGCCTTACAAGGGTGAGATCGACAACCGCACCAACGGTTCGCTCGTGTCCCTTGAGACCGGCACCGCGATAGCATATTCAATGAACAAGCTTCTGGACAGGGGAAAGTTCTTCATCGACCCGGGTGAGGACATCTACTGCGGCCAGGTTGTGGGCGAGCACACGAGGGAGAGAGACCTGAACATCAACATCTGCAAGACGAAGAAGCTCACCAACGTGCGCGCCGCCGGTTCGGATGACAAGGTGGTGCTGCCGCCGCCGGTGAAGATGTCTCTTGAGGAGATGCTTGAATATATCCGCGAGGATGAGCTTGTGGAGGTCACTCCGCACCACCTGAGGATACGCAAAACCCTTCTTGACCCTATGGACAGGAAGCGTGCGGGCAACTCCGGTGACGATGAATAGTCAAACTATTCGAGAAAAGATTTTTATTACCGAAAATTTTTTATACCTTTGCATCCCTTAATCTGTTTAACGGAACGATGGAAGATAATTTTACAGTCCCAATAAATGGATTGACCCAAGGTCGGACGGAGTTCCGCCGGAGGGTCGGGAAGACGTTCTTTGAGCGGTTTGAGAATTCAGAGATTCTTGCGGCGGATCTTGACGTGGAAGTTTCGGTCGAGAAGTCGGGAAGGTTCATTGGTGTCGACTGCGCCATCGAAGGAGATGTGACGGTGACCTGTGACAGATGCCTGGCGGACTTGAAGATGCCGGTCCGGACGGGTTTCAGCCTGAGCGTCAAGTTCGGGAGCGAGCCTTCGGATGACACCGGGGTTGTCGAGAACGGCAGGGAGATCGTCTGGCTTCCGGAATCGGACGCTGACTTTGATTTGAGTCAGATTGTCTACGACTATGTTTGCTTGTCGTTGCCGGTCCAGAGGGTGCATCCTGACGGGGAGTGCGATCCTGAGACGCTGAAGTATCTGGGTTCAGGTGAGGGGGAGAGCGAGTCTCCCGCGCCGGAGGCGGCATCCTTGCCGTTCGCTTCGCTTAAGGAATTGATGGATAAAGTGAAATAATAAATTTAAGAATATTTAACTATGGCACATCCGAAACACAAAGTCTCTAAACAGAGAAGAGACAAGAGGAGAACCCACGATTTCGCTCCGGTTCCTACCCTCGCATCCTGCCCTAACTGCGGTGCGACTGTGATGTATCATCACATTTGCCCTGAGTGTGGTTACTACAGAGGACGTCAGATCATCGAGAAGAGCGCTGAGTAGGCTTTTTCTTTGATGGGTAATCTATTGGTCCCATAGTTCAACGGATAGAACGGAGGTTTCCTAAACCTTAAATATAGGTTCGATTCCTATTGGGACTACAAAAGAGGCTCGACGATTTTCGTCGAGCCTCTTTTGTAGCCCTTTGGGCCTTCTGAACCCCCTGCGCCCCCTGCCAGGGGGATATCGGCCTTCGGCCGGCCGGCGGAAGCCGGCTTGTCGCTCCGCTCCTCCGTGCGGTCCCGGACAGTCGAGCCTCTTTTGTAGCCCTTTGGGCCTTCTGAACCCCCTGCGCCCCCTGCCAGGGGGATATCGGCCTTCGGCCGGCCGGCGGAAGCCGGCTTGTCGCTCCGCTCCTCCGTGCGGTCCCGGACAGTCGAGCCTCTTTTGTAGCCCTTTGGGCCTTCTGAACCCCCTGCGCCCCCTGCCAGGGGGATATCGGCCTTCGGCCGGCCGGCGGAAGCCGGCTTGTCGCTCCGCTCCTCCGTGCGGTCCCGGACCAGATAGTCTCTTTTTGTTGCCTTGCGAGCCAGCCTTGTATATTCAGGTCAGGCTTTGGGGAGACGGACGGTGAAGCAGGCTCCTTTCAGAGTGAAGGATTTGGTGTAGAAGATCTCACCGTTGCATTTCTCGAGGATATTCCTGCAGATGGAAAGTCCAAGCCCGGTGCCGTTGCTCTTCGTCGTGAAATTCGGAGTGAAGAGTTTTGTCCTGTTCTCCTCGCTGACACCATAGCCGTTGTCCTCGAACACGATATCATAGAACCCTCTCTTGGAAGAGATGCGCAGCGAGATGACAATCATCCCCCTGACCGGAGTCTCGCCTTTCTCCGCGTCATCCGTCTGGACCTTCTCGATGGCCTGGATGGCGTTGTTGATGAGGTTGGTGATGACACGCGTCAGCTGAGGCTTAGGCCCCTTGACTGTGGCGTTGTCGAGACCCATATAGGAGAACACGATGTTGTCGCGGCTGTCGAAGAGGTCGATCTCCTCTTTCAGAAGGGCGTCGAGATTGATCACCACCGGCGCCTCTGAGTAAAGATTGGCGAACGTCGAGAATTCGTTCGCCGTGTCGGCGAGCAGGTCTATCTGCTTGAGAACCTCCACGGAGATCTCGTCGAAACGGCAGGCCCACGCAGGATTGCCGTTGCTCTTCATCCTGATAAGACGCTGGATCTGAAGTTTGATAGGGGTCAGAGGGTTCTTGATCTCGTGGGCCACCTGCCTCGCCATCGTCGCCCAGGCCTTGTCCCTTTCGGCCTGCGTGAGTTTCTTGGTCGAGTTGTACAAGTCGTGGACCATACGGTTGTAGGCCTGCACGAGCCTGGAGACCTCGTCGTCCCTCTCGTAGACGATATATTCAAGATTGTCGATGCTGACCTCGTTCATCTTGCGGCCCATCTCCGAGAGAGGCTTGAACATCTTGTCCACGGCCGCGGCGGTGATGAACCTTGCCAGAAGCAGCAGGATCATGAACACCGTGATGACGGTGAAGGAGTGCAGGACCGCCTCGGACTTGAAGTCGAAGCTCTCGTCCGTGAACGGCGAACACATTATCGCGATCATCTTGCCGCCGGCGTTGAACACCGGAGCGTAGAGGAAGAATGTCTTCCTGCCTCCAATCTCTTCCTTGCCGATGTAGTAGCGCTTGTTCTTGTAGATGATGTTCTCGAAGGCGTCCGGATTCATCCTTGAGCCAAGTAGCAGCAGGTCAAACACTTCCGGGGTGGTGGACCGGAACTCCCTGCCGCTTGTGGTGTAGAGGGTGATGTCGGATTTCATCGTGTTGCTGATCTCCTCGAGAATCCCTGAGGCCTCGTGGACGCTGAGTTCGGAGAAGTCGTCCAGGAATCTGCATCTTGTCTGGAGCAGCGTCTGGAGGGAGTTGATCTTGTCAGCCATCGACGACCTCAGATTGGCGTTGTTCCTCCGGTAGACGAACATCACGCTGACGGCGGCGAGGGCTATCAGGGTCATTATCAGCGCCAGGAGCATCGCCGAATTGATCCTTGACTTGTAGTAGTTGCTTTCCGGTGCCTTCCTTCCAAGCCTTGACAAAGTCAGGATTGACAGGAAGAAGTAGAACACGAGAGTGAGGAACAGGAACGCCACGAAATAGATGTAGTTCTCGGTCTTCGGGCGCGAGACTATGATCAGGTAGTCGTCCGAGATCCTGTTGACGAAGTGCGTGTAGCCGTTCATCCGGACCACGCCGTCCACCGCCTCGGCGATCTCGTTCTCGAGGTCCTCGTCCACCACCGTAGGGTAGGAATAGTTGCCCTTGTAGGAGGTGAGCGTCTTCGATGAATATTTGGCGTAGGAATATCTTGCCGGGATCAGCACCTCGCCCGGGGCCGTGTAGCCCAGCAGGTAGGCGTAGCCCTTGTTCTCCCTGTTGGATTTCGGGGACACCTGCAGAAGCATCATCGTGACTCCGCTGCCACGGTTGTAGTAGGCGAAACTGCCGGCGTAGAGGCTGTGGCCGGTCGCGTCGCGCAGGTATCTGAACCTTGATTCGTCCGAAATCGGCGCGCCTTTGGTGATCAGGTCAGTGAAATAGGCGATAGCCCCCCGGTTCTCCTTGTTGTCCGGGAAAAGCTCCACGATTATGTCGTAGTCCTGCGAGACCCTGTACAGGTAGCTTTCGATGATTCTGTTGAGGATGATGTTCTCGCTGCCTTCCAATGCCGAGAGGGTGGCGATCAGCTGGTCCGTGGCGATCTTCTCCTCGATCCTCCGCAGTTCAAGCTCAAGGCTGATGTCCCTTTCGATGGACAGTCTGTTGGCCCACACGTTGACTCTGTTGCGTTCTTTCCTGAATCCGAGGACTCCGGTCATCGCCACCAGGTAGGCCGCGAAAAGCGCGGCGGTCAGCACCTTGCCTCCGGTGGAGAACATCCTGACCCTGATGCCTGTCAGGCGTTTCAGCGCAGGCATAAGCATCTGGACCATAGGCGGAAGCGTCATCAGCAGCCCGATGAGGGTCAGGTAGACAAGAAGGCTGAAGACATTCAGTTCGTTGAGCCGGTAGAGCTCGAGCGAGATGTTCGAGTTCAGGATGACGCTCCGGAAAATGATGTGGATGAACGTGCCGATGCCTGCTGTAAGAAGCACGACGCAGACGGAGTACAGAATCAAAGCCGTTTTCTGTCTGGAAGCCTTGAGGATTCTCTTGAATATGTCCTTCCGCGCGGTGAAGACACAGAACACGCTGAGCGTGATGAGGGCGGCGGTGATCATCACCGACCCAAGAGAATTGAACAGCTGGCCGTCGGCGTAGACGGTAGGGGAGAACAGTCTCGAGGTGTCCTTGATGTTCTCTCCCCAGATGTAGGTCGCGGCTCCGACCGCTGTCAGCCCGGCGAGCGAGACAAGCAGCCGCTTGAGGTTTTTCTTGCCGAAAAGGTACAGCAGCATGGCCATTATGAAGCAGCCTACCGCCACCCAGACCACTGTCGAATGGGTCGCTGCCGCGGTGTGGCTTGTCAGATTGGCCGCCACGATCTTGAAGACAGGCTTGCCGTCCAGCGTAGCGGCGGAGCCGTCGCTCTCGGAAATCGGCACGACGGAGAATCTTCTGCCCAGGCCGAGACGCTTGTTCACCCCGCCCGGACCGTCCCCGGACATCGAATCCACGATCTCGAGTCCGGCTATCACCGTCCTGCTGCCCAGAGTCCTGGATTCGGCGAGGTACCACTTCTGGCCGAAGTTGACGAACGTCGGCTCCTGCGTGACCTCAGCCAATGGTGAATATATGCCTTCGCGTGGCCGGGAGAGCCTCGGGAACACATATCTGGAGGAGATGTCGTCGTTCCTTACCGGGAACTGGTTGCTCCAGGACTGGAGGGTGTCGTCAACATAACGGTAGATGACCATGTCCTCGGGCAGATTCTCCTCTCCGGCCCAGGAACGCCGGTCGGCGGTCAGGGCCGAGGAGACATATTCATCGAGCAGGTGCATCCGTCCGCCGACGGTGCGGCTGACTCTTGCCGCGGCCCTGCCGGTGTCGCCGGGCATCACGCTCACGCACAGCGAGAAGACAAGAAGAATCACGGCGGAGGCCAGAAAGCCTCCTGCCAGACAGTCTTTTATGCCAACCTTCCTTAGTCTCATTCGTGGTGGTAGGGTTCTCCTTTGATTATCGTGAAAGCGCGGTAAAGCTGTTCGGTGAAGATCGTTCTGACCATCTGGTGGGAGAAAGTCATCTTCGAGAGTGAGATTTTTCCGTCGCATCTGTTGTAGACGGAGTCGGAAAAGCCGTAGGCGCCGCCGATGACGAATACAACATCCTTGCCATCTAGGGTCATGCGGCGTATCATTTCGGCGAATTCCACGGAACGGAGTTCCTTGCCGTGTTCGTCCAGGAGAATGATTCTGTCAGAGGACTTTACGCTTTTCAGTATGAGTTCGCCTTCCTTCTCTTTGATCTGGTTCTGGCTCAGGGCCGAGGTGTTCTTCAGCTCGGGGATCTCGCGGACACAGAACGGGACGTAATGCGAAAGCCTGGATGAATATGTCTCCAGACCTTCCCGGACCCAGTTGATGTCGGTTTTCCCGACTGTGAGAAGAGAGATTTTCATATTCACAAAAATAACAAGGTGTTTTGACTTTTCAAAGTGGGAGCCTCGTGGAGGTGGCTTGAAATTTGCATTCTTACGCCGTTTGCTATGAGAGTCATCGCAAAGATGCTCGCGGTTTGTTCCGTGATGATGTTCTTCGCCGGCGGATCCGCATCCGCCGACAACTATGATGTGTTCGTCCCGATCAAGAAATACCTTGCGGTCGGCGACGCGGAGAGCCTTTCCTTCTGGTTCGACGACAATCTCGAGATCACGATAATGTCCACGACCAACGATTCCAGCAAGAACCAGGCGAAACAGATTCTGAAGGCCTTCTTCGACAGCCACACCCCGCGTTCCTTCGAGATACGCCATCTGGCGTCGAGGTCCAATTCGAAATTCGCCCTGGGCTTTCTGAACGCCGGCGGGGAAGTCTTCGAGGTCACGATCTTCGTCAGCGACTGCGGCGGCCGGTACAAGATACAGCAGTTGAAAATCGACCGGATACGGTGACGGCAGCCACGCCTATGACAAAATGAACTTACGATGCCGCCCCGCTTAAAACATAACTTAATCCATTTCACGATAACTATCCTGTTGATCCTCGGCTTCTGTCCGGACATTAGCGGCCAGGCTACGAAGGTCAAGGGTCGCGTCGTGGATTCGGTCACGGGGGAGGGCATACCGTTCGCCGGAGTTTATTTCAAGAATTCTACCGTCGGTGTCTCGACGGACCTGGACGGTAATTTCTCGCTAGAGACCAGGGACACGCTCACGATGCTTTCGGCCACCATCCTCGGCTACGAGGAGCAGGTCGTGAAGATAGGCAGGAGCCAGTTCAACGAGGTCACGTTCTCCCTGAGACCAGTGGTGAACGAACTTGCCGCCGCCGTCGTGAAACCTGACGACAGCTACATCCGCTCGATCCTGCGCAAGGTGGACGAGGCCAAGGAACGGAACAATCCCGAGAGACGCCGTCTGTACAGCTGCGACGTGTACACCAAGATGGAACTTGACATCACGAATCCGGAGAACAAGATGATAAGCGGCCTGTTGCCCAAGGAGTTCAATTTCATCTACGACTATCTTGACACTTCAGTGGTCTCAGGCCAGCCGTTCCTGCCGTTCCTGATCTCCGAGACGACATCCCGGTACTACCATCGCAAGGATCCGCCTTCTAACAGGGAGGTGATCAAGGCCACGAGGATCTCCGGGGTGGACAACAACCCGGTCCTGGCCCAGTTCACCGGCAATATGTACGTGAAGACCAACTTCTACGACAATTTCATAAACATCTTCCAGGTCGAGATCCCTTCGCCGCTCTCGTCCTCCGGCTTCACCTATTACAACTACTATCTGGTTGACAGCCTCGACATAGAGGGCCGCAAGACCTACAAGGTGAGGTTCCATCCTTCCAAATGGGTTTCATCTCCGACTTTCGACGGAGAAATGTCCCTGGATGCCGGCGAATATGCCTTGAGGTCCATCCACGCGAGGCTCAAGAAAGGCGGCAACGTGAACTGGGTCAGGGATCTGGCGATAGATGTGGAGAACAGAAGGCTCGGCGATTCCCTCTGGTTCTACAAACAGGACAGGATGTATGTCGACTTCTCTCCGACGATGCGGGACTCCTCGAAGATAGTGACCTTCCTGGGTAACAGGCAGATAGACTATTCCGATCCGGAATTCACCACGACTTTCAGGGACGACGCCAAAGCTCAGGTGCAGGCCGGCAAGGATGTGATCAACAACGATGAAGATTACTGGCGCGGCGTCCGTCCGTACCCGCTCAGCGAGAAGGAGAAGGGCATCTACAACATGGTGGATTCCATCAAGAACGTGCCTCTGTACAAGGACATCTACGCCCTTGCGGACATGCTCGTCAACGGCTACCTGAACACTAAGTATGTTGGTTTCGGACCATATTCATCGCTTTACAGCTTCAATGTTCTGGAAGGGTCAAGGGTGCAGCTCGGGGTCAGGACGACGAAGAATCTGAGCCGCAAGGTCAGGTTCATGGGCTACGGGGCCTACGGCTTCAAGGACAGGATGTTCAAGGGAGGCGGGACCGTGGAGTACATGTTCAACAACCAGCCTACCAGCAAAATCGCTCTGTCCTATGTCCACGATGTGATGCAGCTCGGCAAAGGTTCGTCGGTCTATGGCGGCGGCAATGTGATAACCTCGGTGCTGTCAAAGGTCAACAGCCAGAAAATGAGCCTTGTGAATGACTATGCCCTTTCTTTCCAGAAGGAGTGGACACAGAACCTGAACACGATTGTGGCTTTGGAAAGCCGCCGCATCTTCTCCAACCCGTTCGTGCCGATGGTCAGTCCTGACGGGAAGGTTTTCAATTCCGTGGGCTACAACCAGGCTCATTTCCAGGCCAGGATCTCCAAAGAGGAGATAGTGACCCGCACCACGTTCGAGAAGCACTATGTCTACTCCAAGTACCCGGTCGTGACCATCGACCTCTTCGCCTCGATGAAAGGCATAGGGAAGAATGAATATACTTACTTCCGTCCCGAACTTTCCGTGGGCTACACCTTGACGCTGCCTCCGCTGGGAGTGTCAAAGTTCAACTTCAACGCCGGAACTGTGGTCGGCACAGTCCCTTACCCTATGCTGAAGATCCACGAGGGCAACGGCACCTACACCTTCAGTAAGAACTCATTCGCCTGCATGGACTACTACGAGTTCGCCTCGGACCTGTGGACGACATTGTTCTGGGAACATAATTTCAAAGGCTTCTTCCTCGGCAAGATTCCTCTGCTCAAGCGTCTGCAGTGGAGGGAGGTCTTTTCTCTGAGGGCCGCCTACGGAACGGTCAGACGGGAGAACAACGGCATCGCCGGCGACCCGGGGTTCGGGGCTGTTATGTACTTCCCTGAGAAGATGAACAAACTGAACCGTCCTTATGTGGAGATGGGTGTGGGCATAACTAACATCCTCAGGTTCATCAGGGTGGACGCTTTCTGGAGGATGACCCACCGTTACGAGACGAAGGGCGGCGTGAGAGTCCCTCACGACAACCGCTTCGTGCTGAACATCGGCACCGAGTTCAAGTTCTGACCCTGTGAATTTTATTCTGTCCTGCCGGCTGATTTTGCTTAGAATTGTGATATCTTCTTAGAATTGTGATATCTTCGCGTAGATGGGAAAAAATTTAAGATTTTTGCTGCTGGTCGTTCTCTCGGCGGCGCTGATGAGTGTTCCGTTCCTCGTGGACGGGACTGGCTGGTTGTCTTTGATCGCGTTCGTGCCTCTGCTCTGGGCCGAGGACATAGCCACTAAGGATGAAATCCGCGGCTTCTGCTGGTGGCACTACCTCTGTTTCGTTCTCTGGAACGCAGCCACGACCTTCTGGGTCTGCAACGCGACCATCGGCGGCGGCATATTCGCCATCCTTGCCAACGCCTTCCAGATGTCATTGATTTTCGGCCTGTTCCGCTGGAGCAGGAAATGGCTCACCGGGGCGCTTCCCTACATATTCCTCGCCTTCGCCTGGATCGCCTGGGAACGGTGGTACCTCACTTCGGCGCAGATCAGCTGGCCTTGGCTGGTGCTTGGCAACGCCTTCGCACGCACCACGGACTGGGTGCAGTGGTATGAATATACCGGTTCGCTTGGCGGCTCGCTGCTGGTGTGGGCCTCGAACCTCGGGGTCTTCGGGATTCTGGAGTCGCTTGCGGACGGAAGTTGGGCGACCTTCAACTGGAAAGCCAGGTCGGCCGCGGTCACCGGTGTGCTGGCTCTTTTCATAGCCCCTCCGGCCGTGTCGGTCTTCCTGATGCCCGACTCAGCCTCAGACGAGACTCTGGATGTGCTTATCGCACAACCGAACATAGACCCTTACAACAAATTCGGCGGGATGACCCAGACGGAGCAGAACGAACTGCTGCTGAGTCAATTCCAGGGAATCAACGACAGCGTTCCCACACTTCTGCTGGCCCCTGAGACCTTTATGTGGGACGTGGTCACAAATGACATTTCCGCCAGCCCGTCGGTGACCCGGTTCACGGAATTTCTAAAGGAACATCCCAAGGCGGACCTGCTTGTCGGCGCTTCCACGTCCACCTATCTGCACAGGGCTCTCAGGCCGTCCTACACTGCGAGACCCGTCGGCAGAGGGCTGTGGCGCGAGTCGCACAATTCGGCGCTTATGCTGTCAGCATCCGCCGCTCCCGAGATATTCCATAAAAGCAAACTTGTGGTCGGTGTCGAGATGACCCCTTATCCCGCCTTCTTCTGCAAGGTGGATGATTGGCTCGGAGGGGTGATGGGCCGAGACATCGGACAGAAGGAGACTGTCCCGCTCCATTTCACTGAATATGACAGCACGGCTCTCGTCAGGACCGTCCCGGTGGGCTGTGCCATCTGCTACGAATCAGTCTACGGTGAGTACTGCTCAGCCTATGTCCGCAACGGAGCCCGTGTGCTGGCCGTCATCACCAACGACGCTTGGTGGGGTGACTCTCCCGGCTATGTCCAGCATCTGTCCTATGCCCGTCTGCGTGCCATAGAGACCCGCCGCTGGGTCGCCCGCTGCGCCAACACCGGTATCTCCGCGATCATAGATCCGTCAGGAAAGGTCGTGGACCGCACGTCGTGGTGGACTCCCGAGATCCTCGCAGGTAAGATAGGCCTGCGGGACGACAAGACTTTCTTCGTCATCCACGGCGACTTTGTGGGCCGCATAGCCACCCTGATGGCCGCCCTTATCCTTCTCGGCACACTAGTCCGCCGCTTCACACGCTGACAATCAGCCGGTGCCGCGGCGGCTTCCCGTCCATCGACAACCTATTCCACAAGGACAGGCGGAGCGGTAGGGATGAAGGCTGCCTCGTCGATGGCGTCGGTCTGGGCACGGTTGTAGGCCTGGGAGGAGGCGGAACGGTTGACGGCATCGTAGGCCACGAAGGTTTCGTAGTCATATTCCCAACCGCTGCCTTCCGAGATCGTCATTATCCTCTTGTAGATCGCTTCCCTTGAAGGTGCGTTGTAGCCGCCTGTGTTGTAGCGCATTATGCTGTTTTGAGTAGGACGGTAGGCCCCGTACTGGAAGGTCAGCGCACCCTCGTAGACTCCCACCTGGCCGGTGTAACGGGAGTCGGAGAGGAATTTAGCCCAATGCACGCTCGTCTGGTCTGAGGTCACGTCCACATTCGCTCCGGCTCCGGCGATGGCGTACCACCATTTGTGGGACAGCACCTTGCTGGAAGAGATGGTCCCAGAGTAACTGTACTCGTCGGACAGTTTGGCGAATCCGTGGCCTGCGGCCTCGTGGCGGACAAGCTGGCCGAACCTGTCGGCGCTTCCGTAAGCCATCGGAATGTAGGCCACAGCTCGGCCGGTCGACCAGTAGAAGCAGGTGCCGGCGTATTTCGTGGAATTGAGGATCACCAGAACCACGGTATTGTCCAGTTCTGTGCCGCTGACCTTGCGGGCGTAAGCAAAAGCCGCGTCCGAGTTGCCGCTGATGCCTGTGCCGGAGCCGAACTTGCAGGCGATCGCCGTCGTGCCGTCGAAGGTTTCGGTTGAAGACTCTACGGCCACGGAATAGATGTCAAACCTGTTCCGGAAAGTCTTGTAAGGCTCTTCCGTGAAGATCGCCTCCATCGCGGCGCTCGCCCAAGTGTCAAACTTCGAGCGCCCGCCGTCATATTCAGAAGCGTTAGTGTTCTTCATGAAGCCGTCGCCGATGATGATGAAGCGCACTCCGTTTCCGACAGTGTGGGTCTGGAGGGTGGTCACCGTCCCGTCCGGGGTAGGCACAAGAAGCTTCGTGGCGGACTCCGTAGATCGGGACTTGAAGGTCTGGCTTTTAAGCACATAGATGGTCGCAAGTGAGGTGCACCCCTTGGTGTTCAGCGTCTCGAGAGTCTGCGCGCAGGAAGTCAGGTCGAGGGTCGTCAGACCGGTCACGTAACTGCAGTCGAGGGTCGAAAGGGCGGTCTGGGAACTCAGGTCGAGAGATGTGAGGCTGTTGCCCGAGCAGTTTAGAGCCGTCAGTGAGACTCCGCTCAAATCAATGTTTGTCAAGGAGTTGCCTGACACGCTGAGGACTTTGAGGTTCGGATGTCCGTTGAGATTGATCGAGGTTATGGAGTTGCCGGAGCAGTCAAGGCTTGTGATGTTGCTGAAATATTCAAGGCCTGTCAGATCCTTGATGCCTTTCCCGGCCACGGAGATGGAGGTCGCCGCCGCGGCTTCGGAGATGGAGATCTCCCCGTCCCTGTTCTTGTCGAAATCTGTCACCAGCGCCGCCTTGAGGTTGTTGTCGGTGAAGTCGATGTAGTCCCAGACATTCTGGGTGAATGTGATTTTGACCTCGTTGCTCCCTGACCCGTCCTTCACGGTAACTACGGCCGTCCTGATGTCCGGTCCGATGTTCTTGTCGCAGAGGAAGCTGAGGCTGTCGGAACGCATGGCCTTCGTGCCGGGGACCGAACCCGTGTAGGTCAGCCATTCGGCCTCCTCTGGAATCTCGACGGAGTAGTCGACATTGGTCTGCACCGGCACCATCAGATTCTCTGCCTTTCCTATCAATGAATATGAAGCCTGCGGGGCCGTGATCACTCCTTTCACGAAATTGAGGATGCGCACGACTGTCTTGGAGTCACCTTCGTACACCAGCACGATGATCTCGCCCTCTTCCAGAGGCGATGGAGCGGTCACTTCTATCGTCCCCATCGTGGTCCCGGCCTTGACTACCCTGGCTTTCCAGCCGTACTGCCCGAAGGCTTTGACGACAGTGTTCGCCGACGCTCCTGTCAGGATGTAGCCTATGCTTCTTGTCTCTCCGGCGCTGATTCCTATGTCCACGGATTCGGTGAACTGGATTCCGAGTTCGGTGGCCTTCGGCACGGTCAGGACAGTTCCGTCCGCAAGTCTGAACGTGACTGTCTCTCCGTTGTCGGTCACGCTGGCGAAAAGGGTGTCGCCGTCCTCGCCCTTGGCCTGGTAGAGTTTCGTCCAGGTGGACCCGTCATCATAGGAGATGTACCACCAGTCATCCTCGATCTTCAGCTTCGGTGCGACGGCGTCTTTGCCGTCCACTGCCTGCGCGCGGACCTTCTTCCCGGAAGCGTCGAGCAGCCATTCACCGTCGACCGTCCAGTAATATGTCCCGTCGGTGTCCTGTCTGACTCCCACCGCCGGTGTCTTGCCGTCCACGCCGTCGCGCAGGGTGACGGTCTTGCCGGACTTGAATTTTATTGAATATCCTGTCCCGTCTTCAAGGTCTGTGACGCTGACGATGCCGTCCTGTCCGTCAAGGGCGTCGACCAGAGCCTGGAGGGTACTGATGTTGGTGTTCATCAGGCTGCATTGCTGTTCGAGCGCCGTCAGCCTGGCGGTTATCTTCTGGATTTCGGACTTCAGTTCCGAGTCGTCGTACTGCTGGCATCCTGTCGCCAGCATTCCGGCGGCCAGAAGGATCACAAATATTTTTTTCATTGTCTTAAACTTTCGCAATTAGTTAAATGCATATGGCAAAAGAACCTTATCCCACGTTATAGGTGTTCCGAATGAAAAAAATCAATTTACGTTACCCTCTCCCTAAATCCTTCCCCTCGGGGGAGGGACTTGCTCCGTCACTTTGTGACGGGAGGTTTCGTGTAAGCGGAAACCGAGCTGATGTGGCGCAGGCACGTTCACGGCAAACCTTAGATCCGTAGAGTGGTTCACTGCTCTAAGATGCGTGTCACAAATGTACTAATTTATGTTCAGATAAACATAGCCCAGCCACGGAAATGCCGGGCCTGACGGAAAAGAACGCCGCCCGGGACATCGGGAGGACAGGGCAATAAAAAAAGGGGACTAAAGCCTGTCCCCTTTCTTGTTGTAGATTTCATTCTGCAGGACTGTGAAGTCTGTGACCTCCACAATGTTGATCCGGCACTTGTACTTCTTTTTCCACTTGCCGACGAATGACTTGTCCGAAAGGACTGTCGTCCCCCTCTTGAGGTAAGCCCCGAGAATCGGGCTGACCTTCAGCGTCAGGTCGGTCTCGCCGTGTTCGACACAGTCGGCGATGTTGCGTTCGATCTGTTCGTCGATCACCACGCTTGACGTGATCTTGCCGGTGCCGTGGCAGACAGGGCAGACCTCGGCGGTGTTGATCTCCGTCACCGGACGGATCCTCTGCCTTGTGATCTGCATCAGACCGAATTTGGTGAGAGGAAGCACGTTGTGCTTCGCCCTGTCGCTTTCCATGAGCGACTGCATGTACTTGTGCAACTCGTTGCGATGCTCTCCGGACTCCATGTCGATGAAGTCGACGATGACGATGCCGCCCATATCCCTGAGTCTTAGCTGGCGGGCGATTTCCTCCGCCGCTATCTTGTTGACCTCGAAGGTGTTCTCTTCCTGGTCGGAGGTCTTGGCCCGGATTCCGCTGTTCACGTCGATGACGTTCAGGGCTTCCGTGGACTCGATGACCAGATAAGTCCCCTGTTTCATCGGCACGATCTTGCCGAACGAACTCTTGATCTGGCGGGTGACTTCAAAATGGTCGAAAATGGGTTCCTTTCCGGTGTACAGCTTCACGATCTTCTCCTGGTCAGGAGAGATCAGCGAGATATATTTCTTGGTCTCCTCGTAGACATTCTCGTCGTTGACGTGGATGTTGGAGAAGGAGTCGTTCAGGAGATCCCTGATGATGGCTGTGGTTTTGCTGTACTCGGTGAAGAGCAGCTGGACACCCTTTGATTTCGCCACTTTCTTCCAGGAGGATTCCCATTTCTCGATGAGTGACTTGAGTTCGGCCACAAGGATGGCCGCGTTCTTGCCTTCAGCCGCCGTGCGGATGATGGCTCCGTAGTTCTTCGGAAGAATGCTCCGGACAAGCGTCTCGAGCCTTTTCTTCTCTTCCTTCGAGGAGATTTTCTGGGAAATGCTCACCTTCTCGGCGAAAGGCATCAGCACAATGTTGCGTCCTGCCAATGAAATTTCAGCTGTCAGTCTTGACCCTTTGGTGGAGATCGGCTCCTTGACGATCTGCACTATCATCATCTGTCCCGGTTTGAGGACATTCTCGATCCTTCCCTCTTTCTCGAGGATCGGCCCTATCGGGATGCTTGAATACAGCTGCCCGAGGTCGGTGTTGGGATTGCTCTTACGGACGAAGTCGTCGAACGATGTGAAGTACAGACCAAGATCCAGATAGTGGACGAAAGCCTCTTTCTTGTCTCCGATGTCCACAAAGGCAGCGTTCAGGGCGGGAAGAATCTTCTTGACTTTCCCGAGGTAGACGTCACCTACGGAAAAGCTGTGCCCCTTGCTGGACTCTTTGTTGAGTTCGATCAGCCGGTGGTTTTCCATCAGCGCGATGTGAACTTCAGTCGATGTGACATCGACGATCAGATCTTTTTCTGATTTCTCTGACTCCATTTGTCGGTTGAAAAATTGGACAATCTTCTGAAATTTCAGCAAGAAAATAAAAAAGGCCGGCCGGCTCTTCCGGTCAGCCTTTTCCTTCTAGCAGACTGCTAAAATGGCAGACACAGAAGTGTTACTTCTTCTTGTGTCTGTTCTTGCGCAAGCGTTTTTTACGCTTGTGCGTAGACATCTTATGTCTCTTTCTCTTTTTTCCGCTTGGCATAATAAAAGAAATTTAAAAAATTATTTTTCCTCCTTTACAGCGTTGACGAACACCTTGGCTGGCTTGAAAGCAGGGATGTCGTGCGCAGGGATGGTCATAGTTGTTTTCTTGGTGATGTTTCTGGCCGCCTTCTTGGCTCTGTGCTTTACGATAAAACTGCCGAATCCGCGGAGGTAGACAGGTTCTTTCTTGACGATGGAGTCCTTAACGGTCTCCATGAAAGCCTCTACGACGGACTGGACTGCAATTTTCTCGATACCGGTTGACTTCGCAACCTCATTTACGATTTCTGCCTTTGTCATAACAATCTATTTAATTTATTAGGAATTACCTTAATAATAATCCCATCGAAGTTCGTTGGGGATGCAAAATTAGGCTTATTTTTTTAATATTCAAAATCATATGCATAAATAATTCTTCATATTTTTGTGGCACGGTGCTTGACCATATATCCGGACGCGTCCAGGAAACGGCCGAGTCTGCCATTTTGGCAGAGAGGACACCTGCGCTTTAGCAAGAACAGTATGAACGTAAACGATAACAACAAAGACTTTCTCTTCCCGGCCGGGGCCGCGGAAGTGAACATTATCCCTGTGATGCAGGGAGATGAGCAGCTGAAGGTGGATTCCAAAGACCTTCCTGACACTCTGCCTATACTTGCCTTGAGAAACGCCGTGCTCTTCCCGGGTATGGTCTATCCTGTCACCATCGGGCGCGAGAAGTCCATCGCCCTCATCAAGGCGGCGGACAAGAACGGCTCTTTCATCGGCGCCGTGCCGCAGGTGGATGTCACGGTGGAAGATCCTGAGGGAAAAGACCTTTATGAATATGGTACCGTGGCGAGGATAATGAAGGTCCTCGATATGCCCGATGGCACGATCACGGCCATCCTCCAGGGAGCCAAGAGGCTGAAGGTGACCCGCTATCTCGCTTTCGACCCGTACATCACGGCGCAGGTGACCTACGCCGAGGACATAGTTCCAGCCGATGACAACAACACGAGGATGATCGCCGAGTCTCTCAAGGAGAAGGCCGCCGTCGTCATCAAGTCATCCTCCTTCGCTCCGAAGGAGGCTGTCACCGCCCTGAAATCGATCGACAACTATGCGTTCCTCGTCAACTTCATCGCCACGACGATAGAACTCGAGAACTATATGGACAAGGTCCAGCTGCTCGGCGTCGATGATGTCACGCTGAGGGCTATGAAGCTTCTCCAGGCTCTTGACACGCAGGTCCAGCTGCTCAAGATCAAGCAGGAGATCAACCAGAAGGTCAAGAGCGACATCGACCAGCAGCAGAGAGAGTACTACCTTAACAACCAGCTCCGTACCATCCAGGAGGAACTCGGTATGGACGAGGAGGAGGAGTTCGACAAGCTGCGCGCCAGAGCCCAGGCCAAGAAGTGGCCGGAGGCCGTGGCGAAACAGTTCGAGAAGGAACTCGCCAAACTCCAGAAGTACAACCCTTCATCGCCGGACTACAGCATCCAGTACAACTACATAGAGTTTATGCTGAACCTGCCGTGGGACGAGATGTCTAAGGACGACCTCGACCTGAAGCACGCCCAGAAGGTTCTGGACAGCGACCACTACGGTCTTGACACCGTCAAGGACAGGATCATCGAGTACCTCGCCGTCCTCAAGCTTAAAGGGAATATGAAGTCCCCGATCCTCTGCCTCTACGGCCCTCCGGGTGTCGGCAAGACCAGTCTCGGCAAGTCCGTCGCCAAGGCTCTCGGCAGAAAATATGTCAGGATCGCCCTCGGCGGAATGCACGACGAGGCTGAACTGAGGGGACACCGCAAGACTTACATCGGCGCTCTTCCGGGCCGTATCCTTAACGGCATCGAGAAGGCCGGCACATCCAACCCTGTCATCGTCCTCGACGAGATCGACAAGGTGGGTAACGACTACAAGGGCGACCCGTCTTCCGCTCTGTTGGAAGTGCTTGACCCTGAGCAGAATGTCGCATTCCACGACAACTACCTCGACATCGACTACGACCTCTCCAACGTGCTGTTCATCACCACTGCCAACAACATCTCCACGATCCAGTCCGCCCTGCTCGACAGGATGGAACTGATCAATGTGACCGGCTACCTCGCCGAGGAGAAGATGGAGATCGCCAAGCGTTACCTCGTGCCTAAGCAGCTGGAGGAACACGGCATCGGCAAGAAGGACCTCCGCATCGACAAGGCCGCCCTCGCCGCCATAATCGATGAATATACCCACGAGTCCGGCGTACGTGGTCTTGAGAAGCAGATCGCCAAGATCGCGAGGGTGACGGCCAAGAAGATAGCCCTCGGGGAGACCTGGCCGAACGTGATCAGGAAGGAACACCTCAAGGAGTACCTCGGCCTGCCGACCAACTTCCACGACCTGCAGAAGGGCAACGAGGCGCCGGGTGTCGTGACCGGCCTGGCCTGGACTCAGATGGGTGGAGAGATCCTGTTCGTGGAGAGTTCCGTCAGCGCGGGCAAGGGCGTGATGACTATGACCGGCAACCTCGGCGACGTGATGAAGGAATCCGCCACGATCGCCTACCAGTACATCAAAGCCCATCCTGAGCTTGCGAAGATGACTTCCGAGCAGTTCGCCGCCAAGGACATCCACGTCCACGTGCCGGAAGGAGCCGTGCCTAAGGACGGCCCGTCCGCCGGCATCACGATGGTCAGCTCGATGGTGTCCGCCCTCAGAGGCGAGGCCATCAAGTCAGGCATAGCGATGACCGGAGAGATGACCCTGAGAGGAAGGGTTCTCCCTGTGGGTGGCATCAAAGAGAAGATCCTGGCCGCCAAGAGGGCCGGAGTCTCCGAGATAGTCATCTCCGAGGACAACCGCAAGGATGTCGAGGACATCAAGCCGGTCTATGTCAAAGGACTGTCCTTCCACTATGTGAAGAACATCGGCGACGTGGTCTCTTACATATTCAAAGATTAATTTCTATCTTAGCGGCCGGATGGGGGAATGGCCGAGGCTGTTTTTCCCGTGACAATACCTGCTGTTATGGATGTAAGAATAGAAAAAAGTTGGAAACAGGCGCTGCGGAGTGAGTTCGATGAACCTTACTTCGCCGCGCTTGCCGCTTTTCTGCACCAGGAGAAAGCGGAAGGGAAAGTTGTCTATCCTCCGGGACCGGAGATATTCAAAGCCTTCGAACTCACTCCTGTGCAGGATGTGAAGGTGGTGATTCTGGGACAGGACCCCTACCACGGAGCGGGTCAGGCTATGGGTCTGAGCTTCTCCGTGCCGGACGGAGTGCCCGCCCCGCCGTCCCTCAAGAACATATTCAAGGAGATTGAAAGCGACCTCGGGGTCACGATGAGCGGCAGCCCTGATCTGGAGAAGTGGGCGCGGCAGGGTGTCCTTCTGCTGAACTCCATCCTGACGGTCCGCTCAGGGGCCGCGGCCTCGCACAGCGGCATAGGCTGGCAGCGCTTCACCGACGCCGTGATCAAGTACATCTCCGACAATCTCGACGGGGTGGTCTTCCTGCTCTGGGGCAACTACGCCCGGGGCAAGAAGGAACTGATCGACACCTCCCGCCACACGGTGCTGGAGGCGGCGCACCCTTCGCCTCTGGCGAGAGGGGCGTTCTTCGGCTGCCGTCATTTTTCCAGAACAAATGAAATTCTTGTCAGCGAAGGGAAAACTCCTATTGACTGGCAGTTGTAAAATTCTGAAATTCAGATGAAAAAGAACACTGTTGCATTGTTTCCCGGCTCATTTGACCCATTTACTTCCGGTCACCTTAACATCCTGACAAGAGCCTTGACCATCTTCGACGAGGTCGTCGTGGCCGTGGGAGTCAACCAGGACAAGCGCGGCTTCTTCTCGATGGAGCAGCGCGAAGACATCATCCGCCAGGTCACGGCGGGGATGGAAGGGGTCAGAATCACCCATTATGAGGGACTTACGGTCGACATCTGCCGCTCCCTCGGCATCCGGCACATAGTGCGCGGCGTGAGGAATATGACTGATTTCGACAACGAGCAGGCGATAGCGGACGCCAACCGCCACCTCGCCCCCGAGGTCGACACCATCATCATCCCTACCGCCCAGGAATATTCACACATCTCCTCGTCCGCGGTACGCGACGTGATCCGCAACAACGGTGACCTGTCGCAGTTCCTTCCCGAGGGGGTCGTTCTGCCGGAAAGACGATGAGACGGTCCGCGGGAATATTCACCTGCCTCCTCGCCTGGCTTCTGCCTGCGTGGCTCTGCACCGCCCAGGTGGACTCCTCAAGGCTGGCTGCTCTCGACGGGCGGCTGGAGCAGTATTTCAAGATCCTCGAACCCGAGAAGATAGAGGTCAAGAACCGGGAATGCGACACGCTGATAGTCTCGGCGAAGGATTCGGCTCTGCGCCGCCACATCGCCCTGAAAATCTACGACCACTATCTCGAATCGCCGGTGATGGGCGACGAGGCCGTGGCCATCCATTTGACTGACAGGTGGTTCGCTACGGGAAAGATCGATATGGGCGGGGAACAGGTCCTGCTCGACGCCAAGATCTACGCTGATTTCAACAGGCAGTCCCTGCTCGGGATGCAGGCCCCTGTCATCGAGATGACGACCCCGGACGGCGGCCGGATGACGGTCGGTGGCCGTTCTGACCGTTACACTGTCCTGTTCTTCTTCGACACGGACTGTGCGAAATGCCGGCTCGAGACCATCCTGCTGCGTTCGAAACTCAACCAGAGGAACTGGCCCGTGGACTTCTATGCGGTTTACACCGGCACAGACGCAGCCGCCTGGAAGGAATGGCGCGAGCGGAAATTCACCGTCACCGCCTCCCGGACAAAGGTGACCCATCTTTGGGACCCGGAGGTGGAGTCGGATTTCCAGATGAAATACGGTGTGATTCAGACTCCCCGGATGTTCCTTCTGGACAAGTCCGGGACCATCGTGGGTCGCGGGCTTGACACCTCGGCGCTCGACCGGCTTCTCGGAATCTTCCTTTCCGACGCTCCTTATGAATATGGCGGCGAGTCTTCAGTCGCGTTGATGGACAAACTCTTCGGATCCTACGGCACATTGGAGGCCGGAAATGTTATGGATGTGGCCAAAATCCTGGAGGACAGAACCTTGGCGAAAGGCGACACCACTTTCTTCAAGCACCTGGAAGGCGACCTTCTTTACTGGCTGACCTCCCGCCGCGACGAGGCGTGCAAGGAAGGGACGCTTCCTTTCATCAATGAATATGTCCTCTCGCGTCCCGACATCTGGAACACACAGGATGACACGCTGAAGGTCGTCGGCCTGGCCGGAATGATGAGCGACCTGCTTTCCAGAACGCCGGCTGGCTCGAAACTGCCTGTCTTCAAGCATATTCAAGGATGGAAGAAGTTGAGGTCGAAGGGAGGCTACATAGTCTTCCATTCGCAGGGATGCCCCGTCTGCCGTGAGGAAATCGCCACCGCTGATTCGCTGGGATACAGGACTTTGGACGTGGATGTCGATGCGGTAATGGCCTCCGATCCGGAACTCGGCAGGTCGCTGCTGGACACGTTCGACCTTTCCGCCCTGCCTTTCATCATCGAGGTCGGAAAGAGAGGGATGGTGCGCAGAAGGTATGTCTCGCTGCTGGGCGGCGCTGACTGAGTCGTCCGTGGCTGTCCTGGCGCGCCGTTACCGGATGGCTGCCCTGAGGATTCTTGTCAGCTGGTCGGAGCAGGAAGTCCCGCGTCCGTGGCAGTTGACGCCTGCGAGGATTTCGACGGCCTTTCCTGCCTCCATCCCCTCGAGGAGTCTTCCGACGGCCTGCAGATTGCCGTCGCAGCCTTTGATGTAACGCAGGTTGTGGATGCGTCCGTCCACCAGGTCGAAGTCGATCTGCGCGGAGCAGACGAGGGCGCTTGGAATCGCCGTTATGTGCCTGACACCGTCTGTCGTAGTGTCAGAGATTATCCTGAAATCGTCACCGATAGTCATAGCCGTGATTATTAAGCAATTATTAAAAACCGCCGTATGCCTTTGCCGAGAAAGGGTTTAAACGATTAATCTTACAAATTTATAAAAAAATCGGGAAAAATAAAGTAAATTTGCACGATGATTGAAGGCGTGACACGCCGGTCGGAAAGACAGAAAGTAAATTTTTAATACTCTAAAATTATGGTATCATACAAAGAACTTGGCTTGGTCAACACCAGAGAGATGTTCGCTAAGGCCGTAAAGGGTGGTTATGCCATTCCTGCGTTCAACTTCAACAACATGGAGCAGCTCCAGGCCATCATCCAGGCCTCTGCCGCACAGAAGTCACCTGTCATCCTTCAGGTTTCAAAGGGCGCTCGCAACTACGCTAACCAGACCCTTCTCCGTTACATGGCTGAAGGCGCTGTAGAGTATGCCAAAGAACTCGGCTGGGAGCATCCTCAGATCGTTCTCCATCTCGACCACGGCGACAGCTTCGAGCTTTGCAAGAGCTGCGTGGACATGGGCTTCTCTTCAGTGATGATCGACGGTTCAGCCCTCCCTTACGAGGAGAACATCGCCCTCACCAAGAAGGTTGTCGAGTACGCTCACAAGTATGACGTGACCGTTGAGGCCGAGCTCGGCGTTCTCGCCGGCGTAGAGGATGAGGTTTCCGCCGAGGAGTCTCACTACACAAAGCCTGAGGAGGTCATCGACTTCGCCACCCGTACAGGCTGCGATTCACTCGCCATCTCCATCGGTACGTCGCACGGCGCCTACAAGTTCAAGCCGGAGCAGTGCACAAGAGACCCTAAGACGGGCCGTCTCGTTCCACCTCCACTCGCTTTCGACGTTCTCCACGAGATCGAGAAGAAGCTCCCTGGATTCCCTATCGTTCTCCACGGATCATCTTCAGTTCCTCAGGAGTATGTAGACATCATCAACGCCAACGGCGGAAAACTTCCTGACGCTGTAGGTATCCCTGAGGAGCAGCTCCGCGAGGCCGCCAAGAGCGCTGTCTGCAAGATCAACATCGACTCCGACAGCCGTCTCGCGATGACAGCCGCCGTCCGCAAGGTCTTCAACGAGAAGCCGGGTGAGTTCGATCCGAGAAAGTACCTCGGACCTGCCCGCGACGAGATGAAGAAGCTCTACGAGCACAAGATCGTGGATGTTCTCGGTTCAAACGGCAAGGCAGAGTAATTCTCCGCTGAAGTGATTGAAGGGGTTTGGGGAAAATCTTCCTCAAACCTCTTTTTTCTCTTTAATATTGCCTATTTTTGTAGGATATGAACGAATTGATACAGACTCTCGGCCTCGATCCGGAGGCGGTGGTCAAGGCGATCGAGATCTTCGCACTGGTCACGGGTGTGCCATACATAATTCTGGAAGTCCTGCAGAAGAACGCGATGTGGATTTTCGGGATAGCGACAGGCCTGGCCTGCGCTTTCTCCTTCGCTGTCCAGCATTCCTGGGCGAACATGGGACTGAACATCTACTATGTCGTGATCTCGGTCTGGGGCTTCTACCGCTGGAGACGCGACAGCGCCATCCTGAAGAAGAACGCTGAATCGACATCGGAGGACACCTCGGTGCATCTTGACAGGCTCAGCCTGAAGACGGGCCTGTGCAGTGCCTTGACATTCATGGTGATAGCTGTCTCTCTCCTTCTGATGACCCGCTCGGCCCAGGGGGCGAACGTCCTGATGGACGCTCTCTCCACGGCGATGTGCGTGGTGGCGATGTACTGGCTCGGCCGCTCGATCCTGTACCACTGGTTCATCTGGATCGTGGCGGACATGGTTCTTGTCGTGATGTGCGCGTCGCAAGGACAGTACGCCCTGGCGGTTCTGTATGCGGCTTATGTCGCCTCCGCCTGCTTCGGTGTGTTCCACTGGCTCAAAAAAGGAAAATATATAAGTTGATACGTTATGGACATAATCCGTAAATCCGTCATTCTGGCCGCGGCTCTTTTGACAGCGCTGGCCGCCTCCGCCGAGGGGATCGTCTACCACAACGCCTCGGAGTTCCCGCTTTTCGGGAAATGCATCGACTCCACTTCGGCCCGTTACGAAAGATTCCCGGCCGCCTTCGAGAAGACCTCCCGCAAGACCCTCTGGGACCTCTCCAGAAACTCGGCCGGCCTGTACCTGCGTTTCCGCACGAATTCGACCTGCGTGGTGGCGAAGTGGAAATCCACGTCGCCTTCCCAGTACATGCCGCACATGACCGACGCAGGTGACAACGGCCTGGACCTCTACATACTCACAGAGAAAGACGGCTGGCGTTTCGCCGGCAGCGGTTTCGAGTGGAATGGCAGGGGTAAGGAAGTGAAGACTAAGACATTGATTTCTAACATGAAGCCTCAGATGAGGGAATGCATCCTTTACCTGTCGCTGTACAACGGAATCACTGACCTTGAGATCGGTGTGGATGACGGAGCTGTCATCGAAGGCCCTGCCGTGGACAGCCCTAAGTCCGGCGATCCTGTCGTGATGTACGGCTCGAGCATCCTCCAGGGATGCAGCGCTTCCCGTCCGGGAATGGTCTTCACCTCGATCATCGAAAGGAAACTCGACCGCGAGGTCATCAACCTCGGTTTCAGCGGGAACGCCTTGCTGGACCTCGAGGTGGCTGAATATATGACCCGGGTGGAGAACCCGTCGCTGTTTGTGCTGGACTATGTGCCTAACGCTTCCGTGAAGCAGATCGAAGAGACGGGGGAGAAGTTCTTCAGGATTCTCCGCGACGCCCATCCGGGCGTGCCGGTGGTCTTCATCGAGGATCCGACCTACCCTCATTCCAGATTCGACGAGAGGATGCGGGCCGAGATCGAGTCCAAGAACATAGCCCAGAAGGCCCTGTTCCAGAAGTTGAAGAAGGCCGGGGAGAAGAAGATCTACTATGTGTCCACCGACGGGCTGATCGGCGATGACGGAGAGGCCACCGTGGACGGCATCCATTTCACTGATCTCGGTATGGTAAGGTACACGGAGAAAGTCCTGCCTGTCATCCGGAAGGCCCTTAAGGCCGCCGGAAAGTAACATTTTTCCACTTGCGAAAGTTGAATTAGGTTATGATACTGCTTGTTGAAAGCGGAGCCACCAAGACCGACTGGTGCGCGGTGGCCACGGGAAAAGAACCGGTGAAGGTCAGCACCGCCGGGATGAACCTTGCGACGATGCGGCCGAAGGCCATAGAAGCGATTGTCGGCGAGGCTCTCGAGGCCTTCGGAGAACTGGAAACGGTCGCCGAGGTGCATTTCTATGCCGCCGGCCTGATCGCTGACGGCGGAAGCGAGGTCCCGGAACAGGCCAGGGACCTTGACGGAATATTCAAGAACCGTTTCCCGGGCGCACGGACAGAGTACGCATCCGACCTTCTGGCGGCGGCGAGAGCTGTCTGCGGACGCAGACCCGGGATCGCGGCGATTCTCGGCACCGGCTCCAACAGCTGCCTCTTCGACGGCCAAAGGGTCGTCAGTAACGTTCGTTCGGCCGGCTTCATTCTCGGCGACGAGGGCGGCGGGGCGAAACTCGGTTCGCTCTTTATGGCGGACTTCCTCAAAGGCCTTGTGCCTGAGCCTGTCAGCAGCGAGTTCGCAGCCGCTTTCACCGTCGACTACGCCACCGTGGTGCGCAACGTCTACCGCGGCGAGGCTCCGTCGAAGTACCTCGGCTCCTTCGCCCCCTGGATCCTGGAGCGTTATGATTCCAGTGAATATGTCAGAGGCCTTGTCGAGCGGAATTTCCGGGATTTCATCGAGCGGAGCCTGATGCGGTATGGTGTCAAGGACTGTCCCGTCGGTGTGGTCGGAGGCTTCGGCTTCGCCTGCCGGAAGATACTTGAGAAGGTGGCCGCCGCCTACGGCATCAGTTTCTCCGCGGTCATGGCCACGCCTCTGGAGGGCCTTGTGAAGTACCATCTCGACGCTGGATATTCACAGAACAGCTGAGGCGGCATATTGAAAAAAACTACTGACATTTCTGATGACAAGTCCTGAAAAATACCCTTCGAAGCTCCTTGAGGACGCGGTGCAGTCCATAAGCTCCCTTCCCGGAGTGGGCCGCCGCAGCGCGCTCAGGCTCGCTCTGCACCTGCTGCGCCAGCCTTCGGAGAGCGTCCACCATTTCTCCGAGTCGATCGTCCGTCTGCGCGACGAGGCGAAATACTGCCGCGAATGCTGGATGATCTCCGACGGTGACATCTGCGCCGTCTGCTCCGACAAGTCCCGCGACCGCCGCACGATCTGCGTCGTGGAGAATGTACGCGACGTGATGAGCATCGAGAACACCGGACAGTACCACGGGGTCTATCACGTGCTGGGAGGCATAATATCCCCGATAGCCGGCGTCGGCCCTTCCGACCTCACGATCGCCTCTCTGGTGGAAAGGGTGCGCCGGACGGCCTCGCTTGACGGAGTGAAGCCGGAGGATGTCGAGGTGATAATGGCCCTGAGCGGCGATGTGGAAGGCGAGACTACCGCATTCTACATCTACCGCCGGATCGAGGACACCGGAGTGAAGGTCTCCTCCCTCGCCCGGGGGCTCGGCTTCGGGGATGACCTCGAATATGCCGACGAACTCACCCTCGGCCGCTCGATTGTGAACCGCCAGATTTTCAAACCGTAAACTATAAAACCGGGATAAACCGGACATACGTGTCATCATAAAAATTGTTCTGCGCTATGGACAATACAACCGCTACATTCTTTTTGAAATCCGTTTTCGAGTCGCTGCTTCTCGCGGTGTCGCTCTGCGCCGACTGCTTCGCGGTCTCGACCTGCTCAAGCGTCACGCTGGACAAGATATCTTTCAAGAAAGTCCTTCCGATCGCTCTGGTGTTCGGATTCATACAGATGGGACTGATGGCCTTCGGCTGGATGTTCGGCGGCATATTCGCTGAACGAATCGCCAAGGCCGCGAAGGTGGTAGGCTTCCTCCTGCTGCTCTATGTCGGCGGCTCGATGATTCTGGAGGCCGTCAAAAACGAGGCGGAGGTGCGCGACCTCAACGGAATCAAGAACGTGGTGATCGGCGCGGTCGCGACAAGCATCGACGCTTTCGCCGTGGGTGTCAGCCTCTCGATGGGTTTTGTCCTCCCGGCTAAGATGGCCGTCAATCTTACGGCTGTCTTCCTGGTCACGATGCTCTCGGTCATCTGCGGAATGTTCGGAGGCCAGAAGATCGGCGCGCGGTTCGGCCGTCCGGCCGAGATCATCGGAGGAGCGGTGCTGATCCTCATCGGCCTCAACATCCTTTTTGAATTCGTGTAGTCTTCCTGCGTATTCCTTTATTTTTTTGATTTTTAACTTTTTTTGAGAAAATATTTCTAATTTCGCGAAGTTGTCTTGACTTCTCCGTAATGTTGAGGCGACCCAAGCATTGAAGTACAACCCTTCCGACGAGCGTGCCGGGAAAAACAGGAAGAGTATGATCGCGATTTTCTACAGACAGAACGGCAAGCTGCTTGTGAGCCAGTCTGAAACGGAGCTTTCCAAAGTAAAAAGGGACGATGTCCTTTGGATTGACATTCTTTCCCCTTCGGGAGAGGAGAAACACACTGTGGATGAATATCTTGGAGAAGAGATCCAGAGCCGCGCGCAGGCCGAGGAGATCGAGAGTTCCTCCCGTTTCTCCGAGACTGAGGACGCGATCTTCGCCAACACCAACTTCCTTATGCCTGGTCCGGAGGACTATTCGATGGAGGCCGTCTCATTCACCTTTGTGGGAAACTGTCTGACGACCCTGAGGGATGTGCCTCTGCGCAGTTTCACCGAACTCCAGCGCAGGATTGTCGCCATGCCTCAGCTCTACCCGAACGGCTACACGGTCTTCGCCAGCATAATGGAGCAGCGTGTCGACCTCGACGCCGACATGATCGAGCTGATGAGCAAGGAGGTCTCCCAGTACAGCAAGAGGATCAACCAGCAGGAGGACATCAACGAAGACTTCCTCCTGGACATCAACCAGCTGCAGGAGAACACGATGCTTGTCCGCGAGAACATAGTCGACAAGCAGCGTCTCATCTCAAACATGCTCCGCAGCGACAAGTATCCGGCCGAGCTGCAGAGCCGGTTCTCGGTTCTTCTGCAGGACATCACCTCGCTTATCAACCACACGAACTTCGCGTTCGAGAGGCTTGAATATCTCCAGGACACCGTTGTCGGTCTTATCAACCTGGACCAGAACAAGATCATGAAGACCTTCACCCTTGTCTCCGTGCTTCTCATGCCGCCGACCCTCGTGGCCAGTTTCTACGGGATGAATGTCCCTCTGCCTTTTATGGACAAGGGCTGGACGTGGCTCTGCCTGGTCGGCGTGATGCTGCTGACCGTCGTGCTGGTGCTTTACCTGTTCAGGAAAAACAACAAGCTTTAGTCTTGGTTCCCGGCCTCTAGGGTTCCGGCGTGTGTCCGCCGTCCCACCGATGTTTTTTTGGAAGATTTCGGGTACTTTCTTCTTGTAAATCAGAGAATTTTGTCTAATTTTGCGAGCCTTTTGACCGGCCTCGCCTTAGCGGTGCTGTCCGGTAGGGTGCAAAAATATTGTTAAACAACTAGTTATCTTTTAATTACCATTATGGCAGAAGAAACAAAAAACGTTGAGGCTCAGGTAGAAGCTCCGGTACAGGAGGCTCCTAAGGCTGAGGCCCCGGCAAAGAAGACGGCTTTGAACGCATCGGTAGCCCCGGACAAATTTGACTGGGACGCTTTCGAGGGCAGCGCTGAGATTTACGATGGCAAAGACAAGAAGACCATCGAGGCGGCTTACGAGCAGACACTTTCAAAAGTGAACGAGAACGAGGTCATCGAAGGCACAGTGACCGCCGTCTCCAAGAGAGAAGTCGTTGTCAACATAGGTTACAAGAGCGAGGGTGTCATCCAGGCTCCTGAGTTCCGTTACAATCCTGACCTGAAGGTAGGTGACAAGGTAGAGGTTCTGGTCGAGTCCGCGGAGGACAAGAAGGGACAGCTCGTCCTCTCCCACAAGAAGGCACGCGCCCTCAAGTCTTGGGACAGGGTCAACGAGGCTTACGCCGCCGACGAGATCGTCAAAGGTTTCGTCAAGACCCGCACGAAGGGCGGTATGATCGTCGATGTCTTCGGCATCGAGGCCTTCCTTCCTGGTTCACAGATCGACATCAAGCCTATCCGCGACTACGATGCCTACGTCAACCAGACCATGGACTTCAAGATCGTCAAGATCAACCAGGAGTTCCGCAATGTGGTTGTTTCCCACAAGGCTCTTCTCGAGGCCGAGCAGGAGCAGCGCAGGGCCGAGCTCATCAGCAAGCTTGAGAAAGGCCAGATCCTCGAGGGAACTGTCAAGAACATCATCAACTACGGTGTGTTCGTCGACCTCGGCGGTGTTGACGGTCTCATCCACATCACTGACCTCTCATGGGGCAGGATCGACAATCCTGAGGAGGTTGTCTCCCTCGACCAGAAGATCAAGGTCGTCGTCAAGGAATTCGATCCTCAGACCAAGAAGATCGCCCTCGGCTACAAGCAGCTTACCCCTCATCCTTGGGATAACCTCGACGCCAACATCAAAGAAGGCGACGTTGTCAAGGGTAAGGTTGTCCTTATCGCCGACTACGGCGCTTTCGTGGAGATCGAGCCGGGTGTAGAGGGTCTTATCCACGTTTCCGAGATGTCCTGGTCACCAAGACTCCACAGCGCCCAGGAATTCCTCAAGGTAGGTGACGAGGTAGAGGCCAAGGTTCTTTCCATCGACCGCGAGGCCAGAAAGATGTCCCTCGGTCTGAAGCAGCTCACCCCTAACCCTTGGGAGAGCATCCGCGACAAGTACCCTGTAGGCTCTGTCCACAAGGCTGTTGTCCGCAACATCACCAACTTCGGTGTGTTCGCCGAGCCTGAGGACGGCGTAGAGGGACTCATCCACATCAGCGACCTCTCCTGGAACAAGATCAAGCATCCTTCAGAGCTTGTTTCTCCTGGTGATGTCATCGACGTTCAGATCCTTGACTTCGACGAGGCCAACCACAAGCTCAGCCTTGGCCACAAGCAGCTTACCCCTAACCCTTGGGACGCTATCGAGCAGAAGTATCCTGTAGGTTCAGTCGTTGAGGGTACTGTGGCTTCCCTGACCGACAAGGGCGCCAACATCAAGCTTGAGGGTGACGACGAGGGCTTCGCTTTCAGCCGCGACCTCATCAAAGAGGACGGCAAGCAGGCTATTGTAGGTGATGTTCTTCCGTTCAAGGTCATCGAACTCAGAAGAAGCACCCGCAGGATCCTTCTCTCACACGTGAGAACATACGCTGAGGCAAAGGCCGAAAGAGTGGCCTCCGAGGCTGACAACACCAAGAAGGCGGTCAAGAAGATCAACTCCAACCTGGAGAAGACCACCCTCGGTGACATCAGCGAACTCGCCGCTCTTAAGGACAAGCTCGAAAAAGGTGAATAATTCATGGATTTTACTTTAAGGGTGCTGGGCACGGCTTCGGCCAAGCCCGTACCCGGAAGAAATCAGAGCGCCCAGGTACTGTCTGTACATGGGCGCTCTTTTTTGATAGATTGCGGTGAAGGTACCCAGAACCGGCTTGAGGAGTACCGCATACCTCTACTCGGTCTGGACGCCATCTTCATTTCGCACATCCATTTAGACCATGTCGGCGGCATTTACGGAATCCTTTCCTCGATGGGTCTGCTTTCACGTACGGCTCCTCTGTACATCTATGCGCCGGCGAATTTCAGCCCGATATTGAGGTTCTTCCTTTCACAGTACGGCGACGGGCTTACCTTCGAGATCGTCCACGTCCCGGTGAAGGTCAAGGAACCTACGGTGGTCTATGAGAACAAAGCGCTCGAAGTCTACGCCTTCCCGCTCAGGCACGGCAGCAATATGCCTACCTTCGGCTGGCTGTTCCGCGAGAAGGAGCCTCAGATGAATGTGAAGAAGTGGAAGATCGATGAATATGCCCTCTCGCTCACCGAGATCGGCACCGTCAAGCGGGGCGAGGATGTGGTCAGGGAACTCCCTGACGGAAGCCGGATTGTCCTCCCGTTCGAGGAACTAGGCTACAAGCCTTACAATCCAAGGTCCTTCGCCTACTGCAGCGACACGGTCACGTTCCCGGAACTGGCCTCCTGGGTCAAGGGCGTGGACCTTCTCTACCACGAGGCCACCTATCTCGACGCTCTTGCCGGACTGGCCGCCAAACGGCATCATTCGACCGCCGTGCAGGCCGCAAGATGCGCTCTGGAGGCCGGAGCCAGAAAACTTGTGGTGGCTCACTATTCGTCAAGATGCAGGGACTCCGCCGCCTATCAGGCTGAGTGCCGGACGGTTTTTCCGGAGAGTTATGCGGCGAATGACGGCGATGTCTTCGACATCCCGCTTGTGAAACTAGATTAGAGTCCGCCGCGGCATAAGTTCTGCACCGGGCTGTTTTTTCAAACATAAAACAATGAGACGCACTGTCATATTCATAACATTGCTTTTCTGCCAGGTGGCCGCTTTCTGTCAAGGCACGCCGCAGGAAAGGTACATCAGAAAGTGGGCTCCTACGGCGGTCAAGGAAATGTACCGCAGCGGAGTGCCTGCGAGCATCACCCTTGCCCAGGGTCTGCTGGAATCCCGTTACGGGCTTTCGTCCCTCGCGACCGAGGGCAACAACCATTTCGGTATCAAGTGCCACAAGGATTGGAAGGGCAAGACGATGCACTATGACGATGATGCGAAAGGGGAGTGCTTCAGGGTCTATCCGACAGCCGAGGAGTCATTCCGCGACCATTCCGACTTCCTCCGCTACCGCGACCGCTACAAGTTCCTCTTCGAGTTCGAGACGACCGACTACAAAGCCTGGGCGTATGGCCTGAAGAAGGCCGGCTATGCGACCGACTCCGGCTATCCGGCGAAACTCATCAAGTACATAGAGGACTACAAGCTTTATGAATATGACACTATGACTTCCGAGGAGTCGGAAAGTCTTTCCGAGGCCGGGTCCGCGGTAGACGGGTTGTCGGACGGCAAGGCGGAGGTGTCGGAGGGCACGGCCGCGCGGTCCGGGGAGAAGGCCGGCAATGAGAAGGTCCAGAAAGGCAAGTCCGGCAAAGAGTCCTCTCACAAGAAGAAAAGCGCACGCAAGGAGAAGAAAAAGAAGGACGTGAAGAAGCAGGTGACCGAGGAGAATGCTGTTCCTGATGAGATTCCTGCCTCTCCGCTGTCCCTGGAGGAGCCGAAGAAAATCTCCGCCAAGGCTTCGGAGCAGTTAAGTTTCTCGTTGACCAGGGAGGCATATTCCCGCAACGGCGTTCCGTTCATCACTTCGGTGGAAGGGGAGACCTATGCCAGCATAGCGGCATCGTACGATCTCTATCTCAAGGAACTGTTGAAATTCAACGACTTGACGGCTACGCAGGAACTGCTTCCGGGCACGGTCGTCTATCTCCAGGCCAAGAAGAACCAGTCGCAGAAAGGTCTTGACAAGTACATCGTCGGCCAGGACGGTGAGAAGCTCCGCGACATCTGCCAGAGGTTCGCGGTGAAGATGTCCAGCGTGATGAAGATCAACGGCTTTTCCGCCGGCTATGAACCCCGTGAGGGCGACACTATCATACTCCGCGGCAAAAAGGCCAGATAAAAGGACTGATACAATACCTGATAATCGCGGATTCAGGTAAAAAGATGGAAAGAATTCCGGAGAGGTGGGGTATATATTCACAAAACGGAATAACTTTTAAAACCCTATCATTATGACGGAGTGTACGTGAAAGCCTTCGGCAACGGAATATAGGATGAGGATCCGCCGGAGGAGTACTGGTCAGGCGAGGAGGAATATGTCGAGTAATGAGTGCTGGTAAAAGGCTATCGAAGCAGCTCTACATAGAACCGGCGCTTTGCTTTGCCATTTCACGATCATAGAATCTCATATCAGCACAGTTTTGAATAAAGTTCAGAAATAGCCGTTTCCGAAACAGCGGTTTCGCAATTGCGAATTTAGGAATATTTTCAACAATGACAACAGATGTGAAAATAATAACCGCTTCAATGAGAATGTCTATTCCCTATGTTTTTGCGATTTCCGATTTAGTTCCACAGAACTTTCCGCTCAGGCTTTGCGGAAGGTTTTGCCGAACGGGAGGAGGGAGAGTAGAGCCATCTTGAAGTGCTGGAGGCCGAACGGGATGCCGACGATGGTGATGCAGCAAAGAAGTCCGAAGGCCAGGTGGGTCGTAGCGATCTCCCACCAGCCCAAGAGGATCCAGAGAACGTTCATCACTATGCTCAGGCAGCCGCCGGAGTTCTCACCGTCAATCACTTCCGTGCCGAAAGGCCAGAGGGCGAAAACGCCGAACTTCCAGAGTTGGCAGCCGAAAGGTATGCCGATGATTGTGATGCAGAAAATGAGTCCCATCACGAAGTAGAAGAAAGACACTAAGAGTCCTCCGAGCACGAGCCAGAGAATGTTACCGATAAATTTCATTCTGAACTGTTTGTATTATCAAGGGATATTATATTCGTTCGATCGCTTCAAGACACATACGGCCGTTGTGGTAAGGGCATTTCCAGAAGCCGGCACGGTCATCCACCTTGTCAGGTGTGCCGTCGGCGCGGAGACTCCAGTACCATTCGCCGTCCGGGCAGATGATGTGCCTGCGGATGAAATCCCATTCATCCCCGGCGGCTTCCAGCCATTTACCCTCACCGGTCTTCCGGTACTGGTTCAGGCAGCCGACAACCGTCTCTGCCTGCACCCACCAGTGCCTGTCGGCATCACGCGCTGAAGTCGCGGGGTCATATTCATAAATCATCCCTCCGTCGGCGGTGAAACCTTCCATCGCGGCGGTGGCGACCTTCGCGCAGACGGCCTTGACCTCCGAGGCAAGGACCTTGTCGCCAAGCACTTCGGCCGCCTCGTCAAGCAGCCACGAAGTCTCGATGTCGTGCCCGTAGGAAACCGCTGTGGAATGCGGAGTCCAGTCGTCGCCGAAGAAGAGTCCCAGATGCCCGTCGGGACTGATAATCCTGTCAATGAATATCCTGATGAGCCCTTTGAGCCGCTCCCCGAGAACCTCGTCCTTCCACACCCTGTAAAGACCCGTGTAGCCCTCGAGAATGTGCAGATGGGTGTTCATCGTCTTGGAGTCGTTCTGGTCCTTGTCTGAAAGACGCATATCCTCGATCGCTCCCCACTCCCGGGTGCAGGCCTCTATGTACCCCTCGCCCACAGGGTCGTAACTGTGCCGCTCGATGCAGCGGTAGAACGACTTCGCGAGTTCCAGGGCCTCAGCGCTGCCTGTCGCCCTTGAATATTCAGAAAGCCCGTAGATGGCGAAGGCTATGGCGTAGAACTGCTTTTTCGTGTCCTTAGGCTTGCCGTCAGCGCCGACGCTCCAGTACAGGCCACCGAACTCTTTGTCTGTGAACCGGTCGCGGATTTCCCTGAAGGCCCTTTCTGCGGTGTCGAGATAGGCTTTTTTGCCGAGAACCCTGTAGGCTGAGGAGAAAGTCCAGAGGATGCGGGCGTTGAGGATCGCACCTTTTTCCGCGTCGGGGACGAGGTTGCCTTCGCCGTCGATTCTTCCGTAGAAGCCGCCAGCCGGGTCGGTCATCCTGTCCATCCAGAAGGGGAGGATGTCGCCCTCCAGTTCTTTGAGAAATGATTGTTTTTCCATAACAGGCCAAAGTTATTGAATTACCTCGAACTATGCAAGACAAAAACAAAGGTGGTGAGAGTGCCGCAAACTTTCAGAATCGCGGCGTTTTTACTACTTTTGCCTCTGCGAACCCCGGAGGCGGAAAACAAATCAGCCGGTCCGGGACAAATCCGTCTCGTAAACGGAACATGGCCTCTTCGGCGGCAGAACAAAAAACGAAAATCAAAATGAGACTTCCGGCAGAATGGGAAAAACAGAGCGGAGTGATGCTCACGTGGCCTGACGAGACCACACCGTGGTACGAATTGGAAAAAGTGCAGGAATGCTACGGGCGGATCATCTCCGCCATCCTGCGGTTCGAGAAAGTGCTGCTCGTCACTTCCGACGCGGCGGCGGCTTCGTCGAGGTTGATGGATATGGGCGTGGATCCTTCTGCGGTCATATTCCGTGAATGTCCAATCAATGACACCTGGGCGCGCGACCACGGCGGCATAGCCGTCTACGGCGACGGGGGCGAGAAACTCCTCTACGACTTCGTGTTCAACGGATGGGGACTTAAATTCGCCTCCAACTTTGACAATTGCATCACAAGAAACATCTTCTACGACAATGCGTTCGCCGGCGACGTGGCCTGCGTGGACATGCGCCCCTATGTCCTTGAAGGAGGCAGCATCGACACCGACGGGGCGGGCACGCTGATGGCCACGTCGGAATGCCTCTGCAGCGACAACCGCAACGAGTACCTCAGCCAGGAGGAGATCGAGGCCGAGCTCAAGGAAGCCTTCGGACTGAAAAGGGTGCTGTGGGTGGACAGCGGAAGTCTCAGCGGCGACGACACCGACAGCCACATCGACATCCTCGCGCGGTTCTGCGGCCCGGAGACAATAGCCTACCTCAAATGCGACGACCCGGACGACCCTGACTACGAGGGGCTTATGAATATGCAGGCTCAGCTCAGGTCCTTCCGTACGCTTGACGGGAAGCCGTACAGACTTGTCGGACTGCCGAAACCGCCTCAGATGTTCCTTGACGACTATCCTCTTCCTGCGTCCTATGCCAACTTCCTGATTGTCAACGGGGCCGTTCTCGTGCCAGGCACAGGGGCCGGCACCGATGAGACGACAAGGGAGGCGCTCCAGGAAGTATTCCCGGACAGAGAGGTCATCGTCATCGACTGCAAGCCTCTTCTCTCAGGCCATGGCGGTCTGCACTGTGTGACGATGCAGTTCCCGGAAGGCTGGCTCGCCTGAAAAGAGGAAGGTTCATCGATGCAAGAAATGCCGTAGGCAGGATTTAGTGTCAAGGTCGCCCGAACGTTCCGGACGACATCAAGATTGAGAAATAATGAGTTTAAGTTTCGCATGTGCGAAACACCTTATTTCCCGTCACGGCAGTGACGGAGCAAGTCCCTCCCCCGAGGGGAGGGATTTAGGGAGAGGGTAACGTGAGATGATTTTTCTCGTGTGATACTCTTCTAACGTGAGATAAGGTACTTTGTCACATGCATTTAGTCACTTGAGAAAGTTGAATAATGAGAAAATTTATGGAAACAGCCATCCTTTCAGTGATGGCGGCGGCCGTTCTGACGGCCTGCGGAACCGCAGGGAAAAGCGGCTCCGACAATAATGCGGAAGCATCCAAAATAGAAATGGAAAACATTGATGAAGAGTATCTTACAATCACAGATGCGCAGCGTTCGCTTCTGAAGCAGAACAATGGGTTCGCCCTGAAACTGTTCAACGAGGTGGCCGGACTGGATTCCAGAGTGGTCTCCCCGCTGAGTGTAAGCGGACTGATGTGCATTCTCGCCAATGGAGCCGACGGGCAGACCAGGCAGGAGATCCTCAGCACTCTGGGCTGGGGCGAGGCCTCGCTCGAGGATGTGAACGCCGCCTACGCCGGCATCATTGCACAGGCCGGCAGACTTGACCCTTCGACCACAGTCAGCATAGCCGACTACATAGCCGTCAACAAGGGCTACAATGTCCGGAAAGACTTCGCCGCCTCGATGCAAGGCCTCTTCAAGGCCGAGGTCGCCAGCCTTGATTTCAACGACGAGGCTTCCGTCAAGACCATCAACAAATGGTGCGGAAAGAAGACTGACGGGATGATTCCGCAGGTGATCGACCATCTTGACCCTTCAAGCGTGGCCTGTCTGATGAACGCCATATTCTTTAAAGGCTCCTGGAAAGACAAGTTCGACAGCAAGGAGACGAAGCTGGAAAGATTCCAGGGCTACACCCGCGACATCAAGAAAGTGCAGATGATGCACCGTGACGACGACTACCTCTACCTCTCCAACGACACATATTCGGCCGTCAGCCTGCCTTACGGCAACGGAACCTTCTCGATGACCGTCCTGCTGCCGAACGAGGGCAGGTCCATCAGCGAGATGATGGAGACCCTTGACGCGGATGCGGTCAGCGCGATGCGGCGCACAATGCAGGAATATGAGGTCGACCTCAAACTCCCGAAATTCACGACTGAGGTCGAGATTCCATTGAACGACGCCATCTCGAGCCTTGGCTGTCCGTCGATGTTCGGATCATCGGCCGACTTCAGCAAGATAGCGGACGGGAACGTGTTCGTGTCCAAAATGTTCCAGAAAGCGAAAATCGAGGTCAGCGAGGAAGGCACCAAGGCCGCTGCCGTCACGGTGGCCATTATGACGATGACGGCCCTCGCTCCGGAACCTGTCAAGGTCGAGTTCCACGCCGACAGGCCTTTCGTCTATTTCATCAGCGACTCCTCCACTGGCGCGATCTACTTCATCGGCCAGTTCACGGGCGAATAGCCCGGCCACAAAGTGGCGGACTGGATATTCACGGAAAGAGAGGGTGGGCCGAGGCTCACCTTTTCGCGTCAAGGGCGCGCTGGAACTCCTTCGCGTTGCGGAGGTGTTCTGAATATGTCGCCGCGAATTTGTGCGTGCCGTCCATAGCTGCGCTCGCGCAGAAATAGAGATAGCCGTGCCTGTCAGGGTTCAGCACAGCCTCAAGGCAGGCCTTGTCAGGCACACAGATAGGTCCGGGAGGAAGGCCTTCGTACCTGTAGGTGTTGTACGGAGAGTCCACCTCTATGTGCTTGAAAAGAATCCTGTTAAGTGTGTAGTCGAAGCAGAAGGCCACCGTCGGGTCGGCCTGCAGCTTCATTCCCTTGTGCAGACGGTTGAGGTACACTCCGGCGATGGACGGGTACTCTGGAGCGTGGTTGGATTCGCCCTTGACGATCGAGGCCACGATCGAGACCTGCTTCGGTGTGAGGCCCTGTGCCTCGGCTTTGGCGAGGTTCTCCGGAGTCCAGAAGCCGTCATAGGCCGCCTTTAACTTGTCAAAGATGTCTGACATCGAGGCCGTCCAGTAGACCTGGTAGGTGTCCGGGATGATCAGGGAGAACACACCGGTCGGTGTGAAGCCGTAGCCGGCGAGAAGAGAGCTGTCATCCAAGGCTTTCCGGACCTCGGCCGAATCAAGCATCATCTGGGCGGAGATCTTGCGGGCGAGTTTGCCTTTAAGCCGCATAGTCCCTGAAAGCACAAGATTGACAGGGGTCTGCCATCCGTTGCGGAGCATCCTCACTGCATAAATGCTCGGCTTCCCTTTTTCTATCACGTAATGGCCGGGCTTGATGTCGGAATCCGTCAGGTTGCCGCGCAAGGTGCGCTGAAGGCTTCTCCTGTTGAGGACGACGCTGTCCGGAATCTGCTCGAGGACTTCATCCACGGTCGTTCCGGGGTAGATGAACAGGTCGGCTCCAGCCGAGAAGTTCGCCTTACGGTTGTCAGTGTACCATCTTCCGCCGACTACACCGGCAACCGCCACCGCAGCCAAGGCCGCGGCAAGCGCTATGATTTTCCAAGTCTTCATCTTTCCCATTGATTATCCGCGTTCTTACCCATTGATCTTTCCTCTATCACAATCCCGCCCATCCTTTTCAACGACTGGTTCTTCTGCTTTATCATATAACACTTTAGTCCGGACTCCTCCGGAGTGATCGGACCCTCTATCGTCCCCTTACCGTCTTCTGATGCGTAGAATCAGCGCGGTGACGAGGGCGTGGTTGGCGGCAGCGAAGATGACGCCGAAGAGGCCGCAGAGGAGGGTTGGCGCCAGCGGGAAGCGGGCCAGGAACAAATAGCAGAAATATGCGCCGTAGGGGAGTG
>CAVEYE010000083.1:0-6514 GCA_963619595.1 bacterium | reverse complement strand
AGGATGGTGACGTGCTGCGGATGGATTCCGCCGAACGACTGGTATTCGGTGCCTTTCGCCGATTCATTGCCCACCATATTCGGGTATGTCCTGCATATTCCCGTAGGGCGGACAGCCTCGTGGGCATTGACCATGATATGATGGTCGGCAGCCTTGCGGATGGCATACTGGTAATGGTTGTTCATCCACTGGCCGTAGTGATGCTCCCCGCGAGGGAAGATCTGACCGACATAACCCGACTTCACGGCATCGTAGCCGTACTTGTTCATCAGGTCATAGGCCGCATCGATGTGGCGCTCGTAATTTCTTACGGATGAGGATGTCTCGTGGTGCATCATAAGCTTCACGCCTTTCGAGTGGGCATATTCATTGAGGGTCTTGATGTCGAAATCGGGGTATGGCGTGACGAAGTCATAGACAAAGTCTTTGGAGAAGCTCTCCCAGTCCTCCCAACCGATGTTCCAGCCTTCGACAAGGACCTCGTCGAAGCCGTTCGCGGAGGCGAAGTCGATGTATTTCTTCACATTCTCGGTGTTAGCGCTGTGTTTTTCAGAGTGCGGCATCTTGCTGTAGTCCACCGTGTTCAGATCGACGGGACGGACATCGCCGGTATAGGACCAGGATCCCCTTCCGCTTATCATCTCCCACCATACTCCGATATACTTTACTGGCTTGATCCAGCTGACATCCTCGATGGCGCAAGGCTCGTTGAGATTCAGCACAAGTCTGGATTCCAGCTGTCGGCAGGCATCGTCGGTAACCTGGACCGTTCTCCACGGGGACTTCCCGGGAGTCTGGATCGTACCCTTTCCTCCTGTCGCGTCGGGAGTCAGGGAAGCCTTGAGGGCAAAAGTCTCAGGATTGATTTCCAGATGCATACAGGCATAGTCCAGAAGCGCGGCCTCGTGAATGTTGATGTACAGTCCATCATCCGTTTTCATCTGAAGCGAGGTCTGGACGGCCTTTGTCGAATATGGATAGTGATACGGGTTCGGAAGCAGCTGCTCCGGCAGCAGTGAAGGAATCTCCGAAAGGCGCGACCGGGTATATTCATATTCCTGCGTGTCGAAGTCGCCCGGAATCCACCAGGCTGTGTGGTCGCCGGCCATCGCGAACTCCGTCAGCTCATCGTTAATGATGAAATATTCCGGCCAGTCCATCGCTCCGAACTCATAGCGGAAGCCAAGTCCGTCATCGAAGAGGCGGAAACGGATTGTCATCAGTCTTTCGGTCGGCTTATGCTTTAGATTGACAGCCAACTCGTTGTAGTGGTCGCGGATAGAATCCTCCTCGCCCCACACCGGATGCCAGGTCTCGTCGTGGGAGCAGGTGTCGGCGCTCACGATTTCGAAATCCTTGTAGAAATCGATCTGAGGATGTTTGTCCTCCTTGGTCACCTCCGTTCCGTTCACCTTGATCTCGGACACGTTGAGGTCGCCCCTCAGCAGGAATCCCAAGCGGCTGTCCAGCACCACCTTGTGACCTTTGTAGTCTAATGAATATGTCGGAGTTCCTTCCGATGATAATCCAAACCTCATCTCCAGATTTCCATCCGGGGACAGAAGTGTCCTGCTTTCAGCCGGCGTCCCGGATCCGCCGGCACTCTCATTGCCGCCGCCGGAGCATCCGCCCGCCATAGCAAGCGTCATCGCCGCCCCCAGCGTCACTGAAATGATTTTGTTCAATCTTCGCATATTGTTGTTATTGTTATTAATCCTGCCATACCGGAGTTATCGTGAAACTGAAGGAGTAGGTGTCAGCCGGGATGAGGTAGGCGGGGAGAGGGTGGTCGCCGAAGGAGGAGACACAGCCGAGTCCCATCTGCTTGAGGTCGAGGTTGACATAAGTCTGGCCGGCGGTGCGGTCAGATTCGTGCGCTGTCTTCTTCAGTTCAAGGGAATGCTTGAAGTCCGGATTGCGGTCCAGCATCTGCCTGGAAACAGGGAGGGCAGAAGCGGAGAACTCCTTGGCTGAAGAGGTTATGCGGATTCCGTTGCCGTCAGGGGTCAGGATGCTGAACCATTTGAGGCCGCAGTGGGTACCCGACTCCTGAGGGCGCACTACTGAATAGTCATACTGGTCGATTACGCTCTGGGTGTAATGCCCCATCAGCGTGGAACTTCTGCGGTCGCAGTAGCTATCGTGAGGTCCCTCGCCGTAAAAGTCTATCTCAGAATACTCTCCCGGCATCGCAAACTCGACTCCGACACGGAAGAAGTGCGGTGCAGCCTTGAGGTTGCCGGCATCTTCGATGTCCAAAGTCACATTGATTACCCCGTCCTGCGCGATGCGGTAGGTCAGTACCGGAACTGCGTCAGCAATCGCCTTGTATCTGACGGTGACGATTCTCGTATCGCCATCCTGTCTGTCCTCGAAAGATGTGGCCTTGATTTCAGGATTTCTCCAGGTATCGAACATCCGTCTGGCCTCAGGGTCGAAGGAAAGGTCCACGAGCATTCCCTCGTCATTGTCGGTCACGGCACGGCCGAAACAAGGCAGAATCGGGGCGGAGATAAGATTCCTGCCGAAGTATGAATATTTCGTAAGAGCTCCGGTCGCTTCGTCGAATTCGATCTCGACCGGTCGCTTCGACAGGCTCAGCGACCAATCCGGGCTCCAGTCCCCGCTGAGTTCTATCTGCTCATAAGAAAGTTCCGTACCGGCCGGCAGAAGCCCGTCCTGACGGTTAAGCTTGAAACTGAGATTCAGATAGACATCTGAACCAGTGAGGATTTCTTCATCGGCAATGAATCCGAGATCCACGAGTGCAGAGCCCTGAGGCGTGACATTGAGCGAAGCTACAGAACCTCTGCGCAGCGCAATGCCGTTGCGGACCAGCTCCCAGTCGAGAGAGAAACGGTCGAGCGGAATGAAGAAATATTCGTTGAATATGTGGACGCGGCCTTGGGCTGCTTCCTCAGGGGTGGCCCAGGCGAGGATGGAACGGTGCTGATAGCGAACCTCATAGGCGTGACGGTGCCAGGTCCTGTCAGGAGCGATGAGTCCGTTGTTGTTAAATGACGCATCGCTCGGGTCTTCATCATTATAGTCCCCGCCGAACGCGAACACGTGGTCAGTGCCGTATTTCTGCGCGTCTACAGGTTTGTAGAGTCCCTGGTCCACGAAATCCCAGATGCATCCGCCCTGGAATGTCGGGTACTTGCGGACCAGATCCCAGTACTCCTTGAATCCGCCCATCGAATTGCCCATCGCGTGGGCATATTCACACATTATGAACGGGCGGTCCTGATCGTTCTTGATGTATTTCTCGGCATTGGCGTAGCGGATGTACATCGGACAGAAGATATCGGAATTGCGGTCCCTGTTAGCTCCTCCCTGACCCTGCTCGTACTGAACCGGACGGGTAGGATCGAAAGCTTTTGCGAAATCATAGGCGTCGAAGAAGTTCTGCCCGTTGCCGGACTCGTTTCCAAGACTCCAGACGATGATGGAAGGATGGTTCCGGTCGCGGCGCATCATCCTCTCGACACGATTTGTTATCTCCTTGTTATACAGAGGGTTCTTCGCAATGGTAGCATCTCCGTAACCGAGTCCGTGCGCCTCGTTGTTCGCCTCGTCGATTACGTAAAGACCATACTCGTCGCACAGCTCGTACCAGTAAGGGTCGTCCGGGTAGTGGCAGGTTCGCACCGTATTGATGTTCAGTTCCTTCATTATCCTGATATCCCGAAGCATATCCTCTCTGGAAATGACGTAGGCCCCGTAAGGGTTCATCTCGTGACGGTTGACACCCTTGATAAGTACCGGCTGTCCATTGACTAGGAGCAGTTTACCGTCGATTTTAACAGTGCGGAATCCTGTCTTAAGGCTTGCATTGCCGAAGGATCCCTTCCCGTCAGAGACGCTGACATTAACCTCGTAGATATTCGGAGTCTCTGCAGTCCAGAGCCTTACATCATCGAAAGACGCTGTTCCACCGAATACTTTCATACCATCCTCCACACCGGAAGGCTTACTCAGGGTAACGGAATATCCGAGTTCCGGAACCGCGAATGAAACATTCTTTATTCCCTTGGTAGTCAGAACCTTCCAAGTTAGATTGCCGTCGGCGTCAGCATTGACGGCGATGTCCTCGATGTGTTCTTTCTCTCTTGCCGTGAGGAAAGTCTCGCGCGCTATTCCGCAAAGTTTCCAGAAATCCTGATCCTCGAGGTAAGTTCCGTCACACCAGCGGAATATTTCGAACGCGAAGAGGTTCTCCTCCCCCGGTTTCACGAACTTGGTGACATCGAATCTCGCCTCCAGCTTGCTGTCCTGGCTGTAGCCGACCTCCTTGCCGTTGATCCAGACTCTGATGTTGGATGTGGCGGAGCCGATGTGAAGGATGATCTGTTTCCCGTTCCAGTCGGCGGGAACGGGAAAAGAGTTCCGGTATTGCCCCACGTGATTCTTCTCCACGGGAACATAAGGCGGATTGTTTTCGAATTGTCCCTTCCAGCAGTAACCGATGTTCACGTAGAGGGGATCACCGTAACCGTTGACCTCCCATATCCCGGGGACAGGCATTGTACCCCAGTCCGAGTCATCGGTCTGCGGCAGATAAAAAGTATCGGACCGGCCCTGCGGGGTCTCGTACCATTTGAATTTCCAAAGCCCGTGAAGCGACATCACCGGGTCATCCGTGTGGAACGAAGCACGCATCGGCAGGCGGTTTCTCTCGACCACCGCGGCATTCTGCCAATCCGGGTCGGTCTGTGCCGCCTGGACTTGGAGGGTGCTTATCGCCAATATTCCGCACAAGGCTGACATCAATGCGGTCGCCCTCTTTATGATCTGGTTGTTTGTCGCTTTCATAACGCTTTGGTTGAATGATGATTGTGGATTACATTTTTGATGCCTTGTAGGTCATCGTAAGTATCTCTGTAGGCTCGGTGGCCGTGATGGTGAAGGTAGGGGACTGATCGATGAAATAGGAGCTGATCCAGGTGGAGCGCGAGCCGTCAGAGACGAACTCGGTGTGGATGTAGTCCCCCATATCGACCTTTATCTTTCCCTTGAACATTATGTGCAGACTGCCTCCGGAAAGAAATTCTTTGCCGAGTTCGATGCCTGGCTTGAGAGTCTGACCTTTTGTGAGTTTTAAGACGTGATCAACGGTTTTGCCGTTCGTCTTGAAGTCATCAAAACTTAGATCCGCGGTCAGGTTGCAGAGATTCCCGGTTGTGATTTCATTGATTTCGCAGCCGGAGGCGGAGAAATCCATTCCGAGAGCAAGCATCTTCTCGGAGCGTGCTCGGTCCTCGTATGTTCCGGCGAAGCCGATGTAGCAGCCGAGTTTGTGTACCTCCCTGCAGATGTCGGCAAGCTGCTCATCCGTAAAATCGTAGGTGTTGCCCATACAGTACATATACGGAGTGCCGTCACCCATAAAGCGGCAGCGGTTCAGTATCTCCTCCGCTGTCTTGTAGCCCCAATATTCAAGGATAGGACCCGAGAACTCCTCGCGGTAACCCCAGTACATTATGAAGTTGTTGCCCATATAGGACTTGATGATCTCGACCTCCTGTTCATCCACGTGCTGGATCATCGGTGCGATGTTGTTGCGGCGGCATTCGGTGAGAAATTCCTCCAGGGATGTGATGTGGGTGCGGTACTTCGCATACTTCGAGCGATAGACGAAATTGGACATCAGGTCCTCGAAAGAAGTTTCCGCGATGACCACATCCTCGGCGCTGCTGCCGTCGAGGCGCATCACCTGTCCTCCGAGCTTGCCGCGCACGCCGTGCATCACGATGTATTTGCCCGGAGTCGCAGTCTTGTGGACGTTCGCTTCGATGAACCTGAAGCCGAGACGCGCGGCGATCTGCACATCGAACACAGACTGGCAAGGAATCACCACGTCGCTGTCCTTGTCGATCTTGTCGATGAATATGTGGCTGTAGTAAGGTCCGCCGAACTTGAACGGCCAGTTCGCGTTCACGGCATTGACCGTGTTCGCCTCCACGCGGCGGTCCTGGGCGTTGGCCTGAAAAGCCAGCACAGTGGCGAGCAGCATTATCAGTATCTTCCTCATTGTCTTTTAGTTGTTTCTGTACGGACGCTTGGCGATGAAGTCGCAGAGATCCTGGTAGAGTTCAACGTCACGTGGATTGGATGAGTCTTTGAGATGGCGTATGGCATGTGTGTCCTGATAGTAGGCAAGCTGACAGTTGGCCCAGGCTCCGCACTCCTTGAATGTCTTCATATATGCCCTCAGCTTGTAGTCAAGGCTCTTGTCGCCCCAAAGCGGCTTCACGGACGCTCTTTCGTCAAGTTCCATCTCCATACCCATCCCGTTGGCCTGGGCCTGCTCGCAGGCTGTCTTGATCTGCGACTCAGGCACGTTGTAGAAGAAATAGTTCGGCTGGTACCAGGCCAGATCGAAGCCCTTTTCCCTCCACTGCGTGTAGCCCGGAGCCTGGAAGTACGGAATCCAGGTAATAGGGTAACCTTTGGAGTGGACATAGTCGGAAACCATCGGCAGCAGCGGGCTGCCGTCAGTGAATTCCTCTGT
>CAVEYE010000082.1:0-2724 GCA_963619595.1 bacterium | reverse complement strand
GCATCCTGTCATTCTGGATGCAATTTATCACTTCAGGCGGGACCTTGTAGGAAAGGCCGCGGAAACCTGTGGTGTTACGCACGTAACGCTTCTTGCAAAGCACGTTGATCTCTTTGTTGTGGTTGATGAGATGAAGGTTCGTGCACCCGATCTTCCTGGCCAGATTCTCAGGAGTGGCGTTGCCGGTGACGGAGAGTTCGAGGATGGCCGCGAACAGTTCCGCCTGGACCGGCGTGATGTCGAGCTTTCCGCAGACGTAGTCATATTCCTTCTGCGGATAGTCCACAGTCACCACCGTCTCTTCGTCGGCCTCGAATGGCAGGTCATTACAGTTTCTTTCTGACACGAACGAAAGGATGCTCTCAAGAGCACCCGCGATTGTCATCGTGTCGTCTTTCTTGGCGATCGCCGCATTGTTTCTCATAGATGTATCAATATTTCGTGTTTAACTCTTCTGACATATTAATACCCTCCGTCGCTGAAATTCTTTCTGCCTGGAACGGAAAAAATCGGGCGGCAGTGAATATTAAAACGGCCAGTCCTCATCGTGGTCTTTCTGAAGTTTTAAGTTATACAAAGTACCAGTACTTGTTTTGGCCAAGTACGACCCGTTTATCCAGAACCCGAATAAGAAGACCCAATGGTAAATAATACAGAATGCGGTGTCAACCAAGCCTTGACCCAGATCAACACCTAAGCGGCATATCAAATTTTCTGCGTATATTCGCGTTCCAAAAAATCAGCGGAATGGAAAGAACCTTGGTCATAGTAAAGCCGGGGACCGTGACTTCAATCGCCAGCCGCGACCACAGCGACATCTGCGACCTGTACCACACGGCCTACACATCCGTTGTCTGACAAGGTGTATGAAGATCCATATTCAGCGCGTCGTCTCCCCTTGCGGGAAACTCATTCTTGGAGAGGCCGGCGGCGAGCTTTGCCTCTGCGACTGGAGCGAGCGGCCCTGCGCAGAGCGGAACAAAAGAAGGCTCGCGAGACTCCTGGACGCGGAATTCCGGGAAGAATCCTCCCCGGTTCTGGAAAGAGCCAAGGCGGAGTTGTATGAATATTTCGCCGGCGGCCGGACCTACTTCGACATTCCTCTGCATCCCGTGGGGACTCCGTTCCAGATGTCGGTCTGGAATGCGCTGCAAGGAATCCCCTACGGTGAGACGAGAACCTACTTGGAAATCGCCCGGGAAGTCGGTAATGCCCGTGCCGTCCGCGCTGTGGCGCAGGCCATCGGCGCGAACGGCATCAGCATATTCATTCCCTGCCACCGGGTCATAGGCTCGGACAACTCTCTCACCGGCTTCGCCGGCGGCCTTGCCGCCAAGTCGATGCTCCTCGCAACTGAAAGCAAGGAGAAATCCTGCCGTTAAGCACACATATTCAAGGCACTCAATCGATGACGACGGCGGTGCCGGACGCGGTCACCATCATCATCCCGTTGTCCGCTCCCAGCGTCTCATAGTCGACATCGACTCCTACCACGGCGTTGGCTCCCAGCTCCCGGGCGCGATCCTCCATCTCCCGCAGGGCGTTCTCCCTTGCCTTGATGAGTTCATCTTCGTATGAGCCGGAACGCCCTCCGACGAAGTTCCTGATGCTGGCCGCGAAATCCTTGATGAAATTGACTCCAGAAACCACTTCCCCGAAGACTATGCCCTTGTAGGCTTTGATGTTGTGACCTTCAATGGTCGGTGTTGTTGAAAGTATCATATAGATTGCAGTTTTGTCTTGATCCTTGTCATTCACTTGCCGGATATCCGCGAATATACCTAAAACCGCTTGCATTTCTGTGCGGTGCGCTCTTATTTTGCGCCGCCTCCGCCACCGCCCCTGCTCGGGAAGGATGTCAAGATCAAGCTGCAGTGAACGCCTATTGGCATCGAAATCTCAGTTTCGTGATTAATTATTAATTGATTCCCAAGAACTCACGGATTTTAGGCATGATGTAGCCGATGACATCGAATCCATTGAAATTATGGTCCAGAGAAGGAAGAATATCGTAGTTTGTGGAATTGAAAACGGTTTCAAAGTGCTTAGGATTGACGACATTCATTTGCATGTACATGTCGTTGGATCCATAGACGGCATAGGCCGGACAATTCTTCAGATTTTTGATATTCCGGTCAATCCTGGCCGCCAATGCCTGAAACTTCTTCAGGACTTTCGGGTTGGTTGTCAAAATCTGATTACCGCCACTACTATTAAGAGAAATCTCAAGTAAAAAGCGTTTAAGAGGATCCTTTTGCAATTCTTCCCCTACCTGTGCTATTACCTTTCCGGCATTGAGTGCCGGACTGATAAGAACACGGGGGATGTCCGGAAACATCTGGGTGTGGAATGCTCCCAAGGAAGGGGTTACGATGAGATCGGGTTTTGAGGATTCTATAGCCTCGGAAATCTGTTTTTGAGCTATTTCAGGATCAAAATCATAATCAAGTGTCTTAAGCCTTACCATAGCACCTTCATCAAATTTCCCTGCACCCAAATGGTCAGCCAGACCACTGTGGAATCCGTCGTGTCCGCTGCCGCCCATACCATGGACGTAAAGTATAGTCTTTTCTTTCATATTCATTAATTCAACTTTCGCAAGTAACTGAATGCATGTGACAAAATGCCTTATCTCACGTTCGAAGAGTATCGCACAAGAAAAAATCATCTCACGTTACCCTTCCCCTAAATCCCCTTCCTCGGGAAGGGGATGTGCTCCGTCAC
>CAVEYE010000081.1:0-8262 GCA_963619595.1 bacterium | reverse complement strand
AAAGACGGCCTCGATGGAAAAGATGGCGCTGATGGAAAAGACGGCAAGGACGGCCTCGATGGCAAAGACGGTGTCGATGGCAAGGACGGAGCCGACGGTAAAGACGGCAAGGATGGCTCTGACGGCAGCTCGGGCAAATCGGCTTATGAACTGTGGAAGGAATTGGTACTGAGCGAATCCGGCCTCGCCAATCCTGGCAACGGAGTCTACGACATCACCATCTATCCTAAATGGCCGGTTTCCGCCGTGACCCTTGAGGACTTCTTCAAGTATCTCCGCGGCGGCGACGGCGAGGACGGAACTCCGGGCGTGAAAATGGCAGCTGTGGACACCCTCTATGTGGAGGAGGCTGACTGGATGAAGTACAATGTCGCCCCGGTGCGCGCTTTGGCTAAAGTCCGTTCTGTCGGGACTGTCAGGGACACCACCTATGAATATGTCAACCCGTATTCTGGCGGATGTACCTTGATAGTGACAGGCCCCGGGCCGGTGGCCCTCGCATCCTGCAAGGTGACGTTCACCGACCAGGCCGGCAACACCTACACGAAGGTCTCCGATGAATGCGGCTACATCTACCTGCTCAGGTCGGAACTGCCTGACTGGACGGCCGGTTCTCCATCGATGGCCGATCTGTCCGCCAGGACGAAGCCGGCAAGGTTCGAGTACGACGGAAAGGCCATAGAGGACGCTTCCAAGATCGCGGCCACCTGCGGTGTGCCTTACAAGGTCGGCCTGAAGGTGGACATGACCGGCTCGAGATGCTCGAGAACCTCTCTGATCGCCACATATTCTGTCACAAGAACGGTCGAGGGGGTCGAAGAGGCCTCCTGGGGAGGAGTGGATTTCCCGTACTATGACTTGGATGGCAACGGCTATTTCTTCTACAGAAGTCTCGGAGCTCTGACCAAGTTCAGAAAGTATTCGTTCTCGTCATATGACCCGTATTCAAGCAGTGCGGTTCTGGGAGACCATTTCGTGACCTTCTTCGACTACACCTGCGAGGACTCCTGGGACAGACCGGAAGGCACGGAACCGTCTGACATTACCGAGAGCGTGGTTTTCGGCGACGGAGAGAATCCGACCACCGTGGATGTCCACTATCTTCCTGTCGAAAAAGACCACAACGACTATCATTGCGCGTCACTGACTCCTGACTATGGCCTCAAGGTCACTTCGGCCACCAGGACGGTCATCCCTGAGTACACCACGATCGGCGACCTTGATGTGACGGGCTTCAAAGGAGGAGAGGGCGACGAAGCCTGCACCAGTTACAACGAAAAACTCGTAACGACAGCCGACGGATCGGCGAAAGTCCAGGTGAACAAAACCAACTATGAGGTGATCCTCGGCCAGACTTCGTTCAACGTCGCTTTTGACTATTCGACTTTCGGCCACGTGTACAAGTACAACTCATACTATGATGAGTCGACCGACACCTTCAGATTCAAGCGTTACGACAGTCTTCTGGACTATCTTGAGGCAGAGAATCTGACAAAGAGCAGGTACAACGCCACTGTCTTCACCATCAAAGGCACGCTTGGCGGAGTGTTCATCTCCAACTCGGTGAATGTGCCGTTGGTCTCGGTGTCCGGTTCCCTCAGCACGAAGGATGAAGATGTCTCCATCCTCATCAGGAATGTCTACAATGGTTTCGAGGTGTCTTTCGACAACTTTACGTTCAACGGTGACGTGTTCTACAAAGGGGTCAAGGGCAAGTTTGTCTATGACGAGTCGAATCCTTATGTCGCCTCCTGTGTCCTGGGGTCGAAGACCTACACGTTCCAGGCGATAATGGACTCGAAGAGCGCTCCGTTGCCGTAGGCGGGGTTAAATTTCGGGTGTCATTTCAAGACATCTCCCAAATCCTTTGTATATTTGCATAGTCTTTCCTCCTGTCGGAAAAACAGTCATCCCGGTGGGAGGAAAGTCTTTGTAAGATAACATTAGGACTATCGGAAATGAACAACAACAAAATGACAAACTACCGGTGGGTGATCTGCGCTATGCTCTTCATCGCCACGACGGTGAACTACCTTGACCGTCAGGTGCTTTCCCTTACCTGGGACGAATTCATCAAGCCTGAGTTCCACTGGAACGAGATCGACTACGGCAACATCACGGCCGTGTTCGCCATCGTCTATGCGATAGCGCAGCTTTTCGCTGGCAAGATCGTGGACAAACTCGGCACCAAGAAGGGATACGCCGTCGCCATCGGAGTCTGGTCGTTGGGAGCCTGCATACACGCCCTCTGCGGTGTGGCCACAGAGGCCTATGTCGGAGTCGGCTCAAGGCTTGAACTTGTCCAGGCGACCGGTGACCTGGCCGTGGCCATTTCCACGTTCAGTGTCTATGTGTTCATGTTCGCGAGATGTGTCCTGGCTCTCGGCGAGGGTGGAAACTTCCCGTCTGCCATCAAGGCCACGGCCGAGTACTTCCCGAAGAAGGACAGGGCCTTCGCCACTTCCATATTCAATTCCGGCGCTTCCATCGGCGCGCTCATCGCTCCGCTGACGATTCCGCTTCTCGCCGCGAAGTTCGGCTGGGAACTCGCTTTCCTCATCATCGGTGGTCTGGGCTTCATCTGGATGGGTTTCTGGATTTTTATGTACAAGAAGCCGTCCGAGAACAAGCACGTGAACGCCGAGGAACTCGCCTACATCGAGCAGGACGCCGCCCTTGACGCTGAGTTCGCCAAGAAGTCCGCCGCCGAGAAGACAGATGGCGGCAAGATGGGCATCCTCCAGTGCCTCAAGCACAGACAGGCCTGGGCGTTCATCCTCGCAAGGTTCTTCACAGACGGTGTCTGGTGGTTCTTCCTCTTCTGGACTCCGTCCTACCTGAACACACAGTTCGGCATCAAGACATCCGACCCGGCCGGCATCGCCCTGATCTTCACTCTCTACCTGATCACGATGCTCTCCATCCTGGGAGGCAAGCTGCCGACCATATTCATCAACAAGACCGGAAAGGATCCGTACACCTGCCGCACCAGGGCTATGCTGATCTTCGCGCTTGTGCCGCTGGTTGTGCTTCTCGCCCAGCCTCTGGGTCAGATTTCCCCGCTCTTCCCTGTCATCTGCATAGGTCTTGGCGGAGCCGCCCACCAGAGCTGGTCGGCCAACCTGTACACCGTCGGCACCGACATGTTCCCGAAGAAGGCTGCGGCCACGATCACTGGCATCTGCGGTATGGCGGCCGGTCTGAGTTCGTTCATGTTCCAGAAGGTGGCCGGCCATCTGTTCGTCTATGCCGGCGACACCGGTCTCCGTTTCCTCGGCTTCGAGGGCAAACCTGCCGGTTACTTCATCATCTTCTGCTTCTGCGCTGTGGCCTACCTTATCGGCTGGGCCGCTATGAAGTCCCTCGCACCTAAGTACGAACCGATCTCCGAGTAGAGGTTTAAGAATTAAAAAGATAGATTGGTCGATGAATATCTCGATGGATATTCATCGACTTTTTTCTTGTTTTTCCGGATATTTTTCCGAAATTCGCAGTCGTAAAAAGAAATGATGACAAATTTCAACAACATCCATCTTCATCACCACCACCATCAGTCAGGACGGGGGTGAGTTTGTCGTGGGTATCTGTTGAACGAAGATAGTTATGCCGAGGCTCGCTTCCTGATGGATGCGGGCCTTTGTTTTTAGAACAGACAAACAAACGAACTTAAGAATATGCTTAGAATCGCTATCCAGGCCAAAGGCCGGTTGAGTGAAGAGAGCCTTGCGATGCTGCGCGAGGCCGGAATTGAAGTGGACGACAGCAAGAGGAAATTCCTGTCCAGGTCGGGCAGCTTCCCTGTCGAGATCCTTTATCTGAGAGACGACGACATTCCCCAGGCCGTCGCCCAGGGAGCGGCCGACGCCGGAATCGTAGGCTACAACGAGGTCCGCGAAAAGGGCGAGCCGGTCGAGATACTCGATTATCTCGGCTTCGGTGGCTGCAGGATTTCCCTCGCCATCCCCAAGGCGGAGGAATACACAGGGCTCGGATGGTTCGAGGGCAGGCGGATAGCCACCTCCTATCCGAACATCCTGACCGGATTCCTGAAGGAGAAAGGGATTGACGCCAAGGTCAACGTGATCACGGGATCTGTGGAGATCGCGCCTACCGTCGGGATGAGCGACGCGATCTTCGACATCGTCTCCTCCGGCGGAACTCTTGTCAGCAACGGCCTCAAGGAGGTGGAGAAGGTCGTCTTCTCGGAAGCCGTGCTGATCGCTGGAGCGGGGCTGCCTGAGGAAAAGAAGGCGGTCCTCGAGCAGATCCGCTTCCGCTTCAATGCCGTCAAGGAAAGCCGCGGCAAGAAGTACTTGCTGATGAACATCCCGAATGAGAAGATCGAGGACGCCATCAGCATCGTCCCTGCGATGAGAAGCCCTACGGTGCTGCCCCTGGCCCAGAGCGGCTGGTCTTCCCTGCATTCGGTTGTGGACGAGAGCGTTCTCTGGGACAAGATCGAGAAACTGAAAGCGATCGGCGCTGAAGGCATCCTCGTGCTGTCTGTCGAAAAGATGGTTCTGTAGTCCTGGATGGAGATAGACGGAGAGTGGATAAAAATTCAAACTTATGATTTGCGTCAGAAAGTATGTTGAACCGGCTCGGGAAGAGTGGAAATCATTGACCCAAAGGGCTTCCGACAATGATTCCGGCATCGGGGAAAGTGTAAGGAAGACCTTGGAGGATGTCCGTCGTGATGGCGACGAGGCTCTGCTGAGGCTTGAGGCGAGGTTCGACGGAGTTGATTTCGGCTCGGCGGCCCGGATGAAGGTCACCGAAGAGGAGGTCAAAGAGGCTGAAGGCCTTGTTCCCCAGGAACTTAAGCAGGCACTTGAGGAGGCATATTCAAACATCACGAGATTCCACGAGGCGCAAAGGCCGCTTCCCGTTGAGGTCGAGACGGCCCCGGGAGTGCGCTGCTGGCAGAGAGCCGTGCCGCTCCGCAGGGTGGGACTGTACGTCCCCGGGGGCAGCGCGCCGCTCTTTTCGACCGTGCTGATGCTCGCCGCTCCCGCCCGGGTGGCAGGCTGCCCGCAGGTCATCCTCTGCACCCCGCCTTCCAGGGACGGGAAAGTCAATCCGGCGATTCTCTACGCCGCCTCGCTCTGCGGGGTCACGGAAATATTCAAGGTCGGAGGTGCGCAGGCCATCGCCGCGATGGCTTTCGGGACTCGGACCATCGGCCGCTGCGACAAGATTTTCGGCCCGGGCAACCGCTATGTGATGAAGGCCAAGCAGCTTGTGGGACTGAGCGTCACAGCCATCGACATGCCCGCCGGCCCGTCGGAGGTGATGGTGCTGGCTGACGGCACGGCGGATCCGGATTTCGTGGCCGCCGATTTCCTGTCGCAGGCTGAACACGGCCCTGACAGCCAGGCGATTCTGGTCTGCACCTCGGAGGCTGTCGCCGATGCCGCCATCACTGCGGTCGCCCGTCAGACCGCTTCGCTCGGCAGGGGAGCGGTCATCCTCAAGGCCCTTGCCAACAGCCGCGCCATCGTGCTGCGGGACAGAAGCGACATCATCGATTTCGTCAATGAATATGCCCCTGAACATCTGATCGTCTCTATGACTGAGCCGTGGGAGATCGCTGACAAGGTTGTCGCGGCCGGCAGCATATTCATAGGAAATTATTCTCCCGAGAGCGCCGGTGACTATGCTTCCGGCACTAACCACACTCTGCCGACGAGCGGTTGGGCGCATTCTTTCAGCGGGCTGAACCTGGATGCGTTCATGCGCAAGATGACGGTGCAGGAGATCTCGAAGGACGGGCTGCGGAGGCTCGGCGGCACCATCCGCACGATGGCTCTCGCCGAGGGGCTGGATGCCCACGCCGCCGCCGTCGAAGTCAGGCTCGCAAAGGAGATTTAATAACGACAAGATTATGACTATCAATAATGTACTTGAACTTGTGAGGCCGAACATCCTCGGCCTTGAGGCCTATTCCACGGCGAGGGACGACTGCGGGACGGCAAGCCCGGAGGTCTTCCTCGACGCTAACGAGAACCCATTCAACAACGGGGTGAACCGTTATCCGGACCCGCACCAGAAGGAACTCAAGGCCAGACTCGCCGCCATCAAGGGCATCCCGGCCGAGAGCATTTTCCTAGGCAACGGAAGCGATGAGGCCATCGATTTGGTCTACAGGGTGTTCTGCGAACCGGGAAAGAGCAGCGCGGTCTCCATCGCCCCGAGTTACGGGATGTACGAGGTGGCCGCCGGAATGAACGACGTGGAGTTCAGAAAGGTCCAGCTGGGAGAGGATTTCTCCCTGCCTGTGGCGGAAATGCTTTCCGCCACCGATGGGAGCACAAGACTGATGTTCATCTGCTCGCCGAACAACCCGACCGGCAACTCCTTCCCGAGGGAGCGGATTGTGGAACTGCTGCGGACCTTCAACGGAATCGTGGTGCTGGACGAAGCCTACATCGACTTCTCGGAGCAAGCCTCCCTCGCCTCTCTTGTCAATGAATATCCCAACCTGGTTGTCCTCCAGACGCTTTCGAAGGCCTGGGGGATGGCCGGTCTGCGCATCGGGATCGCCGTGGCCGACCCTGCTGTCATCGCCTTGATGTCCAAGGTCAAGTACCCCTACAACATCAACGTGTTGGCCCAGCGGATGGCTTTGACAAAGCTTGACCCGGCAGCCAAGGAGGCCGCCGTGGCCGAAATCATAGGACAGAGATTCCGGCTGGTCAAGGCGCTTTCGGCCTGCCCGCTGGTCAGAAAGATCTACCCGAGCGATGCTAATTTCCTGCTTGTCAGGTTTGACAATCCCGGAGAGGTCTACGACAGGTTGCTGGCGGAGAAGGTGATAGTGCGTGACCGTTCGAGAGTGAAGGGCTGCGAGGGTTGTCTGCGGATCACCGTCGGCACTCCGGTTGAGAACGACAGACTGCTCCGGGCGCTCGGAGTCTGCGGAGGCAAGGCGGTGCAGTCAGCGGCAGGTCAGGCATCGGCCGGCCAGTCCTTGGCGGACCGCGCTCCTGCCGGCACGGAGATCCTCGGCGAGAGGCACGTCAGGATATTCAGAAAGACAAAGGAGACCGGCGTGCTGGTGGACCTTGACCTTGACGGCCCGTCCAAGTCGCAGATCTCCACCGGGTTGAAGTTTTTCGACCATATGCTGGAGCAGATTCCGAACCACGGTGGCGTCGCCCTCCGCGTCGAGGCTGAAGGTGACCTGCAGGTTGATGAGCATCACACCGTCGAGGATGTGGGAATCGTCCTCGGCGAGGCGGTCTGCAAGGCTCTCGGGAGCAAGGTCGGCATCGCCCGCTACGGCTTCGTGCTGCCGATGGACGACTGCGACGCCGCTGTGCTGATGGATTTCGGCGGCAGAACGGATTTCCGCTGGAAAGTCTCTTTCACGAGGGAAATGGTGGGAGATGTGCCGACCGAGATGTTCAGCCATTTCTTCCAGTCGGTCTGCACCGCCGCGAAATGCAACCTGCACGTGTGGGCGGAGGGCGAGAACGACCATCACAAGGCGGAAGCGGTCTTCAAGGCGTTCGCGAGGGCGCTGCGGATGGCCGTCGCCAGAACCGCCTTCCCTTATGAACTCCCTTCAAGCAAAGGAATCCTATGATCGCGATTGTTGATTACGGGGCGGGCAACATCCGCTCGGTCGAGAATGCCTTCAAGCGGCTCGGAACGCCTTATGCGCTGACTTCGGACGCGGAGGAGATCCGCTGCGCCGACCACGTGGTGCTGCCAGGGGTGGGGGAGGCCTCCTCGGCGATGGCCGCCCTTTCGGCATCGGGCCTCGACGCACTCCTTAAGAGCCTGACCCAGCCTGTTTTAGGAATATGCATCGGTCTGCAGCTGCTCTGCTCTTTCAGCGAAGAAGGCGGGACTGACTGTCTAGGAATATTCCAGCCCGGAGTGGCGCGTTTTCCTTCCTGTCCGGGCGTGAAGATCCCTCACACGGGCTGGGACACGGTGGACGGCCTCCGCGGTCCGCTGTTCAAAGGCGTGCCTGACGGCTCGTTCGTCTACTATGTGCATTCCTACTGCCCGGCCCTGGACACCGCCCAGACCATAGCGGTCACTGAATATGCCGGTGTCTCTTTCAGCGCCGCCCTCCAGAAGGACAATTTCTTCGGAACCCAGTTCCATCCCGAGAAGAGCGGCCCCGTCGGTGCCGCGATCCTCAAGAATTTCATTGAACTGTGACGGCTTATGGAAGATGCATTGGAATTTCCCGGACGTGAGTTATTACAGGTACTTTATTACAGGTACTTTACAAGTGATAGTTGAATT
>CAVEYE010000080.1:0-13047 GCA_963619595.1 bacterium | reverse complement strand
ATTTAGATTCACCGGATTGCTTCCGGTGTCTCCGGCATTTCCCTGCAATTCTGCAGTCAGCTTGTGAGACTTGTGTCCGTTTAAAAAGCGGAGAAATATTTGAGAAATATACCGTTTTTTTGTCATCTTTGTAAGGTTGCCGGGAATCGGGCTTCTCCTGGCTTGAAAACGGTATGGACTCTCTGCATAACATATTCATCCGGGCGGCAGTGGCGGCATCGCACGTTCTGTCGGCATCACTGTCTGTGGCGGTGTCGCTGGTCCTGGCGGTGTCGTGCGGCAAGAGCGGAGGCGGGCCGGAACAGGAGCCGTCGTCCGGCCGGGTGCCGGTCCGCATCGCCATGTCCCTGACCCGTGTGATAGACGATTCTTTCGAGACCGGCGACAAGGTCGGCCTCTGGATGACTGAATATGTCTCCGGAGAGTCCTCGCCGCTCAGGATTTCCGGCAATGCCGTCAACAACGCCGCCCTCATCTACGGTGGCTCGTCGTGGAAGACCTCTCCGGCCGTCTACTGGAACAGGGGTGTCAAGTACGACGTGTACGGCTACTATCCTTACGACCCGTCGCCGGATTCCGCCGACGAGTACAGGTTCAGCGTGGCGGCCGACCAGTCCGCCGTCAAGGCTGACGGAAGCCTCTCTGGCTATGAAGCCTCGGACTTTCTCTGGGCTAAGACATCAGGAGTCAAGTACCCGGACACCGTGACACTTTCGTTCCGCCACAAGATGAGCCGTGTCGTGGTCAATCTTGTGAAGGGATCCGGCTACGATGGCGGATTTCCGGATGACCTTGCGGTCATGGTCCACAGCGTGGCCGTGGATGCCGTCGTCGACCTTGGCAGCGGGGATGTCGTGAAGGATCCCAAGGGCAGGACCGGCAGCGTGAAACTGAGAAAGGAAGGGGACGGAAAGTACGCCGGCGTCGTAGTTCCTCAGCGTCTGGACGACCGGAAACCCCTGGTGGAAGTGACCGCAGGTGGTGTCTCCTATCTGTTTGAGAGCCGTTTCGTGTTCCGTTCCGGGATGCAGCATTCCATCACAGTCACCTTGAACAGTGACCCTGACAAGGTAAGCATAGAGATCGGCGGCACCGTAGGGGACTGGAATTAAGTTCCGGAGCCGGTCACGAAGCCTGTTGACGGTCGGGGATAGTCCCGTCGCAGGGAACGGAATCAAGGCTTCAATCGGTAGCCTTGCGGAAATCTACTGTTTCACAATGACCTCGGTCTTGTCATCCTTCTGTATCCGGATGGATTGCGAGGCCGAGACCGTTATCGACGCAAGGTCTGGATTGGACCGGCAGTCAAGGCTTTCAAGAGCCGGACAGGAGGAGACGTCGAGAGTTTCGAGGGCGCAGCCCGAACAGTCCAGAGTGTGCAGTGACTTGTTGTTCTTCAGGTCAAGGCTCTTGAGCGGTGAGCCGGACAGGTAGACCCGTTCCAGCGCCGCGCAGGCGGAGAGGTCTATTCCCGTAAGATGTGTGGACTGGGCGTAGAAATCTGTCAGAGCCGCGCCGCCGCCCAGGTCAAGCGAGACAAGAGGCAGGTAGTCGCAGACGAGAAGTTTCAGACGGGCATTCTTCGAGAGGTCGAGCGAGGAGACGGACTGTCCAGACACATTCAGAGTCTCCAGCGCGGTGAACATCTCTATGCCGTGCAGGGACGCTATCCCAGGATATTCATTACTGTCGATGCTGATCTCTTTGACGGCCGAGGCCTCCGCCAGGGAGACGAAGGAGTCGTAGTCGGTGTCGAAGAAGTCGTTGAGGTAGCGGCGGAAGACCTCGTCCTTGACATCCGGGGTGTAGATGATTCTGACCGTCTCGGGAATATTCCTGCCTTTCTCGAGGTTGGCGTTGATCCCGTCGATGAGGTGGCCTTCAAGCAGGTAGAGCTCCGTCATCTCCTGACACAGGCAATGCAGCTCGTTCAGGCCGGGGTTGAGGTTGAGGTCGAGCGTCTTGAGCGGGCAGCCGTCCACGTTCAGGGCGGTCAGCTTCGTGTTGTACCTGAGGTCTATGGAGCCGACCTGGCTTCCGGCGCAGTCCAGCGACTCAAGATGCTGGAGAAGGTAGATCTTGTCGCTCTCTTTCAGAGCGTCCCCGGCATAGAGTCTCCTGATGTCTTTCGCCTGCTTGAAAACCGTCTGGATGTCGCTGATTCCGCTGCCGGCGTAGTGAAGTTCCTCTATGTCAGAAAATTTCGAGAAATCTGGGTCGAGGAGGGCGCAGCCGGAGATGTCGAGGGACCGGAGGGAGGGGAGAGCCGGCAGGTCCGTCTCGAGCGAAGGGTTGCCGGCGAGATCAAGGGACTCTATGTCATTCCCTTCAGGTAGGACAAGCCTTGTCAGCCGATTGTTGGAAAGGTCGACTTCGGTGAGCTTCGTGTTCGCGCCAAGGTCGGCCTCCGCGATCATTCCGCAGCCTCCGCCGGCACTTGAAGAAGACCCCTTGCAGACCAGCGAAGTGAGGTTTTTAAGGTAGTCCAGCCCGCCCAATGAACTGATGTTGTCGGAGACGAGGTCGATGCTGGTGACCGCCGAGGCCTCGGCGGGACTGAGATCCCCGTCGCCGTCCGTGTCGTGGTTGGCCAACATCCATCTCTTCAACTCCGCGTCCTCGATCGGGACGGGAATGTAGGTCTTGCATTCCTCGCTGTAGGCCGTCCCTTTGCCGTTGACGGCGTAGGCTCTGAAATGGTAGTCCCCGTCGACCTCAAGACCTTTGATCTCGGTGGTGAAGGTCCCGTACTCGGATCCGTCCAGGCTCTTTGTCTCACTTTTGATGTCGGGAGTGCGGCCGTCCTCCCAGCAAAGCCCTCTGATGATCAGCCCGCCGCTGAAATTGTCCGTGACCGTGTACTCGCAGACAACCGTAGTGGCGTCCTTCATCGTCAGCGACTCGATCTTCACGCCCGGCAGCTGCTGTTCGATGAAGATTCTCTTCGTCCCGGACAGCTTTTCGGAAGTGCCGTTGGAGATGAAAGGCCTGAAGTAGTAGTCAACACCGTAGGTCAGGTCCGGCATTGAATATTCAAACCGGCCGTCAGTGGGAAGTTCCGCCTGGTAGCGGTTCATTTTCTCCTCGTCGGTGCCGAAGAGGAAGCCGCAGCCGGAGATGTTGTCGCTTCTGGAGACCTCGCAGTAAAGAAGCACGTCGGGTGTACGCAGTTCGTAGGAGGCATCCAGCACGTCGGGCGCTGAAAAGAGGCCGCAGTCGGGGTCGCCGGAGCAGGAGGCGGCGAGCAGGAGGGCGAGCGTGCTGAATAGTCCCTTGAAATTGTGCATAATGCACAAATATAGCCTTTATTTTACTTTCCCGGAGAGGTTTTCCGGGAAGAATCTTGTTTTAAACGTGCTGAAAACGTATCTTTATGCGAAATTTGAAAAAGCTATGTGTGATTTGATCCCCGGATTGAGCAGTCTGATGAAAAGCGTTGAGGAACGCTTCGGCGGCCGGCTGAAGACTTCGGCCGATTTCGATCTGTTGTCTGAAGACATTCTCCAGACAACGAAGGTGCAGCTCTCGCTCTCTACTCTCAAGCGGATCTGGGGACACGTGACAGAACAGCCGACGCCTCGTATGTCCACCCTTGACGCCCTCTCTAAATATGTGGGCAGAAAGGACTTCCGGGATTACTGCCGGGAGGTGGCCGACCTTGAGTCCGAGGATTCCGCCTTCTTCTCCTGCGAGTCTGTCGAGTCCAAGGACCTCAAAGCCGGAGCGCAGCTGCTCATCGGCTGGTCTCCGGACAGGTCGGTCAGGCTCAGGTACGACGGTGACGGGATGTTCACCGTCCTGCTGTCCGAGAGCGCCAAGCTCCGGGAGAACGACAGGTTCCGCGCGGAGAGTTTTCTGCTCGGCCATCCGCTTTACATTTCAAGAATATTCAGAAACGGTGAGTTCACTCCTTCCTATGTGGCCGGGGCCAACAACGGTTTGACGCACATCGAGGTGGTTTCCGCTCCTGACCTGGCCGCCGGCCAGGATCCGGCCGAGGTTCCCGTTTCCGCCCAGGCCGGCGTTTAATCCCCTGCCCAGGCCGGCGTTTAATTTATTCTTCCGGAAAACCGGCCTCCCTGATTTCTCCGCTGATCTGTCTGAAGACGGCTCTGACTTCCTTCCGCTCCTTGGCGGCCTTGATGTCCGTCCAGAGGATGCATCCGGCTGCAGCTGCGATGACTGCGAAGGCCACGGCCGCCGACGCGGCCAGTCTTGCCGACCTTTCTTTTCTCAGGATAGCCTCCCGCACCTGCGAGATGTCCTTCGGCCTGTCATTCCTGTCGGCGGCGGTGCAGCGTGACGCTATCTTCCGGAACGCCTTCATCCTCTGCATTATCTTTCCCAGCGAGTAGATGTCGCAGCGCGCGTCCACCCTTTCTCCGGCCATCAGTTCGGGAGCCGCGTATTCCCTGGTCCCGGCCGCCCCTTTGAAGAGGACAAGGTCGTCGGCGTCCGAGAATCCGAAGTCTATGAGTTTGACATCCTGGCTGTTACGTGTGATGAGGATGTTCCCGGGCTTCAGGTCGCGGTGTACCGTCTGATGGCTGTGGATGTGTTCAAGGGCATCGCAGAGTTGAAGCGCCACCTTTCTCGGCGAGGGTGCGGCTTTCTTCTTGATGAGACTCTCAAGCGTTTCTCCTTCAATCCATTGCATCACGATGCAGTTGCCGAGTCCGGGGAGTGTGATGAAATCTTCCGTCCGGCAGATGCCAGGGTGGTCGAACTCCCGGCCGATCTCATATTCCTTGCGCAGGAGTCCTTCGTACAATGGGTTGCCTATGTATCCATCCTTCAGTGATTTAAGAGCCACGGCACGGCCTCCCAGAGTCCCTTTGCCGAGTCTGGTGTAGCCGTCCCTCGAGGTGTAGACGGTCTGGATCCCATCCGTCACCGCTTCCGCAAGGGCGTCATATCCACTGAAAAATGCCGAACTTTCCTCCATAGTCCAAATATACCCTTTTATCTCTGATATTTCCGCGAAAAAATGGTAAATTCGCAGAATGCGTGTTCCGGCCGGCATATTCATCCTTTTTCTGCTCGCCTCCTGCGCCTCAGGGGCCGGGAGCGGGGAGGAAAGCCATGTCTACGACTCGCAGGAGTACTGCTTAAACGGGGTTTCCGTGGTCACTCTCGACGGCCGCTACGGCCTTGCCGACACCTGCGGCAGGGAGATCCTGCCTCCCGTCTATGACGAGGTGACCTTCCTGACGGACGAGGTCGCGGCGGCTGTTTCGGGCCGTCTGTGCATCTTCGTCGACAGGAACGGAATGCGGCTGGCGGAGACCGTGCTGTCCGGAAACGCCTCTGCTGAAAGTCTTTCCGAGGCTTATGAGGCAGCGGCGCGCGGGACCGCCTCGAAATGGGACAGCATCATTTATGAATATTCCGACTTGCGCCGCTACTGCGCCTCTCCGGAGGCGAAGGTCGACAGCGCGAGGGCGATGGCCGGCCGGATCCGGGCGATGCTCCCTGCCGCGGGAGGCCCGATGACTGCTCTTCAAAGAAGCCTTTTTGAAATCGAATTCAATGAATATGAAGGGCTTTAGATCGCTGATACTCTGTCTTGCGCTGGTCTTGTCTTACGCCGTGACGCTGAAGGCCCAGAGCGCCGTTTCGGTCAAAAAGGACAACTCCTACATCTACGCCGAAGGAGTGGCCAAGGATGCCGGGACCGCCGACAGCCTCGCGCTCGATCGGCTGGTCACTAAACTCTCCCAGAGCGTCGAGCTTCCATATTCAGAGAAAGTCAAGGTGGCGGTTCTCCGCACTTATCTTCCTGACCTGCGCCGCGAGTGCGGGATGATTCCTGTGACCGGGAAGAGCGGAACCTCGGTGCTGCGCTATGTCCTGAGGACGGATGTCGGCAGGATTTTCGACAACCGTCGCAGGAAGGTCGAGGAGATGCTTTCCATCGCCGGAGGGGCCGAAGCGAGGCGGCAGATGGATGTCGCCCTCCGCTACTACAGCTGGGCCGGCACGCTGATGCGTTCGCTGCCGCCGTTGGACGTGGCCCGCATAGCGGAGGCTAAAAGCCGCGGGGAGGCGGTTCTGAAAGGCCTTAGCGTGAAGTTCGACCGCAGGAATGTCTTCGACAAAGGCCTGGTCGAACTGCTTTTCAGCTTTGACGGGCAGGCCGTCAGAAGCATCGATTACCGCTTCTACGATGGCAGGAAATGGAGCGGAGTGCTGTCGGCAAAGGACGGCAGGGGCTTCATCGAGGTGAGTCCGGACTCGAAAATCGAGGACTACCGCATAAGTTACGAGATCACTCCGGCCCATCTCCAGCATCTTTTCCGTGAGGTCGGCGAGGTGGGGAAGGCCTTGTCAGGCCTGGAGAAGGTCTCTGTCAAGGTGGACGACAAAAATGTGGCCGGAAAGGGCGTGCGTACAGAAGCGCCGGCCAGACGCTCCGAACCTCGGAAGATCGATTTCTCGGAGGTCAAGAAGAAAATTCTGGACGTGATGTCCCGCCAGGAGTCCGCCTCCGTCACCGTCGACACGGTCCGCGCCCACGGAATCACTCCTGTTCTTTACACCGCTGACTATGAGGATATTATTGACAGGGTCTGTGACAATCTGGTTTCCGGCGGACAGTCCGGAGACGTGTCGGATTGTTTCACCGCCGAAGGCCTTGACATCTTCAACAGTCTGCTCCGTTACGGCGGGGCGAAGGTGCTGAACTATGACAGCCTGGAGTTCTACAGCCTTGACGGCGATGTCTTCTGCAGGAGCGTCCCGATGGTCTTCTCGTTCAACGGCAACAGGCGGCGGTTCGTCGAGAATGTGGTTTTTACTTTTGACAAAGACAAGAAAATCAGTGACATAACCTTCTCCCTTGGCAAGGAGACCGTGCAGGACATCGCATCGCAGGAAGGCTGGACGGAAGAGGCGAGGATCATCCTCGTCAGTTTCCTCGAGAACTACAAGACCGCCTATGCCCTTAAGCGGCGCGGCTACATCGGCTCCATCTTCGACGATGACGCGCTCATCATCACCGGCCGGGTGCTGAAGAATGTGAAAGGGGCTGATGAATATTCCGGCAACCGTTTCGTGACGCTGACCCGCCACAACAAGGAGACCTACCTCCGCCAGCTTGACAAGGTCTTCGCCAGCCAGGAGTTCATAAACCTGCAGTTCTCTGACTGCGAGGTGGTCAAACTTGGCAAGGGAGAGCAGCTGTTCGGCATAAAGATCCGCCAGGAGTATTTCTCGACGACATATTCGGATTCGGGCTATCTTTTCATCCTTGTGGACCTGCGGGACTACCGCACCCCTGTCATCCACGTGAGGACCTGGCAGGACGCTCCCGACAAGGAGTTCGGCGTGATCGGCCCGTACAATTTCTAGTGACGTTCCGGTATGAAAAAGACATTTGTCATACTTCTTGTGCTTCTGGTTTCGTCTTTCGCGGCGGCCGCCGCTTCGATGACGCAGGCCGATTCTTCGGATTTCCGGGTCAAGTCTTTCCGGAAACTCGAATGGGACCTGGATGCACGGAGCAACTATCCGATGATCGACCAGAACGGCCGGAAAGCCGCCCTGATCAAGGTTGTCATCTCCGGAGTCGATTTCGATTTCGATGTCGGGGTGATGGGCATAGTCGGCATAAAGCAGGAAGTCGGAGAGATCTGGGTCTATGTGCCTGAGAATGTGCGGAAGATCACGATCCGGCACAGCGACTACGGCATAATCCGCGATTACCGTTTCGGGATTCCTATCGAGTCCGCCACCGTCTACGAACTTGTGCTGCAGATTCCAAGGAAACCTGTCGGCACGGTGGTCGTCAAGGATTCCATTGTCTATGTCCCGGCCCCTGTCCCGGCGGCGGAGCCTGAAAAGCCGAAGAGAAAGCCTGTCGGAATCAGCGTTCTGCCGGTCCTGTCTGCCGGTCTGTTTTCCGGTGACCTGGCCTTCGGCGGGATGGTGGCCTGCCGGCGGCCTGTCGGAGCCTATCTCAAAGCCCTGTCGGATTTCAGGTCTTCTGAATATGCTTACCTGTGTTCAAGTGACGGGACCACACCGGACGGCTACATCTGGACGAGTGGAAACACCAGAGTGTCAAGGTTTTCCGTCAGCGCCGGCGGCATACTGAAGTGTACCGGCTGGCTGGATGCCTGTGCCGGGGCCGGTTATGGTCGCAGGACTCTTTTCTGGGAGGACACGGATGGGGCTTGGGCCAAGGTGGAGGATGTCTCGCTCCAGGGAATCCTGGCTGAACTTGGGGCGATGATGCATTTCGGCAGACTGACAGTCTATGCCGGGGTGTCCTCGTTGAGATTCCGGCGGGTGGACGCCGAGGTCGGTGTCGGCTTCCTGTTCTGAGCGGAAAAGTCTTCCGGCCGCCGCGCAGGCGTTTTTTTAGAGTTCGTCCACCACTGTCAGCAGATATGGCCCGGCCTTTCGTGTCGTGCGTCCTTCGAAGATGTTCCTGAGAACGGAATCATCTTCGAGTTTTGACTCCTTGGTGATGACCACTGTCGGCTTGCGGGATCCGGAAAGGGCTTCGAGAAGTTTCCCGCTGTCCTTGGAGTAATCTTTTATCTCCCTGCCAAGGTACACGTCCATGTTCTCCGGTCTGTGCAGGTAGATGGTGGCGACTTCCATTCCTTCAGGGACTTCCTCGCAGATGGCCTTGTAGCCGATGAGCGGGTTGATTTCCTTTGTGAGCGCGGATGCCGAGAACACCGCCAGGAACAGCCCGGCTCCAAGAAGCAGGACAGGAATGTTCCAGGTTTTCCGTCTGACGAGGAATATGACTCCCAGGACGTTGGCGAGGGTCAGCAGGATGATTCCGTTGATTGCCGGGCCTTCGCGGACGAAGGGATATTCATTGAACACTTCATCCAGCGCCGGGATCCTGACGATCCCTGACAGGAGCGCCAGAGCGGCAAGTCCTATGGCACTGAGCAGGATTGAAAAGATTCCGACACTCCAGCGCATCCAGCCTCGTTCTCCGAGGCGGTTCTGCACAATCGGAAACAGATAGACGCAGAACGGGAAGACCGGCACAAGGTAGATAGGCAGCTTGGAACTGAACGAAGACAGCATCACAATCGTGGAGATTATCGTGCAAAGGAACAGGACTTCAAGGTCTGACCGTCCCCGTTTTGAGTTTTCTTGATCAAAGGATGACGCGGAGTCCGGCTCCGGCTTCTTGTCCACTGGCAGCAGAGACGCTGCGAACGATCCGACAAGCAGCAGGCAGTATGGCGCCAGGGTCCACAGAATCGCCACAAGATAGAACCAGAAAGGTTTTGCGTGGGTGAAGGCGTTCACGGCTCTTCCGACGGTCTGATGGATTAGAAGATTGTCGATGTACTCTTTTCCTCCTTCCATCCAGACGCAGGACAGCCAGACGGCGGCGAGAACGGCGACCGTGCCCCATGTCCTGAAGCCAAGGTACTTGCCGAAGCCTTTCCAGTCATGTCTGACGGCAAGGAAGACCGCGATGGACAGCGGCGGCATCAGCAGACCGACGGGACCTTTCGTGAAGAGGGCGAGGAATATCCAGACAGGCATCATCCACGGGTCGGACTTCCGGACGCCTTCTCCGGAGTACATCCGGTAGAATGTCTCAAGAGCCAGCACGATGAACATTGTCATCAACATGTCCATCCTCAGCACTATCATTGTCCCGAGGAACATCACGCATGTGAGGGTCATCACTGCCATGGCCATCCTGTCCATCGCCGGGAGGCCTTTCATCACCCATTTGTCCATAGTCCTGACGATGATGAACGCCGGAATGAGGGAGAACATCGAAAGCGCCAGGCAGCTGTGGTGTCCGAACAGCAACCTGCACAGCATCACTGTCCAGAGATAGAGCGGCGGCTTGTCGGCGTAGGGAATCCCGTGGTTGAAGAAAGCGAATATGTGGCCGTTTGCAATGGCCTCGTCAGCTATGCTGAGGTACCTCAGCTCGTTCGAGGTGGTGAAATCCCTCATCAGCATCACAGGGAAAAGGCAGATGAGCGTGAACGCGAAGACCGTCGCCATCGGGTGGCGTGTGAATATGTCGCCCTGTCCGGGCCGTGGAATGTTATTCTGCATCAGAAGACTCTTTTTTGCCAGACCCGAGGACCAGATTCCGGATGTAGGCGATGAAACCGAATGACTGGCCGAGAATCAGCACGGCGTCCAGCCGGATTATACCGTAGGCGATGATCATCCCTGAACCTGTCAGGCTGATGATCCAGAACCCTTTGGGCAACACGGACACATGTCTGTGGCGGCAGAAGATGAACTGATAGACGAAACGCAGGGTGAACATCACCTGACCGGCGGAGCCGAACAACACAAGCCAGACCGGAAGTTCGCTGTTGTGGAAGAAATTCTGTGAATATGTCTGCGCGTCTTTGAGGAGCAGGGCCGCCGCCACAAGAGGCAGGGCCAGAAGCCCCGCGCGGACTGCCGCCTTGAATCTGTGCCAGATTCCGTTCGCGTTGAGATTCCAAATGTAGATGTAGTAGGAAATGAACTGTCCGAGGATGATCGAGAAATCATCCCGGAGGACTCCGTAGATGAACATCAGGCAGGCTCCGATCACGCTGAACACCCAGTAGGACACAGGGGAGACCGATTTGTGGGCGGACTCCGATTTGAACCATTGGATCAGAGTCCTGAGAGAGAAGAAAAGCTGTGCGGCGAACCCTAATGTCAAGACCAGCCAACCGGGAATGTTCTGCAGCATGTTACCGAAGATTAGTCCAGTTCATCGACATTGCCTTTCCCGACGGAGTAGTTGATGTAGCGTGTTTTCATCCACCTGTAGGCGAAGCAATCCGCGAAAGGTCCCCAGAGTCTGTTCCAGAGATGGAACTTGGATGTGCCGGCCGTGCGTGGAAAATGCCTTACCGGGACCTGGCCGAAACTGCCTCCTTCCTGAAGCAGGACAAGGGCCGGCAGAAACCTGTGCATTCCCTTGAACATCGGAATTTTCCTTGCCGCTTCCGTGCGGATGATCTTAAGTGGACAGCCGGTGTCCTTCGCTCCGTCGTGAGTCATCATATTCCTGAAACCGTTGGCTATTTTGGACTGGATACGCTTGAATGCCGTGTCTTTGCGGTCCGCCCTGTAGCCGGTCATCAAGGTGTGGTCCTTCATCCCGTCAAGAAGAAGGTTGAAGTCCTCGGGAGTGGTCTGAAGGTCCGCGTCCATGTAACCGACATATTCAGAGAACGAGAAATCGAATCCGGCTTTGATGGCGGCGCTCAGGCCGGCGTTCCTCTTGAAACTGATGTAGAAGAAGTCCTTGTTGCGTGAGCAGGCCTCCCGGATCAGCCTGAGACTTCCGTCCTTTGAACCATCGTCCACAAACAGGACACATGCGGGTACTTTGCAGTGAGGGATGAATCCGGACAAAGCCTTTTCCAGATTCAGGATGCTGTCCTCTTCGTTGAAGACAGGCACCACGATTGTGAGAGAATATTCGGATGTTCTGTTCATGCTATGCATAACTTTAAACGCTGGCAGTCACTTCGGTGGAGGGGCGGCCTGCGCATCCTGCCGGGTAAAGACTGTCCGGCAGATTGTCACTGCAAAGATATTCATAAATGAAAGAATCCGCAAAACACTTCCGGATTCATTCAATCTGGATTTCGTGGATTACCGAATGCCGCCGGTTGACCGGGGGCTACAAGAGCCGTTTGACCGCCTTGAAAAACCTGTAAGGCATATAGCGGAACGGAAGGTCGAGCCAGGTCGGTGTGGTGACGACGGCCCGATAATGCGTGAAAGCGTCGAAGCTACGCTTATGGTGGTAGCTGCCGAGGCCGGAGTTCCCGACTCCACCGAACGGAATGTTCTCGTTGGCGATGTGCATAATCGTGTCGTTTATGCAAGCCCCGCCGGAGGATGTGTGGCGAAGTACGTGATCTCCTTGGCTTCCAAAATAGTACAGGGCCAGCGGCTTTTCCCTTGATGTCACAAAAGAGATGACCTCGTCGATGTCCTTGAAGGTCTGCACCGGGAAGACCGGCCCGAAGATCTCCTCGGTCATGACTGGGGAGTCCACCGCCACATTGTCAAGCACTGTCGGCTCTATGTACCTCTCACCCTTGTCCGTGCGGCCTCCGTACACGATGTCCCCGTCCTTGAAATAGCCTGTGACCCGGTCGAAAGCCTTGTCGCGGACAATCCTCACATAGTGCCGGGATCCCTTCGGATCTTCGCCGAGCAGCTCCTTGAATGCAGCCTGCAACTCTTTGAGAAACAGATCTTTGATTTCCGAGTGAACCATAAGGTAGTCTGGCGCTATGCAGGTCTGCCCGGCGTTGAGGCTCTTTCCCCACGCTATACGCTTTGCGGCGGCCTTGATGTCAGCATCCTTGTCCACGATGCACGGACTCTTTCCGCCGAGCTCCAGCACTACAGGCGTAAGGTTCTTCGCTGCCGCTCCCATCACGATCCTTCCGAGCGCCGGGCTTCCGGTGAAGAATATGAGATCCCAGCGTTCCTCCAGCAGTGCCGAGTTGACCTCGCGGTTCCCTTGGACGACGGCGACATATTCATCGCTGAAAGTGTCCTCGATCATTTGCTGGGTGACCTTGGAGACGTTCGGCACGTATGGCGACGGCTTCAGGACCGCCGTGCAGCCGGAGGAAATGGCTCCCACGAGTGGCGTCAGAAGCAGCTGCACCGGGTAGTTCCACGGCGAGATGATCAGCGCGGTGCCAAGCGGCTCGCTGATGATCCTGCTCCTCGACGGGAACATCTTCAGCGGAGTAGCCTTCCTCTGCGGTCTGCTCCATTTCCGAATGTTATGAATATGGCTGCGTATCTCTCCGAGAAGTATGCTGACCTCTGTCAGATATGCTTCCTCGTAGGACTTGTGCAGATCCGTCAACAGAGCCTCGCACAGCGGCCTTTCCCATTTGCGCACGGCCGCCTCGAACGCCTTGAGCCGCTCCAGCCTCCATTTCACATCGAGTGTCGTCCCGCTCCTGAAAAAGCGGCTCTGCCTCTCCCTGATCTCCTTTATCTCCCCGGCAGGAGTGTTTTCCGGCTTTTTGTCCGGAATGTTATCCATTGTCTTGCCTGAAATGT
>CAVEYE010000079.1:0-2112 GCA_963619595.1 bacterium | reverse complement strand
TACCTCCGCAAACTTGCCGGAATGGGGATTCCCGCCGACGAAGGGAATATGTACACCACTCCCATCGCCACGATCGACTACATCAAGAAGAACTTCCCGTCGGTGAAGAAACTCTTTATGCTCGGCACCCCGAGTATGATAGGGCAGTTCGAGCGGGCGGGGTTCATCTCCTGCGCCGACGATCCTGACGACGTGCCGGATATGCTGATCGTGGCCTTCGACACCACGCTGGTATATTCACGTCTCTGCCGCGCCACCTGGTGGGCGAAGCAGGGCATCCCTTACGTAGCGACGAATCCGGACTGGGTCTGCCCGACGGACGCGAGGACGATTCTGGTCGACTGCGGCTCGCTGCAGAAGTGCATCGAGGCTGCGTCCGGCAGGCGTCCGGACAAGGTGATGGGCAAGCCGGATCCTACGATGCTGGACGGTATCCGTGACCGCAACGGATTGAAATCCGATGAGATAGCTATGGTCGGCGACAGGATTTACACCGACATAGCGATGGGTCACAACGCCGGTGCCGTCAGCGTTCTGGTGCTTTCCGGCGAGACGACTCTGCAGACCGCCTTGAAGGTGGCCGAGGATGCGAAGACCAACCCTCATCCGGAACACTATCCCGCCGACTTCATTGTCCGCGACCTCAAGGAACTGAGCGACCTGATCCTCGAAAGCCACAGGGACTGATTTCCGATGAAAGTCCTTTTCATCCACGGACTTGCGTCCTCCGGAGCCTACAAGATGGCCTCTTCCCTTAGGATTCTTCTCAAGGGGAGCGAGGTCATCGCTCCCGATGTCCCGATCGAGCCGGGCGAGGCTCTGGCAATGCTTGAAGGAATATGCCGGGACGAGCGGCCTGACCTCGTTGTGGGACTGTCGCTCGGCGGGTTCTGGGCGCAGAAACTCCGCGGCTTCCGTAAAATCCTGGTCAACCCGGACTTCCACATCTCGCGGCTCCTTCGCACGAAAGTGGGGGAGTGTGAATATCTTTCCCCGCGCCGCGACGGGGCGCTCACCTTCACCGTCACCGAAGCGGTGTGCGATGAATATGCCCGATTGGAAACCGTTCAGTTTGACGGACTTGATGCCGCAGAGACTGCGTTGACGACCGGAATGTTCGCTGACCGGGACGAGATGGTGGACTGCAGCGACGAGTTCGAGGAGCATTATCCGGGCCGGTCTCATTCCTACCCGGGGACGCATCTGCCGAACTATCCCGAAATCAAGAAATACATAATCCCCGTGATAGAAGATGAAGTACCTCACCAATGATTCCACCGACCCGTATTTCAACCTGGCGTTCGATGAATATTGCCTTGAGAATGTCCGTTCTGATGAGCCGTATTTCTACCTGTGGAGGAACAGACCGTCCGTCATCATAGGCTTGAACCAGAACGCTTTCAGCGAGGTCAATCTGGATTTTCTTTCAGCTGAGGGGATTTCGCTGGCCCGCCGCGTGACGGGCGGTGGGGCTGTCTACCATGATCTTCAGAACCTGAACTACACGATCATCGGCCGGAGTCCTTCTCCGCAGCCGATTGTGGATGCTTTGCGTGAGCTTGGTGTGGATGCTGGACTCACGGGCCGCAACGACATATTCATAGATGGCAGGAAGGTTTCGGGGTACGCCCGCCGTGTGTCGCACAATCAGGAAATCATCCACGGAACGCTGATGTATGACGTTGACCTTGACACTCTTGTGAAGGCGCTGGACACTCCCGGCTCGAAGATGCAGGCCAAGGGCATCGCTTCGGTGCGCAGCCGCGTGGCGAATCTGAAGGAGTATCTCCCGAAGTTCAATTCCCTTGATGACCTTCAGGCGGCCCTGCAGGAGATTCTCTCCGCCGGTGACGGTCGGATGTTTCTGTCTGAGGACCAGATCGCTGAGGTCAGGAGGCTTGCGGCCGGGAAGTTCGCCACCTGGGATTTCATCTACGGCCACTCGCACGAAGCCGGTTTCGTCTGCAAGGCACGCCTTTTCTGCGGCAATGTCGAGGCCAATCTACGCATAGACCGCGGCCTCATCTCCCGCCTCGAATTCACCGGCGACTTTCTCTTCGACACCCCGGCCGACGAGCTTGCCGCCCGTCTTGTCGGCCTCCGCTACGACCG
>CAVEYE010000078.1:0-14064 GCA_963619595.1 bacterium | reverse complement strand
GCCTGTCGGAGAAGACGTTGTAGATGTTCTCCGAAGCGCCGGTCAGGTCGATGTCCTCGGCGGGAGCGCCGTCCTGAAGGACCGGGTCGCTGCCTTTGTCGATGACCAGCCCTTTCGATTGATGGAAGACCTGATGCTTCTGGTCCTCGTCGATCCAGTCAAGGTAGATGTAGAGGTCGTCTCTTCTCTCATAGTCCGCGGTCAGCCGGTAGAAACTGTTCTCTCCTTTGATGTCCTGGCCCTGGATCTTTATCCTGTACACCTGGTCGCTGTAGGTGACAGCCGGGTTCTGCACGCAGACGGTGTCGGCGATCGAGATGGCAGGAGCGTATGGCACTGTCACCTCTGAATATGCCTTGTAGGCTCCTCCGTTGGCGGTCGCCTCTATCCTCACTATGTCGCCCGGCAGGAAGTCTGCCTTGAAGGTGAACCTGGTCTGCCTCATTCCGCTTGCGGAGAAACCGTACGCCTCTGTCGAGCTTTCTCTCTCGAACAGAGCGTCATCCCTGTCGTCCCTGACCCCCTCGGCCACCTTCGTCCCGTTCACGAAGCAGGCGACGGTGCCGGATGTCACGCTCTCGACCTTGACATCCTTGCTGACGGCGAGATAGACCGCGTGTATGGAGTCGCCCACGCAAAGCTGGGCGTTCATCTGAAGCTGCGCCGGAATGTCGTCCCTGTGGAAATCCACTTCCTTCTCGCAGGCGCAGAGGAAGGCCGCTGAGGCCGCGGCGAAAATGATCTTTTTGAATATTCCTGTGATTCTCATTGTCTTAGAAGTTGTAGGTGTAGCCGAAGGATGGAATGACCGGGAGAATCGTAATGGATTTGAGTTTCTCCCTCCTCACGTAGAGATTGCTGTCAGCCTCGCCGACCGAGTCTGACCTGTAGAAGACAAAGTTCGGGTTGAGCCTGTTGTAGGCGTTGTAGACCCCGAAATTCCAGACGCTTTCCCCGCGTCTTTTCTTCTTGTGGTAGTTCACTCCGATGTTCAGCCTGTGGCTCGGCGGCAGCCTGTAGTTGTTCCTGTGAGAGGAGTAGTCCACCTGCACGAAAGTGCCGTCAGGCTGCTGCAGGACAACCTCCCTTTCCGGCACGGTCGTGGCTCCTCCGGTGGCGAAAGTCCAGACGGCGCTGATGTCCCATTTTTCACCCAGCTTCCGGTTGACCACGAGCGAGATGTTGTGACGGCGGTCGTAGCGGTACGGGTAGCGTTCTCCGTTGTTGATCAGGCCGTTGGCGAAGATCCTGTCGCTTTTGGCGAGAGTGTAGCCGAGCCATCCGGTTGTCTTTCCCATCGTCTTCTGGATGAACAATTCGACTCCGAAGGCTCTCCCATCGCCCATCACGACATTGTCCTCCCAGGATTGGGAACTGGCGAGGAACGTGATGCCGTCTTTATACTCAAGGACATTGTGCATCTGTTTCCAGTAGCCTTCGACGGAGAATTCCCAGCCTTGCAGCCCGCTGTAGTACAGACCCAGGGAGTACTGGTCGGCCGTGACTGGCTTGATGTCCTTCGTGATCGGGACCCAGAGGTCGACGGGGAGCGTGATCCTCGCCGAGGAAAGGAGGTGGACGTACTGCGACATCCTTGAATATGCCGTCTTGGCGCTCACGCCTTTGCCGAAATCCACTTTGGCCGAGACCCTCGGCTCTGGTGACCAGTAGGTCCTGCCGCTGGTGACGAACATTGAAAGGTGCAGTCCAGGATTGAGGGTCAGCCATTTCCAGACGGAGAAGTCATCCTCGGCGTAGAGAGAGAACTCGTGTCCTTTCCTGTCGGGATTCTTGCCGTTGGTGTAGGTCGTGTCGGTCACGGTCTTCCCTCCGTTCTCCTCCTTCTCGACGGAAGAGCAGGTCTCCGGAACGAAGGTGTGGTGGACATATTCACCGCCGAACTTGACAAGATGCCGGGAAGAAGGCGTGTAGTCGAAGTCGATTTTCGCCGTGATGTCGCGGATTCCGGAGGCGTAGTCGAACTTGTAGGTGTACTTGGCCGCATTCCCGCCGATGTTGTCTTCAGTCCTGGTCGTGTAGCCCATGTCCATGTCGTAGCCGGTCCAGGCGAAGGTGGTGTTGGCGAAGAGCCTTCCGCCTAGGACGTGGTTCCACCTCAGGGAGGCGGTCGTGTTGCCCCAGCTGATCCTGGTCTTGTCATCGGAAACGTTTGATAGTCCGTAGGAACTGTCGTCCTCCTCCTTGTCTTTGTAGTAGAACACGTCCCGCCCGTGGTAGACATTGAGGAACAGCCTGTCGGAGTCGCTGAACCTGTGCGAGACCTTGGCGTCGAGGTCGTAGAAGAAGTAGTTGGCCGGCACCTTGAGGGCCCGCAGAAGTCCGTCGAACAGAATCGTGTGCATCCCTCTGGCACTGACCGAGTAGGCGGTCTTACCCTTGAAGACCGGGCCTTCAAGATGGAACTTGTCGCTCAGCAGCCCGACCCCGATTGTCCCGTGCGTCTCCTGCAGGTTGCCGTCATTCGTCCTCACGTCGATGATGCTGGAGATCCTGCCGCCGTACCTGGCCGGGAACGCCCCCTTGTGCAGGGTCACCTTCTTGACCGCTTCCGGCTGGAAAATCGAGAACAGTCCGAGCATATGCTCAGCGTTGTACAGCGAGACCCCGTCCAGAAGGAGAAGGTTCTCGTCAGGGCCGCCGCCGCGCACGTATATTCCTGAAAAGCCTTCCGTTCCGCCCTGCACTCCCGGCATCAGCTGGATGGTCTTCAGCACATCGGATTCGCCGAAGAGGGTGGGTGTGTTCCTGATCAGGTTCATCGGGATTTCGATGGCGCTCATCCTGGTCGCGGTTATCCCCGTCTCCTTCCGGGCCGAGACCACTGCCTCGCTCAGCCTCGAATCCGCCTCCAGGACGACGTTCACCGTGGTGTCCCGGACGAGGTCGAGGGTCACCGTCGTGTCGCGGTAGCCGACGTAGGAATATCTCAGCGTCACGCCTTCGCCCTTCGGCAGGGTGAGGGTGTAGAATCCGTAACTGTTCGTGACCGCTCCGGCCTCGCCGCTCAAGACAGCGGCCTCGATGAGAGTCTCGCCGGTGGACTTGTCCGTGACGTGGCCGCTCACCGTGACAGCCGGTCTGTGTGTCTGCGCCACCGTGGGCGGTACTGCGAGAAGCAGCGCCGCGGCTGAGAGCAAAGTCTTGAGGTTCATCATAACTTGGTATTTTTTCAGGTTTATGGCCACCGCTCTCCGCGGTGACATCGCGAACATAATCCTTTTTTTCTGTCTTCCTTGCGTCAAGGCGGGGGTTTTTTCTTAAATTTGCGATTATGCGAAAAAAAAATCTTGAGATAATTTTTGTTTTTTTGTCTCTCGCCGCGCTGTCCCTTTCACAGGGATGCCACAGAAAGCCCGCCGGACCGCCTTCGGAGGCCGTTGAGGTCAAGGATTCAGTGCCGGCCATGGGCTTCTGGCCGGATTCCCTTCGTCTTGTCGAGGACGAAGTCAGGAGCGGGGAGACGTTCACGGGCTTGATGACCCGTCTCGGTCTTTCAATGACGGACGCCATTGAAGTCGCTTCCGCCTGCGATTCCGTCTTCGATGTCCGGAAAGTGATCGCCGGCAATTCCCTCGAGGCCTATTACCTTCCTGATTCTACTGCGGTGGACTCCCTGCTTTATCTGGTCTACACCCGCAACAGGGCCGACAGGGTCATATTCAAGACAACTGCTCCTTTCAAGGTATGGGAATGGTCGAAACCTGTGGAAAGTTCCCGTGAGGCGGCAGACGTGACGATCACGTCCTCGCTCTGGAACGACATGATCGCCGCCGGGAAGTCCCCGCAGCTGATAGTCCCTCTTTCCGAGATCTACGCCTGGTCGGTGGACTTCTTCGGTCTGCAGGAGGGCGACCGCTTCAGGGTGCTTTACAACCAGTTGAAGTGCGACGGGGAAGTGATGGCCGTCGACACGATCTACTATGCGGAGTTCATCCGGGACGGGAAGGTGATCCCGGCCATCCGCTTCGACCAGGGGGACAAAGGCAATCTTTACTGGAACGAAAAAGGCGAGAGCCTGCGCAAGGCCTTCCTGAAGGCTCCTCTGAAGTTCTCGAGAATCAGTTCCGGCTTCTCCTACCACCGCAAGCATCCAGTGACAGGCAAGGTCAGACCGCACACGGCGGTGGATTACGCGGCTCCGTCCGGTACTCCGGTGATGAGCATCGGCGACGGGACGGTGGTCAGCGCCGGCTGGTCGAACGGTGGTGGCAACACTGTGAAAATCAGGCACAATTCAGTCTACACTACCGCCTATCTCCACCTGTCCCGCTACGGAAAGGGCATCAAGGCGGGCGCGAGAGTGCGTCAGGGCGAAGTCATCGGCTATGTCGGCTCTACGGGACTCTCCACGGGACCTCACCTGGATTTCAGGGTGTGGAAGAACGGGACACCTATCAATCCGCTCAAGATGGTGTCGCCTCCTTCCGAACCCGTGAAACCGGAGAACCTCCCGGCGCTTGATTCGACCTGCCGGCATTACAGAAGCCTGCTGGATGAATATGAAGCAAAACATTGATTTTTAACAACATTGATCTTAAACCGATATGAACAGACATTTGACTTTTTCAGCCTTGTCGCTTGTGGCTGTCTTGCTCGCCGGCTGTGCCGGGGGAGGTTCCGGGCGGGTGTCGAAGACTGCTGTCGCCCGTGACGCGGAGATTGAACGCAAAGTGGACAGCGTGCTGCGTACGATGGACCTCACCGCCAAAGTCGGTCAGATGGTCCAGCTGACCTCTTCCACGGTGACTTCCGCCGACGGCCGCACCCTCGATCAGGAGAAACTCCAGAAGGTGATAGGCGAGATGAAGGTCGGCTCGATTCTCAATGTATTCTGGGACGAGGCCCAGAGCAGGGAATTCACCGCTGAACTCGTCTCGCAGATCCAAAACAAGTCGATGGAGGCCATCGGCATCCCTTGCATCTACGGTCTTGACATGATCCACGGCGCGACCTATCTTACTGACGGGACTTTCTTCCCGCAGGAGATCAACCTCGCGGCGACTTTCAACCGTGAATATGCCCGGGCTATGGGCGAGGCTATGGCCTACGAGACCCGCGCGGCTATGGTGCCGTGGGTGTTCTCCCCGGTGATGGACCTGGGCCGCGATCCGGTCTGGCCGAGAATGTGGGAAAGTTTCGGCGAGGATGCCTATCTCAACGCCGAGATGGCCGTGGCAGAGACCAAGGCTCTCCAGGGCGATGACCCTAACAACGTCGACGGCAGACACGTGGCCGTCAGCCTGAAGCACTTCATGGGCTACGGTGTCCCTGTGTCCGGCAAGGACAGGACTCCAGCCATCATCGCTGAGAACGATTTGAAGGAGAAGTACTTCCGCCCGTTCAAGGATTGCATCGAGGCCGGTGCTCTGACCTTAATGGTCAATTCCGCCTCCATCAACGGTGTGCCTACGCACGCCAACGCTGAACTTCTGACCGGCTGGGTCAAGGAGGGCCTTGGCTGGGACGGAATGATCGTGACTGACTGGGCCGACATCAACAATCTCTTCGAGCGTGACCACGTGGCCAAAGACCGCAAGGAGGCGCTTGCGATGGGCATAAACGCCGGCATTGATATGGTGATGGACCCTTACGACTTCCAGTGCTGTGTCGACCTCAAGGAAGATGTCGAGGCCGGACTCATTCCGATGTCGAGGATCGACGACGCTGTCCGCAGGATCCTCCGTCTGAAATTCCGCCTCGGCCTGTTCGACAATCCTGTCTGGGATGTCAGCGGCTATGACAGGTTCGCCGGCAAGGAGTTCGAGGACGCTGCCTATGCCTCCGCCGTCGAGTCCGAGGTCCTGCTCAAGAACGAGGGCGGCATCCTTCCTCTTGAATATGGAACAAAGATTCTGGTGACAGGCCCTAACGGCAATTCAATGAGAGCTTTGAACGGTGGCTGGTCCTACACTTGGCAGGGCGACGCCGACAGGTTCGCCGCTGACCGGAACACGATCTACGAGGCCCTTGCGGAGAAGTTCGGGGAAAAGAACGTGACCTTCGAGCCGGGTGTCGTCTATGACGAGAGCGACCGCTGGGCTTCCGGTGCCTGGCAGAAGGAGTTCACGGATGGCATTTCCAGGGCTGTGGCCGCCGCTTCGAGGGCGGATGTCATCGTCGCCTGCGTCGGGGAGAACAGTTACTGCGAGACCCCGGGCAACATCGATGACCTCAACCTTTCGTCCAATCAGAAGGAACTCGTGAAGAGACTTGCCGGGACAGGCAGACCGATAATCCTTGTCCTGAACGAAGGCCGTCCGCGTGTCATAGGAGACATCGAGCCTCTCGCCAAGGCCGTCATTGATGTGATGCTTCCTGGCAACCAGGGCGGAGACGCTCTCGCCGCTCTGATGTCCGGCGAGGAGAATTTCAGCGGCAGACTGCCTTTCACCTATCCCAAGTACGTCAACTCCCTGCACACCTATGACTACAAGGTTTCCGAGAGCCGGGAGACGATGGAGGGGGCCTACAACTACGACGCGGTGATGGATGTGCAGTGGCCTTTCGGACACGGACTCAGCTACACTTCTTTTGAATATTCAGACTTCAGATGCGCCGGTGGCCCGGATTTCACCGCCGACGACAACCTTGAGTTCGAGATCACGGTGAAGAACACCGGCTCGCACGATGGCAAGGAGGCTGTGCTGCTGTATTCAAGCGACATCATCGCCAGCATCATCCCTGACGTGCGCCGTCTGCGCGGCTTCGAGAAGGTCTCTCTCGCGGCAGGGGAGAGCAAGACAGTGAAGTTCTCCATCCCGGCTTCCGAACTCGCTTTCGTGGGCGCTGACGGGAAATGGCGTCTTGAGACGGGTGAGTTCAGGATGAGCTGCGGCGGTCAGGTCGTGATGCTCAACTGCACCCAGACCAAGGTCTGGGACACTCCGAACATCTGATCCTACCTATTGTCAGCCTCTGTCCGTTCCTTGTCGGAAATTTGTTAATTTTGTAGGTTTTTCGGAACTGACCTCCGTTTCGCAAGGCGTTTCCGCCGGAGGTCGCCGTGAAGTGAAAAAGGAAAGGTGAAATGATGATATTCAAGTTTCGCATGTGCGAAACACCTTGGCACTTTGTTACAAACGAAAGTTGAAATGAAAATATTCAAGAGGATTGCTTTGACCGTGGCCGGCTTGCTGCTGACCTGTGTCTCATCGCAGGCGGTGTTCAACGAGAAGAACCTCTCGCAGACCCTGCAGGTTCTCCGCTACGAGCTTCGGAAGGCATATTCAGAGATGGAGAAGAGCCAGAAGTCGTTCGAGAGCCAGGACGGCAGCCAGCACGAGGAACTCGTCCACCTGATCCAGAGCTGCAACGAGCTCTCGCTGATGCTCTACTCCCAGAAACAGGATTTCACGTTCGACCTCACCTACGCGCTCCAGCGCGCCACCGACCAGTACCACAGTTTCACCCAGAGGCGGATGCCTTACGACAACATCATCTCCTATCTGGACGTGGAAATCGACAGGTACGACCGTCTAGTGACGGCGCTGAAGGTGCTGCCTCCGGAGATGGTCGAGCTGCCGGACAGCCTCGGACCGTCGCTTCTGGACTCGTTGTCGGCCACTCTCGAAGGCCACATCCTGCCGGGAACTTCGTTCGCCGAGTCGAAGGCTTTCATCGGCCGTCACGACGAGGACGAGACGCACGAATTCAAATCCTTCACCCTCGACAGCCTGTCGCAGATAGCGAGGGACAGCTGCCTCTACTATTCCTCCAAACTTCTGCAGATGTACACCGGGACCCGCGACCATCTGGTCGAGGACAACGAGTACTACGAGACCACCGACAAACGTCTAAAAGAGGCCTACGACTACGCCCAGGAACGCTACAAACTCGTCCAGAAGAAGATCTTCATCGAGGGACAGGACAATTACTGGTACATCCTGACGAACCTTGGATCCTATGTCTCAAGGGCGTCCAAGGATTTCAGCGACAAGTACAGCAGGGCCTACCTGACCGATGTCAAGAGCGAATGGAAAGGACCTATCGTCCTCGGTTTCTCGTTTATGGTGCTCGTCTACCTGGCCATCGCCACCCTGCTCAGTATGCTGATAGTCAAGCTGCTGATGCGGAAGGTCAGCTTCTTCCGGACTGAATGGTTCCGGAAGCGGGAGGCCGCCATCTTCATGCTTGGCGCCGCTGTTCTTTTCGTGGTGGTGATAGGCATAGTCCGTCAGGCGCCGGCGACATCGAATTTCTTCACGATGGCCTCCGGACTTCTCATTGAGTTCGCCCTCCTGCTCATAGCCGTGCTGACCTCGATCCTGATCCGCTACGAAAGCAGACAGATCAACTACGGAATGGCGGTCTACACCCCGATAATGCTGGTCGGACTGTTTGTGATAACATTCAGAATCATATTCATACCTAACAGTCTGATAGCGCTGGTCTTCCCTCCGTTGCTGGTGGCTTTCGGCCTTTGGCAGTGGGCTTCCATCCACCGCAACGGCCCGAAGGTGCCGAAAAGCGACAAGTACTACGCCGTGGCTTCCTTCATCGTGACCGCCCTGACCTTCGTCATAGCCATCTGCGGCTACAGCCTTCTCGGCCTGCAGGTCTACATCTGGTGGATTTTCCAGCTGACGGTCGCCCAGCTCATAGTCGCCTGCGACCATATTCTCAGAAGATACCGCCGCAAGAGGGTGGACATCCTGGTGAGGGCCTACAGGATCAAGCACCGCAACGTGGTCGGCAAGGACAAGGGCTCCTACATCCTCGTCACCTGGCTCTACGACCTCGTCGACATGGTGCTGATCCCTGTGCTGTACCTGCTCTCCATTCCGTTCTGCCTTTACATGGCGTCCGAGGTCTTTGACCTGACGGAGGTCTGCATGGACATGTTCTTCTACCCGTTCTTCAACTACGAGTACCTGCATCTGTCTCTGTCCAAGATGGTTCTGGTCACCGGCCTGTTCTTCGCCTTCAAGTACATCTGCTACCTTGTACGTTCACTTTACAGGATCTACAAGATGCGCAAGGCCCTGAGCCGCAGCGGAGCCTCCATGATCCGCGAGAACGAGCTCAACCTCACTCTCGCCAACAATGTCATCGGAATCCTCGTCTGGGGTACTTACTTCATCCTGACGATTTCCCTGCTGAAGATCCCTACCAAATCCCTGTCGGTGATCACGGCCGGTCTCGCCGCCGGTCTCGGTTTCGCGATGAAGGACATCCTCAACAACTTCTTCTGCGGCGTGCAGCTGATGTCCGGCCGCCTGAGGGTGGGGGACTACATCGAATGCGACGGAGTGCGCGGCAAAGTCGACAGCATCACCTACCAGACGACCCTCATCGAGGCCCTCGACGGCAGCGTGATGGCCTTCCAGAACAGCTCCCTGTTCTCCAAGAACTTCAAGAACCTCACGCGCAACCATTCTTATGAATATCTCGGGCTGCCTGTAGGAATCGCCTACGGCACCGATGTCAGGGTTGCCAGAAAGGTGATAGTCAAAGCTTTGGCTTCGCTCCAGAAACCTGACAAGTTCGGTCGGCAGGTCGTCGACCCCAAGTACGGCGTGCAGGTTGTGCTTAACGGTTTCGGCGACAGCAGCGTGGATCTGGTCGTGAAGCAGTACGTGCTTGTCGAGCAGCGCACAGGCTACATCGCCGCGGCCAATGAACTCATCTACAACGCATTGAACGATAATGACATAGAAATTCCGTTCCCTCAGCGCGACATCAACATCCGCACCATCCCCGAGGGATTCGGCGATGGTGGGAAATAATTAACTGACAATATGATAAATCTGGCTGTGTACGCATCTGGAGGCGGCACGAACTGTGAGAACATCATCAAGTACTTCAAAGGCTCCGAAAAGGTTCGCGTCGCTCTCGTAGTGGCCAACAAACCCGGTGTCCCGGCTTTGGAAAAGGCTGAAAGACTGGGAGTTACGACCGCGGTGGTGCCGAAGGCGGACCTCGGCCGCGAAGACTTCCTTCTGCCTCTGATGCGGGAATATTCAATAGACTTCATCGTGCTGGCGGGCTTCCTGCTTGTCATCCCGGATTTCCTTATCCGTGAATATGACCGCAGGATGATCAATCTCCATCCTGCGCTTCTGCCGAAGTTCGGTGGTATGGGGATGTACGGTCACCACGTCCACGAGGCCGTGAAGGCGGCGGGGGAGTCCGAGACCGGGATGACCGTCCACTGGGTCAGCGGCAAGGTCGATGGCGGGGAGATCATAGCACAGTTCAGCACGCAGCTCAGCCCTGAAGACACTCCCGATGACATCGCCGCCAAGGAACACGTTCTTGAGATGGAGCATTTCCCTCAGGTCATCGAAGAAGTTCTTGAGAAGACGTTCGGGAAATAGAATCGAAAATCACATCACTAAAATACTTGGATATGAGCATCAGAAAGTTAATTCTTCGGGCGCTGGCAGCGGTTGCTACCCTCGCCCCCCTTTCCTGCGGCCAGACTGGCGAGCCTGCCGCAACCGTCCAGCCGGAAGGCATCACGTCGCCTGCCATCGAGACGATAATGGCACGCAGGAGCGTAAGGGCCTACAAACCGGTCCCTGTCTCCCGCGACACAATGAATGTCATCCTTGAGTGTGGCATCAACGCTCCGAACGGGATGAACCGTCAGAGCTGGGAGATCCGTGTCGTGGACAACGCCGACGCGATCGCCGAGGTGACCTCCGCCTTCCTCGCGGTCAATCCAAAATTCGGCGAGGATCCTGGGTTTGTGAATATGTTCCGTAACGCCCCTGTCGTGGCTTTCATAGCCTGCGACCCGGCATACGGGATGTCCCGGATCGACTGCGGTCTTCTTGGCGGGAATATGGTCATCGCCGCCAAGTCCCTCGGTGTCGGTTCATGTTGCCTCGGCGGTCCGGTCCAGTTCCTCAAGTCTCCTGAAGGCAAGTTCTTCTTGGACAAGCTGGCGTTCTCAGACGGCTATGAGCTTCTTTACGCCATAGCTTTCGGCTATCCTGCCGAGAATCCTGAGGCCAAACCGAGAGACAAATCCAAAATCGTCTTCGTTGACTGATATTCTTGGAAAATATTGAAAGTTAGTGTCTGAAACATTATTGTTTTAGACACTAACTTTTTTGTTAACCCGCGATTGCGGGTAAAATATTCGATTATGCCGTTCCGGCAGTTTAGAACATGAAAAAGAAATAGACCGCCGCCCATTTTGCAGGGATGTTCTTGGCATAACCGAGGGTCCTGTAGGAAGCGTCCTGCACCGTGCCGTCTGACTTGATGTGGCCGAGAGTCCTGTAGGAACCGTCTTGGATCGTGCCGTCGCTTTTAATGTGGCCCACTGTCCTGTAGGAAGCGTCCTGCACCGTGCCGTCTGACTTGATGTGGCCAAGAGTCCTGTAGGAACCGTCCTGGATCGTGCCGTCGCTTTTAATGTGGCCTATGGTCCTGTAGGATTTGTCCTGCACCGTGCCGTCGCTCTTGATGTAGCCTATTGTCCCGTAATTGCTGCCCTGGATCACCTGGGCACCCGCGCTGAAGCCAAGGCAGATGGCCATAGCCAGCAGAATAGTCGTAAATAATCTTCTCATAATTTTATTCATAATATTTTGCCGAATATAAGCAAAAAAATGGTAACTATATGCTTTTATGGTAGACTGGAATGATTATCCGCAAAAAATGTTACCCAATATGCCGTCACACGCAGCGGGGCGTGTGACGGGAGCGGATAGAGCCGATAATGATGCCGTCACGTGAGTTGCGTGCGTGACGGGCGCAGATAAGGCGGAAAATGATCCCGTTACCCTTTCTGGTATGTGTGACCGCATCGTTTCCGTTCCGAAACGCTCCCGTCATCCTCTTCATTGGGCTTAACGCGATGAAGTTATGTGCCGGATATTCCTTAATCTCATCGTTTAGGGTATAGTCTCCAAAATTCTCCCACTTACTTTTATTTGATGATGGTTGGACAATCCCGTGACAACAGGGTGACGCTCAAAGTGCCATAACGGAAACGAACACAAGTGAAATGATGACCCCTTCGGAAAAAATGTGTATCTTCGCGTCTGTTCATTGAAAAGGCCGGAAAATCTGGGGCGGAGAAAGCTTATTGACCGCTTCCACTTTCAAATTGTCCGCGGCGCTTGTCTCTCGTTAGCTCAGACAGTTTTGCCGTTGTTTTGTTGCCCGTGCCGCTTCTGAGAATTGAATGCATTGATATTAAGCGAATTATGCCAGACAGCAATTTTATAGACTATGTGAAGATCTGGTGCGCCTCCGGACACGGCGGCGCAGGGTCCACCCATCTCTACAGAGCGAAGTATGTCCCTAAAGGCGGGCCGGACGGAGGTGACGGAGGCCGCGGAGGTCACATCATCCTCAAGGCCAACCCGCAGTTCTGGACGCTGATCCATCTGAAGTACCGCAAGCACGTGAAGGCCGAGGACGGCGCTCACGGCGAAGGCGGACTCAGAACCGGCAAGAACGGCGCCGATGTCGTTCTTGACGTGCCGGTCGGCACAGTCGCGAAAGATGCCGAGACCGGAGAGGTCCTGTTCGAGATGATGGAGCCGGGCGAGACCAGAATCCTCTGCAAGGGAGGCCGCGGAGGTCTGGGCAACAACAATTTCAAGACCTCCACTCTCCAGACTCCCCGTTTCTCACAGCCCGGTGAGGAAGGCCAGGAAGGCTGGTTCATCCTTGAGCTGAAAGTCCTCGCCGACGTCGGTCTTGTGGGATTCCCGAACGCGGGCAAGTCCACCTTGCTGGCCGCCCTCACGGCCGCGAAGCCTAAAATCGCCAACTACGCCTTCACGACCCTTGAGCCGAATCTCGGAATCGTAGAGTACTACGACGACCAGTCGTTCGTGATGGCCGACATACCTGGCATCATCGAGGGAGCCCACGAGGGAAAGGGCATCGGAATCCGCTTCCTGCGCCACATAGAGCGCAACTCAGTTTTGCTTTTTATGCTGTCGGCGGAGGAAAACGACCTTACGGCTGGCTACGAGACCCTTCTCAATGAACTTCGGGAGTACAATCCGGAACTTCTCGACAAGGACCGCGTCCTGGCCGTCACCAAGTGCGACCTCATCGACAAGGAAATCGAGCAGGACGTGGAGAAAACGCTTCCGAAAGGCGTTCCGCACGTGTTCATCTCATCAATCACCGGTGAAGGACTGAAGGAACTGAAGGATATGCTATGGTCTGCGCTTCATTGATAAATGTCATCCACTCCTGTGACCAGGATGTCACCCTGTTCCTTAACGGGTTGAGCGTCCCGGCCACAGACCAGCTCTGGGTCCTGATGTCAGACAAGACCATCTGGATTCCGGCCTATCTGATCTGCGCCTGGATGCTTTTCCGCAGGCTCGGCTGGAAGAGGGCCGTCGTGGTACTGATCTCCGCCGCCATCGCCTTCGGCCTCTGCGACCAGTTCTCGAACCTGGTCAAGAATTCCGTCCTGAGGCTCAGGCCGAGCTACAGCGAAAGGATGCTTTCCGGGGGACTTACCGTTCTGGAGGGCAGGGGAGGGTTCTACGGTTTCTTCTCGGCCCATGCGGCTAACGCCTTCGCCCTGGCTATGTGCCTGATCATAGGCTTCAGGAATGATGTCTCGCACACCTACAACGGGTTCTACAAATTCGCCCTGCTCTGGGCCTTCCTTGTGGCCGCAAGCCGCATCTTTGTGGGCAAACACTATTTCGGCGATGTGGTCGTCGGAGCCTTTGTCGGAGTCGCCATCGGCTATTTTGTCGGGATGCTCTCGAGATTCATCATCCAGAAGTACATCGACAGGTCTCCTGTGACAGGCCTTTCCCTTGTCTTTGACAGGGAACAGGTTCTAGCCTGACGCATTGGCTGACAAGCCGCCAGACATATTCTTAAGTTTGGCCGGTCGGACAGACCCGGCCTTCACAATGTAAAAAAGGTAATCCGGACAAGAAAAACGGTAACGGGCTATCCGGTAAAAAATATGAAATTCGCGTCGTGAGGAACGGCTGCGGAAAACCTGTGGGTTGTCGGGCCGGTCTGCGTTAATGTGAAAATAATCTGCTTATGTACATCGAAAACATCAATTCTCCGGCCGATCTCAAAGGCCTTGACGTAGAA
>CAVEYE010000077.1:0-43686 GCA_963619595.1 bacterium | reverse complement strand
TCCGCCGCCTGAGCGAAGAGGCTGTCGATGAATATGCCCGCAGACGCGGCCTCTCAGATGCTGAAAAGGCCCATTTCCTCGGCCACTTGCTTTAGAGGTTTCAAGAATCCGCAAGATACTCCGTTCCGCCCCAACTGCCCCCCTATTACATTACGCACAGTAAACATCTTAAGGGATGCGGATGCTGGCAAGTACTTAAAAAGTAAGGGAAGACAGGCCTCTGAGGCAATGTCTTCCCTTCTGTTTGGAAATACCAGCTAGGAGTGGATCGCACTCCGCGGATTATTCGATGGTAAATGCGTTGTAAAGATTCACATTACCCTCAGTAATCCATTTGTCATACGGCTTACCTGTCGCTTTGTATTCCTTCCCATCTATTGTCACGGAGATTGTATATTCCGCAGCATTGGCTGTTTCGAAATCTGTTGCGGCAATCACATAGAAAGTTGGGAGAGATGCCCCAAGCCAGTCATTATAATCCACTTGGGCTTTGTTATTTGCAAAACTGATTTCGATTGATTTGGATTTGGTTCCTGAAATCTCCCCTGTTTCAAGATTGATTGTTCCGTCTGCGATTGCGATGTCAACTGATGACGTGATCACAACCTTGTCGATTGACTCGCCGCCCTTCAGAAGGTCTTCATTCTTGAATTTCGGAGAAGGAATGGTGATCTGAGTGAACGGTGTCACGAAATCACCGAGTGAAATCGCTTCCGCAGAGTATTCGGTTACTGGAGAAGCAAGTTTAGCATAGGCGAAATTGTATTTCTGGGACGGAGCATAATCTGTGGAATTGTACTCCTGGCTTCCGTTGTCCTGAATCCTGACTGCTGTGAAATCTTTGTTTACAGCGTTGTACGGAACATATGCATATACCATATGCTCGCCCTGCTTGAATCCAGCCTGCTCTGAAGCGGCCTTGAAGGTGGTTGTAAGTACAGGGTCACCGTAAATAAAATAGCCTGGCATATACTCGCTCTCCTCAAGTTTGCACCATTCGGCCGGAGTGTAGAGCAGATTCGACTGGGCGACACCGTCTGAAGTCACGAAAATGCCGATCTGGTCGTCTTCGGTCCAACCCTGCGTACCATGTGAATAGGTATTGTAAGTACCTGTAAATGTGAAAGGTCCTACAATAGGGAAATCCACGGGATCCTTTTCGCAGCTTGCGGCGCACAACACAACGAGTGCAGCACCGAGAAAATAAACTGATTTTTTCATTTTGTTGATGATTTAAAAAAAATATTATTGTGATACATTAATATTCACCCTCATAATTTGTCGCCCACACAATTGATTTTATGTCCCCGAATCCGGACAGCTCACCAATGAGAATCTTCGGAGAAAAGCCCTCGAACAAACTTACCATTTTCGATTGGGAGACATCCACAATGCTCAGTTTTCCATCCTCCTGGGCCAATGCCAGCCGGAAGTTCGGAGTGTCTGGATTCGCCCCGTAATTACTGAACGGACAATCTGTCGGACTGGAGCATATTGAAGTGATTTTCGAGGACGCTTCATAGAGCAGGCAATGAGACTTGGCTTCCATACTGTAAACATACAGCCGGTTGCCTCCGTCAGTAAAATAAAAATACGGATTCTTCTTGAAATTGGTGGACATTTTCACCACGCTTCCTTCAGAAAGGACACCAGCTCCGGAAAAAGGTGTGTGCGTGTTGGAAATTACAGTATGGCGGCGGTAATCCATAGGCTCCACGGAAAATTCATAGACATAATAATTGCCTGTCCCTCCGTAATCCATGAGAGCCACATAATTTGGATAAAAGGTAAGGCCCCCGTAAGTCGGATCGGTGTACACTTCTTCATAAGAACCGAGTCCTAGACATTTCGTACCGGCTCCAAGGGCATTGACCTTCGGGACTGACGCGTCAAACTCAGTCTCCGAGTCGTAATAGCTGAAATACACCACTTTAGGACAATAATCCTCATACAGCGCCCCATAGGTTCCCTGCACGAATGCAAGAAACCGGGAATTGAGTTCATCGTAAATAAGCACCTTGTCTTCATTTGCGGCCCAGTAGGTCACATTCTGGAATGCCGCGACAGCGCCTATTTCAATGTCGGTGTCAAAGGCATAAGGCATCGAGGAATAAGTTCCATAGTATGGAATCCCTACAAGACTGCTTGTGTTCTGCATACAGCGCAAATACACATTCCCTGCCTTTGTGAATATCAGATAGTAATTCTTTTTCCAGGCAAAGCCGGTCATCTCAAAATCCGCCTCTGGTTCGGAACCGTTCTCGAACTCATCCTTCATCAGTTTGTCCTTCTGCAGATCACGGCCGTCAAGAGTTACCGTTCCGCTCCCCTGGTTCACAATAACCTTGGCAAGTCCGGAGATGTAAGACCCTTCGATGGAGCCAAGCACATAATAGTAGTACAACGACTTGGGGTCTGTCCCTAAACCGCCTTCGATCGACCGCTCAAGATGGGAATATACTTTGCCAGTCACTGGTGCGATGACGGAAAGGCAGGAATTATTTTCAGAATCCGCACTCAGAACCATCCAGCCCCAGCCTACCTGACTCTTTGACTCAACTGAATACGAACCGCTGATGTAAGTTTCCCCCGTAGTGCGGTTTATCACTTTGAAAATCAAAGCGAACCCTCCGGACTGTTCGAAAGTGTGTTTTATCTTGTACCCGGTAGCGATCAGGTCTTTTCCGACATACCAGTCGATTTCAAAATCTTCGTCTATTCTGGACAAATCGTCATACGGTTCAGAAAATTCTATCGGAGCAGTTACTTCAGCCTCCTCACCTGTTGTGAACGTGAAACCCTCAAGCACAGTCTTGAAAGTAACCGTGTTGGTTTTCATGTAGTCATAACGGCTCTTGTCCTCGATACAGGACGCCACAGCAAAGGCCAACGCGGCTATAATGCAGAGATTCAATATATTAATCAGGAATCGTTTCATACAGAGGTGTGATATTGTCTGAGTCATAATAACGGTAGTTGCCCTCATCCCACTGCTCCTTCCACCAGGCCTTGAACTTCAGAGCCTCATTCTTGAATGTTATCTGGCTGTACCCGTCCAACTTCTGCAGGAATCTGCCCAGGTAGATGTTGAAAATACGGAATTTGACATCGGAATATTCCCCGAGAGCCGGAGTAGTGTTCCACCAGACCGGTCTCGAACCGCTGAGGTCATCAGTTACCTTTATGGTCAGAGAGGCATAACAGGACGGAGCCACAACGTGGTTCTCCGCCGACACCATCTTCACCACTATCGTAAAATCTGTGGCCAACAGTTCGGGACGCCTGTAAACAGTCAGAAAGAATGTACCGGAAGGTTCCCCTTTCCTGAACACCTGCGGCTGCGGGGCAGCATAATCCGACGGAAGCGCAGTAGTTCCTTCTGACACAATCTCAGTAGTGAACGTAAAATCCTCATCAGGCAGGAAGCCCCAGAGACGGACCGGTACAGGAATATCATAACGTTCCTCCCGTGTGGTTTCTCCAAGGGCAAAATTATAGCTGGCGGAAACCACATCATTCGCATCCGGCTCGAAATGCACATAATTCTCTCCGCTGTAAGTTTCAAGGCTGTCTTCCTTGCAACCTGCTAAAGACAGAGCAAACAACAGGAGCATAGGAAATATGATGTATTTCAGTAATCTTCTCATATCATTGCATTACATTAAAACGGACTTTCACTTGTCGGAACAGGAAGCACATAGGCAGAGGCGGCATCCTTCGTTGCGCCTTGATTCGACGAACTTGGCAGCGTCTTATAATTCAGCCGCTTGTACATATAGAACATATTCCCTTCACACAGAAATTCCTTCCTTGCATCCAGAACGATTTCATCCATCAGCTGTTTCGCGTCGGTAACGTTCAGCGACAGCGAACGTTCCGCTCCGCGTGCACGCCGTACTGTTTCGAGATACGTTATGCCTTCCTTGATATTGCCTTCTGAAGCCGCGATCTCAGCGAGTATGTAGCAGACCTCGCTGAATCTGATCACCGGAATCATAGGATTCTCTATGGCGGACACCTCGGGTTCGGAAGAAACACTGTATTTCAATGTGTACCAAGCAGTATTGGATGAATTGGTCTGAGCTATGATGTAATCGTGCCGCCAATCCTTGTAAAGGCCGGTGTTGTCACTTGCGAAAAGGCTCTCAATGTTTGCCAGAGGATATTTCACATTGTTGTCCGAGCCGAAAAGTTCCGCATCGTAATCTGTCGCCAGTGTACGGTAATACGCCGCGAACAGAACATCGTCAGACAATTTCGTATAACGGGAATCCTTCTGGCAAGCCACATTGCTTTCAGGAGTGAATCCCACCCACCTCTTTCCATTGTAGAAAGAATCATAGACTTCGTAAGCGGCAGATTTTGCATTCGGATAGAAACCGCTTCCTCCGTACAGGCAAATCCTGGCTTTAAGTGCAAGAAGCGCCATATAGTTGATTCTCCAGCCGCGGTACCAGAAGAACTGTCCCATATCATCGATGTAGGTCTTGCTGTCGAAACGGTAGCGCGCACTCATTGCGGTGGTCGGATCTGTCATCATATAGGCATACATAGCCTGAGGATGAAAATCCACATCGAATTTCCGGAGTATTGGTTCAGCCACTGAAATATCCCTCAACGCCTTGTTGATTACCTCCTTGACAGTAAGTTTGTCTCCTATGGACGATGAAAATTCCTCTCTGTACGGTATGTATCTTCCGGTCGGATCCGTAGCCGGAGCAGGTGCGAAAAGCCGGAGCAGGTCGAAATGCAGCAGCGCACGCAGCGCATACGCCTCTGCCTTTATCAGATCACGCTCTTCATCGTAAGCGAATTCATTGAGATTTATCTTGTCAATATGCTCGATGATCTTGTTTATGTTGGCGATGACGGAATATGCCGTTTCCCATATTGATGACACTATCGGCTCCGTCGTCGAAGAATTATAGACAAAGTCAGCCCCATCCTTGCATACCTGTGCTGCATTGGCTCCCGGCGCGGAAGAGTCAGTCAGGTATTCCTGTGAAATGGCACTGAGAAGTCCCCAGGACAGATTCTTGCCGTAAAGGTCGGTACTGCCGAGTTTCAGGTATATGCCGTTCAATGAATTCCGGCAACCGTAGCCTGTAGTGAACAGGTCATCCTCATCAATCGCATTTGAAGGAGTTACGTTCAGCCAGTTGCAGGAAGATGCGAGAATCACTGCAAAAGCCGTCAGAAGAACTTTTAATGTTTTCTTTCTCATAAGCTCCTTAGAATGAAATGTTCATCGAAAAACTGAAAGAACGCGAGAACGGATATGAAAGTCCGCGTTCCCTTCGGATTGAAGACAAGTAGAAAATGTCGTTGGCAACCAACGAGAGCCTACACATTCCGATGTGCACACGTCGGAGGTTCTCCGGCTTGAAGTCGTAGCTCAATGTCACCGAATTGAACTGCAGAGTATTGTCTTTCTGCACGAAACGTGACGTTGACCCTGTTGTCACATTGCGGTCTTTGATGTCTTTCATTGTAGTGACATCACCAGGCTGCTGCCAGCGCTCGAGAAGCACCCTGCGGTCAACATTCTCTTTCGCGAGATTCACATTCTCAACATAATCCACCAGAGTGCTGTTGTAGGCGTCACCTCCGAAACGGTACATAAAGGACGTGAACACTGACCACTGGCGCCAGGATGCATTGAAACCGAACGAGCCTTGACCCTTAGGAGCTGTGTCGCCGATAACCGTCCAGTCTTCAGCAGACCATTTGTCGGTCACTTCTCCATTTGGCTTGAGATAGATTTCTTTTCCGTTGGATGGGCTGATTCCCAAAGACTTCATACCAGCGATCGCGGTCATTGAAGCACCTTCGTAATATTTCAGATACGGCTTCGAGTACTTGCTGTCGGAAGATGAGGATGGATTGTAATTCTTGAAGATTTCCTCCACTTTTTTATTGTACGCCTGCATTGCCTCGGAGATTTCAATGACCACGTTCTTGTTTCTGGCGAAATTTCCGAACAAGGTGAGCATCCAGTTCTTATCCTGATATACCCTCATCCGCAAGTCAAGTTCAACACCCGTATTCCTCACAACTCCCATATTCTCCTTATGCGAAGTAAAACCAGAAGAAGAAGGAAGCGAGAAATCCGTAATCAGATCGACTGTGCGCTGAGTATAAGCCGATGCCTTGAGATAAACCTTGTCTTTCCATAGCCCGATTTCCCCACCATAGTCCAGCTGGTAAGTACGTTCCCATTTCAGATCCGGGTTGCCCATTTGGGACAGGAACACACCGTAACCGGTAGGAAACCAGGAGCTTGTCTCCAGCTCATACAGATTGCGTGCGGAATACTGTGAGAAATTTGTCTTGCCTGTCAGGCCGTAAGACCCCCTGAGTTTCAAAGTTGAAATCACCGGATTCTGTTTCAGAAATGCATAATTGTGTATATTCACTCCTGCTCCGGATGCCCAGAACATTGACCACCTGCGGTTTGAGCCGAATTCGGACGAGCCGTCAAGACGGCCGGTAAGGTCTGCGAAATAGATGTCCCTCCAGGTATAGTTTCCGGTGAGCAGGAATCCCACAAGTCTGCTTCGGCTGTCACTCACCGTCGGTTTTCCTACGATCTCCGCCGCATAATTCGTCGAAGTAAGATCTCCTCCCGGAAAGCCTTGGTATGAAGCCGCTTCCGACACGGACTTTGTGGTCCTAAGGTTCGTGGAAAGGTTCAGATTCAGATTATGTCCTTTGATGTTGGCATTGTACATAAGCTGAAGAGTCCCGTCAAGTTTGTGGCTGTCACCGGAAGTCGTGTTCTTGTCTCCGTTCAGCGACAGGTTCCCGGTTCCATATGAGGATGACGAAGGATCCTTGTAGGTGTCAGAAGTGTTGCGCTTTATTGTGGCGGACATCTGAAGGCGAAGGCGCCAGCCTTTTGCGATATCCCAGTTAACCAGCAGATTGTCAATGATCTCATTGTACTTCGATGTGCTGTAGCTGCGGTAATTGTTGATTTCGTAAAGCGGATTCACCAGTGAGCCCGAATATCCGGAAAAACTCTCCAGACGCCTGCGGTAGTTGCCGTCATCGTCATACACCCTCATATAGGGCTGAAGATGGGAATAGTCGCTGAATGAATTGAACGGAACATCGGAGCTGTTGCTGAAAGAGAACGTCGCCTTGTTCTTTATCTGGAATCTGCCGATACGGTAATCCACATAGAATCCAGCATCTGTAACGTTCCTCAGCGAATGCCTCATCACACCGTTGTCTCCGGAATAGTCCAGTTCAATGCCCCAGCGCACGTCATTTTCTCCGCCGTCCACATAGATGGAGTGCCGCTGATCAATGGCAGTACGGAGTCCGAGCGCCAGCCAGTATGTATCGACACCGCGGATCACGTTGTTGAGCCGCTGGTAGTACCCGTCAGTATAAGGACTGACCCAGGGCGCACCGCTGTCGTACAATCCTGCAAGTCTCTCTGCTTCAAGTTTTTCAGAAGCATTCATAAGATTGTACGAAGACAGATCCGGAGCCTCCACAGTCAAGGTCGTATTGTACTGGAGTCTCAGCTGTCCAGCCTGCGGGGAACGCAATTCAACTACAATCACACCGTTTGCGGCTCGGGAGCCGTAAAGGGCTGTCGCGGCGGCATCCTTAAGAATATTGATGCTGTGTATTCTGGTGGGATCCAGGTCATAGATTTTCTGGACATCCACTTCGAATCCGTCAAGAATGAAAATCGGAAGGTTGGCAGTACCGCTCAGCGACTGTTGGGAAATGTCCGACACATCAAGTGAATTGACACTTGTCTGACCACGCAGGGTAACTTCCGGGACGGCATTCGGGTTAGAACCGGCACTGATATTTTCCCTGATCCTGAAAGACGGATCGAAAATCTGAATGGCCGATATTATGTTGTTGGGATTCACCTTCAGGATTTCGTCCTTACTGATTTTCGTAGTATTTCCGGAGAACCCCTCCTTGCGGATTGGATTGTAGCCAGTGACTATGACATCATCAAGGCTTTCATACGCTTCCACAAGAGCCACGTCCAGTTTTTCCTGCTGTCCCGGCTTGACTTTCCTGGTCTCATAGCCCAAACATGAAAATTCGAGAAGGCCATCCTCGGACGGACGGACAATTGAATAACGTCCGTTCTCATCCGTCATCGTGCTGTACTTGTGATTCTGGGAAACGACGAAGACACCGGGAAGCGTTTCTCCCGTCATTTTGTCAGTGACCTGTCCTTTGATCAAGTCACCACCTGTCCTGCCATGACTCGTCTGAGCATTCAAGGCAACCGAGGCAGAAAGAAACAAAAACAACACAAGAAGCAATCTACACTTTACAGTCGCCATATTTCTGCTCATAGTCCATACTGCAAAATTAATGTTACAGTGAATGAAAAACAATACCAACAAATGAGTATATCCAGCGGCGATCCAGGCTCATCAGTCCAGAATATCCAGGATCCCTTCATTGTGGATGATCACCATACCGTGCCTGTCAGCGGTGATTCCTTCTTTCAGTTTATAGGAATATACAGGCCGTTTCCCTTCCATACGTGTTGGAAGATAAAGGTAAGAGATGTTATCACAACGATGCCTTAGTTCTTCACCGGCTTCGACAATATGTGTGGAAATGATAAACATGGTCTCGTTTATCGTTGAAAAGGCCTCGGTGACTGCCACAGTCGCATCAAATGCATCCTTGACATTGGTTCCGCGGAACAATTCATCGAAAATAACCACCATATGCCGGTGACGCTTTACAGTCTGGGCAACTTTTCGCAAACGCCTGACCTCAGCATAGAAATGGCTGTAACCCTGGTTTAGCGAATCAGGAAGGTTGATTGTGGTATACATCCCGTCACGGACGGAAAATCGCATTGAAGCGGCTGGGACAGGGAAACCAACATGGGCAAGGAATACCGCGATGCCCAACGTCTTCATGAAAGTCGATTTGCCGGCCATATTCGCACCTGTGAGAAAAACGACATTGCCTTTGCGGCTGACTCTGATATCATTCGGCACCGGATTTTCCAGCGCAGGGTGATATATTCCCACCGCTTCCAGCACATTCGCCTCTGCCGGCAGGACCTCGGCAATCGAAAATCCGCGTTCGTACGAAATTCTTGAAGCCGAAATATACACGTCTACAAGATACAGAAAATCAAGCACTCTGCGTACTTCAGAACGATGGTCATAGCGCAGGAGAGTATCCAGTGAAGCCTTGTCGGAGGAAGAAAGCTTTTTCTTTCCGGCGGTATGGTACAAAGGAATGAAATCCCTGTCGGTCAGGATGCCGTTTATCTCGGAAATCTCAGGCATCACCCGGCAAATAGCGTCATCCGGCAGCATATCCTGAATAAATTCCCGCAAATCTGAAAAGATGTCCACAAGAGATGATATGCCGGCTTCCAGTTGCTCCAGTTGACTGTCGTTTCCCAACAATTTCCTGACGGACTTCAGAAATGAGTCATTGTCAGCATTGAGTCTTGTACGCTCGTCTGTTACTGACAGATAGTATTCCGCCGCATCGAATAATGAAGACGGAGCAGTAAAAGTCTTACCCTTTTCCCTGAACCAGGCTATAGCCGATGAACGTCTGCGGATAAGTTCCGGATTGTCCAGCGGGTTGGAGAACATTTCCTTCAGCAGACGGGAACCTCCCTTTGTGACGGTTTTGTCGAATACGGCGAAGACTGACAACTTCCTGTTGTGGGAGAAGATGCCAAGATCATCCAGTGTCTGTTTGTCAATTGCGAAACTCATGTCCCTGCTATTCCTGATTTTCTCCTTTTATGATGTCCAGAATATGTTCGTTCCGGATAATGGTCATTCCGTGCCTGTCCGTTGATATTCCGTCACAAAGTTTGTAACGGTAAACCAGCCTGCCGTCTTCCATTCCGGAAGGCATACAGTGGAATTGCACGTTATCGCAAATTTTACCGAGCGCCTCCCCGACTTCCACTATATGAGTGGAAATGATGTACAGGCAGTTCACGTGCCTGGCAAATGCCTGAGTCACGGAAAGGGTTGCATCGTACGCATCTTTAACATTGGTGCCCTTGAAAAGTTCGTCGAAGATTATGAAAAGACGGTGACCGTCCCTGACCTTTTCGGCTATCCCTTTCACTCTCAACACTTCCGCATAGAAATGGCTGTACCCTTTCGCAATATTGTCAGGGACGTTTATGGAAGTGTAAATCCCGTCCAACGGAGTGAAACGCATAGACGACGCCGGCACCGGGAAGCCCATATGCGCAAGATATACCGACACCGCAACCGCTTTCATCAGAGTCGATTTTCCTGCCATATTCACACCCGTAAGGAAAAACACATTGGATGAGGAATCTATCCGCAGGTCATTGGATACGGCCCTTGAAAGAGCAGGGTGACGTACATCCTTGATGTCCACAAAACTTTCTTTTCCGACTACCGCCTCGGCTGCACAGAAATTCTTCTCTCCGGCGACAGCCGCCACAGACTGCCAAACATCCATATCGTAAAGCAGTGACATCAAGTCATTCACCTGCCGGCGTCTTCTTGCACGGAGTTTCCGGTCCAGCGAAAGAATATGTCCGTACTTCAGTTTGTCCTGGCTGCCGACTTTTTCAAGTTCAGAGACGAGCGCTTCCGGAAAAGCTCCGTGGAAGGCATTTATTCTGTCCATTAACGGATTTCCTTCCGCCGGAAGCTTATCAAACAGTTCAGATGCGCCGGCCAGTATTCTGGAAAGAGTCTTTATGCCTTCGGCAATCTTTTCCCAAGCCTGATCCGCAAGAAACATCTGGCGGGCACGTGCACTGAATATGTCCATCGCCGCTCCCAGCGACCCGGATGACGGATGAAAGCCCATATAGAATTCCACGGAATCCACATCATCGTCAGTCAGCGGAACATTCACGGGATGCGACCGGAACCATCCGATCGTTTCAGCCCTGCGGTTGATTTCGGAGGCATCCGACAATGGTGTGCGGAACATCGACTCAAGCCTCTGCCGGCCGTAACGTGTCTTCGTTCTGTCAAAAATATTGATGACGGAGTTACGCTTGAACCTTCCCGTCAGATTCAAGTCTTCAACTGTCTGTCTGTCTGTCAAAAACTGGGTCATATCAGTCAACGTTAACGCCATCTTCTGCGAAGCAGTATGAATATCCCGGCCAAAGCCATAAGCAAAGGAAGGTAAAACTTGAACACCAACTTGACCGGCTTCTTTGAATATCTGTCAATGAACCTGAGTTCATTGTCTGTTCCCGCCGGGCGCGCGGCATACACAGGGAATTCCCCGTTGCTGAGATAGCGGAAAGACTCCATTATTATGCTGTAATTGGATGCGCTTATTCCTGCACGGTTCCTCATAAGTTCACCGTTGGCAATCATATCGGCATTGCCCAGCACTATTATATGTTGGTCCTTGTCCCCCACTTTTCGTTCCAGGGCGGCAAGAACCGGGGTTCGGTTCTGGAGTTTCTCCCCGGTTTCAGGATTGAACGAAGGCTTTTCATCTTCGAAATCGACCACCTGAAGTTCATTCCACACACGCGTGGTGTCGCAGGAGAGTGAATCAGTTGTCAGCACGTTGTACGTCAGGAAACCTTTTGCCCGGGCTCCGGACACATCTATTCCCATCGTACCGGTCCCTGCCGTCCTGTATTTCTTTGCAATGTAATCGGCATACCCGCGCCCGGTCTTCACCGCTTCGGGAGCGATGTCCGCGACAATGAAATCCGGAGCATAATCAGAGCTTTCCTGCACCAGAGTACCAGGAATGAACCTCAATCCCAAACTGTCCATCACAAAATCCAGTTTTGCCCGGTTGTACGGCTTCGCGGCGATGAATATGTTACCGCCTCTCCTGACATAAGAATTGATCAAAACCTTCTCGCAGTCCGCAAATTCCGTTTTCGGATCGGAGATCATCAAAATTGAGATATCTTCCGGAATACCGCCGGCAAGATCGACCTCCTCGACATCAAAACCCTGGTTGATCAATGCATACCTGAAAGAATGGCTGTCAGCGAATGTGTAGTATCCGTCCTCTCCTATGTTGGAGCGGCTGCGCTCACCGTGTCCGGTCACAAGGCCGACTTTCGGCACAGGTCCCGTGAGACGCTTCATCGCCGCCGTAATCTCACGCTCGCCCGGATGGTTCTCCTGGTCATCGTACAGACGCAGTTTGGACATCGAGCCGTTCCCCCGTTCTATCACACGGACAAAAGCATAATCCTCGTCCTTCAGATTCACCTTAGCATCAATGTCACCGATCTGGTCGGGCGTAAGGAAACGGTCGAACTTCAAGCTGTAGATTTCAGCCACCTTTCGTGCTTTCCCTTCCGTATCCAGTCCTGCAAAACGCTTGTTCTCCATCGGATATATCTCAGATTCATGCCAATAATAGACATATTTCATCTTGATCTCCGGCTTGAACCTGGTATACCAGGCAAAACGGTCGACATCACGTGTGTAATTCTTCGGTAATCCGGTGTAGAGGTCCGGTCCTATGAGATTCACGTATGTCGTGATGGTCAGCGGACCGTCAAGCTTTTCCATCACCTTCCGGCTCTCTTCGGTAAGAGTGCAGGATTTTTCCCTGGTAGTGTCAAGATAAAACTTGCATTCCGGTCTGCTGGTGACAAAACCGACCACACAGACCACCAGAACCGCCGCAGAGTACTGAGCAAATGATTTGGATGCATTGGGTCGCGATTTTTCATTGCGGCTTTTCATTATGGTCAGGCAGAGAAACAGCCCCATGACCGCGAGGAAATATATCAGGTCCTCACTACAGATCATTCCACTGATAAAAGACTCGGCACGGCCGGATATTCCAAGCCAATAGGTTATCTCCCTGAGCACCGGTATTTCCTGTCCGACAACTGTCAGGCGGTTCAGTCCGAACAATACCGCTATCGTTCCTACCGCAGCGATAATCTGGTAGCCGGTAAGAGAAGACATGAATATTCCGATTGCAGAATATGCCAGGAACAGCAGATACAGACCCAGAAAACCTGAAAGCACAGGGCCGAAATCAAGATTATGTACAGTTACCGAGCAGAATACTATCTGGATGATGAGACTGGAGAGCATCACCAGTCCGCATATCATCATGGAAAGAAATTTGCCAAGTACTATCTGCACTTCGGAAACTGGAGACGACAGCAGAAGCCTGTCCGTCCCGGAAGTTTTCTCCCGACTGATAAGTCCCATTGTCAGCAATGGCACATATAGATAGAGCCAGGACAGTGCCGCAGGATAAATCCCGGTCCATGCGTTGCGGAAAATCTGGGATGTTATTTCCTGAAGTCCGAATCCGAGGGAGTTGTAGCGGATCAACCCATTGACAGCATCAGCGAAGGTGATTCCAGTCTGGACGTAGAAAATAACAAGCAGTATCCACGCGATCGGTGAACAGAAGAGTTGTCTGAGTTCATTCCGGGCTATGTTGAATATCATTTTCATCTTCTATTTCGATTTTCTGCGGACAATTATCATAATTGAACAAAGCAGCATCAGCAGAGGCAGGACAGCAACGAAAGACCATTTCATCACCGGGACATCGTCAACGCCTATGCAGACTTCATTGTCGCTGCCGAGCGGCCTCGGAGTACTTACCGGATATTCTCCATAACTCATCCAGCGGAAAAGCTGGTATAAGAAAGTGAAGTTGCCGGAAGAAACGGCATAGCGGTCTCGCGTCAGTTCCGCATTGCAGAAACAATCCGCATCTCCGATAAGCAGGATTCTCTGCCCATCAGTCCCTTCTCTCTTCCTTTCAAGCATAGCGGAAACGACTTTAGGTCCTACGCTTTCCCCTGAAAGTGAATCCGGAGCTGCTTCCGTGTTGACAAAATCCATTGTCTGAAGCTCATTCCACCCGCCTTCAGGGCTCAGAAGCAACTCCCTGTACTCGAAGTCCGTGACATTGTCGGCATTGATACCGACTGCATTCGGCATCGTTATCTTGTACCCGTCTTTACTTATTTCATTCAAAGCCGGCATTTCAGACAACAGCGGACCGGCAACATCTGCAAGCACTAGATTCTGGGGATTATCGCCTTTAGGGACGGCGATGCGTCCCTCAGAGAATCTGACTCCCAATATGTCAGCGACCTGATTAGCATACCTCTGGCGTCCCGGTTCAGCGGCAAGTATCAGATTTCTGCCGCTGTCAACATATCGCCGGATTTCAGCGAGTTCTCCGGAAGTGAACTCTTCCCTCGGATCCGCAATAACAAGAATCCCTATGCTGTCAGGAATGGCCTTACCTTCGTCCAATGTTATTTTGACGGCATCGAAGCCGTTGTTCAGCAATGAGTGACGGAATCTTTTGGCATTCGCAAAAGTATAATAGCCGTCATCGCCGATTCTGTCTATGTCCCTTTCTCCGTGTCCGCTGAGGAACCCGACAGGGACCGAACCGTCCAGAAGCCTTTTGAACGCAGCTGTTATCTCTTTTTCCTCAGGAAGGCGCTGGGAATCATCGAACACTCTCAGAAATGTAGTTCTGCCGTCGGCAAGTTTGATTCTTTTGACAAGTTTGAATTCCTCACCGCTCAAGTCGATTGTCTTCGCAATCTCAGAGGGATTCAGGAACATATTGAAATCAACCTCGTATATGTCCGCAATCCTATCAGCCCGCTCCTCGTCACTCAGGTCAGGGAAACGTCTCTTGACCGCCGCGCTGCCGGCATCGGCCCAATAGTAAACGTACTTCAGTTTTATGTCCGGTTTGAACCGGAGATAATGCCGGATGTAGGCTTTGTCATTGTTGAAACGGGACGGTACGCCGAGATAGAAGCCCTCCTCATCAAGGATATTCACGTAAGTAGTCAGTTCCACAGGTCCTTGCACCCGCTTCATCACTTCCTGGCTCGGTTCTGTTATGGTCTGCCTCTTGGTCTCGGTGGCATCATAATATGCCATGAACTTCGGACTGGATGAAACAACACTTACCAGAACAAGTACAGCAGTTGCACCGAGATATGACAAGATCCGTCCGCCCCAGCTCCGGCTGCGCCTTTTCCCGGATATGCGGAGAACCGCAAGTGCGAGGAAAAATACAATCAGCGAGATGAAATAAACCACATTTTCACTGCAGACCAGTCCATAGACAAAATCTTCACAACGTCCGCTTGCGGACAGCCACCAGGTCACGTCTCTCATCCAAGGAATATCCTGCCCTACATCGCCGATCATAGACAACACAGCAAGCGCGGCGAATGTAGCCAGGGCCGCAACCACCTGATAGGAGGTCAGCGATGACATGAAGAGTCCCACGGCAGAATATGTGCAAAGCAACAGGTACAATCCGAGCATTCCGGTAAGCGCCATCGGGACATCCGGATTCACAATCACGTGGCAACCATAGCAGACAAATATGGACACGACCGCCATAAGCGACAGGCCGTAGCCTGCCAGTGCAAGGAACTTCCCGGCGACAATCTGCAAATCGGATATCGGAGAAGAATACAGCAATCTGACTGTTCCTCCTCCGAGATCGCGGCTGACTATTCCCATTGAAACTAAAGGTATGAACAGGAACAGATAGGACTGGACACTTGTAAAAAGGCCGAATCCGTCGGATGCGAAAATATCCTCGGTCAGGAACGAAAGCTGGGAGCCGGCTTCATTTGCCTGTGCATAGAGTTTCAGCACATCTGTAAATGACATACCGCACAGTACAGTGAAAACAATCAGCATTACCCAGGCAACAGGCGTACTGAAGATGAGTTTAAGTTCAGTGGCGGCAATGCTCAGAGTTACCGGTTTCTTCATCAGCTACAATTTTTTACGTCCCGAAAGCTGGGCGAAGATTTCATTCATGGATGACTTCTCGAGATGAATTTCCACAAGCCCCCAGGATTTCGCCACACTCTCCTTCACCATTCTCTCCATTGTCTCCCGGTCACCGTCGAACCAAACCCGGTAGATCGACTGATATTCGGAAACGGGCTTCACATCCGTAACGCCCTGGATTGATTTCATTTCTTCCTCGGAGGGTGCGTGGTCGAGCTTTACGATGAACGTTTCAGGTTCAATGTAATTGTCGAAATCGTCTATCGACCCGTTGAACACAAGCGAACCATGCTCTATCATCATTATGTTGTCGCAGATCACCTGCACTTCGGACAAGATGTGGGTGGATATCAGAACCGCTCTGTCTTCCGCAATGTCCTTTATGAGTGTCCTGACATCAAGTATCTGGTTGGGGTCAAGTCCATTTGTCGGCTCATCCATCACCACGACCTTAGGGTTGTGGATTATGGACTGTGCAATGCCGACGCGTTGCTGATACCCTCCTGAGAGATTCTTGATCAGCCTTTTGCTGAAATGTGCGATGCCGCATTTATCCTTCACAGCTTCGACGGCGCACGCAATGGATTTGGAATCCATCTGACGGAGACGCGCCGCATAGCGCAGATATTCATCGACCGTAAGATCACCGTAAAGAGGAGGCTTTTGAGGAAGAAAGCCTATATTCCGCTTGGCTTCTACAGGATTCTTCCTGAGATCGACGCCATCTATGAAAACATCTCCCGAGGTCTGCGAAAGCACCCCGCAAATTATGTTCATGATAGTGGATTTGCCAGCTCCGTTGGATCCTAGAAGCCCCGTAGTGCCAGTCTGGTTTATCTCGAAATTAATGTCCTTTACAGCCCACTGCAGACTGTACCTGTGGGACAGGTGTTCAACCTTGACAATCGGTTTCATCAATATGTTTTGTATCTGTTTGGAAAACCATTCGGAAAACAAATTTAGTAATATTCCACGACATCACAAAGCAGGCAGAACACCGTAGAAAGGCGAAATCGGGATCAAATCACCTTTACTGAGTCATTGTATCAAACAATGATGCAACACCAAAAAGAAAGAAGCCAGCAGCAGTGAACAAATATCATATTAGTTAATATTCAATTGTTACAACATATTTGTTTTGAGGTATAACAAAAGTGTTAAGCAGCATATTCGGGCAAACTTCCTTTCATTGCAGCGGCAATAATTTGGAATCTCGACTTTAATTTCTATATTCGTAGAAAATTTTACAAAAAACGATTTTAATAAACCATAAATTCATAAGGCGAATAATAATAACGCTGGATTTCACAACGCTAAACATTTAGCTCATGTTCAAGATTCTTAACAGAGAGATGCTGACTCCTAACATCTGCAAGATGGTGGTGTCGGCTCCGAGGATAGCCGCGGCAGCGAAGCCTGGACAGTTCCTCATCGTCCGTTCCGACGAGAAAGGCGAGCGGATCCCGCTCACCATCAGTGACTACAATGAAGAGAAAGGCACGGTGACCATCGTCACCCAGCTGATTGGGGCATCGTCCGCCGCAATCATCAGAAAAGAGGAAGGCGAATTTTTCTGCGATGTGGTCGGGCCTCTGGGCAATCCTTCCGCCTTCGTGGGCAAGACCGCTGAAGAACTGAAGGACAGCAGGTACATATTCATTGCGGGAGGTGTCGGCACGGCTCCAGTCTACCCTCAGGCCAAATGGCTGCACGACAGAGGGATAGCCGTCGACGTGATCATCGGAGCGAAGACGAAGGACCTGCTCATCTACAAAGAAGAGCTGGCATCGGCCTGCGACAACCTGTTCCTCTGCACGGACGACGGCACGGAGGGTTTTCACGGAATGGTCACAGGACTGCTTGAGAAACTTGTCTCGGAAGGACACAGGTACACCCAGGCCGTGGCAATCGGCCCGATGATAATGATGAAGTTCTGCACCCTCACCTGCAAGAAGCTCGGCATCCCGGAGGATGTGAGCCTTAATATGCTGATGGTTGACGGAACCGGAATGTGCGGCGCATGCCGCGTCACAGTGGGCGGCAAGACCAAGTTCGCCTGCGTTGACGGTCCGGAGTTCGACGGCTACGAGGTCGATTTCGACGAAGCTATGAGACGTCTGGGGCAATACAGGACCGAAGAGGCCGAAGTTAAATCTAAAATGGGAATATGATGGCACAGAGAATACCAAGAGTACCGGTCCGCGAACAGGATCCTAAGGTACGCGCGCACAATTTCGAAGAGGTTTGCTACGGTTACAACCTTGAAGAGGCCACGACCGAGGCGTCGCGCTGCCTGCACTGCAAGAACCCGCGCTGCGTGGGTGCCTGCCCTGTCAGCGTGAAGATTCCTGATTTCATCGCCAGAGTGGCCGCCGGGGACATCGCCGGAGCGGCCACCGTCATCGCCGAGGACTCCTCGCTCCCTGCCGTCTGCGGCCGTGTCTGCCCGCAGGAGAGCCAGTGCGAAGGCAGCTGCATCCTCGGTGTCAAGGGCGAGCCTGTGGCCATCGGCAAACTGGAGAGGTTCGTCGCCGACCACACAGCCGGGGCTTCATCCAAGCCTGCGGAAGTCCCTGCGGCCACCGGAGCGAAGGTCGCAATCATCGGCTCGGGTCCAGCCGGACTCGCCTGCGCGTCCGACCTTGCCAAGAAAGGCTACGATGTCACCATCTTCGAGGCTCTGCACAAGGCCGGAGGCGTTCTTGAATATGGAATCCCGGAGTTCAGGCTTCCTAAAGACACTGTCCTCAAGCGCGAGGTCGACGCGGTCAAGGCGCTCGGAGTAAAGATAGAGACCGACGTGATCGTCGGAAGGACAGTCACGATCGACCATCTGATGGACGCGGAGGGCTTCAAGGCCGTGTTCGTCGGCACGGGGGCCGGACTGCCGAAGTTTATGGGCATCCCGGGCGAGAACCTCAACGGAGTGTTCTCGGCCAACGAGTTCCTGACAAGGAACAATCTGATGAAGGCATTCCGTGAGGATTATCTGACCCCTATCCACGCCGGAAAGAAGTGCTGCGTGGTGGGCGGAGGAAATGTCGCTATGGACGCGGCGAGGACCGCCTTGAGACTCGGGGCCGACACGACCATCGTCTACCGCCGTACGGAGAACGAGCTTCCGGCCAGAAAGGAGGAAGTCCATCACGCCAAGGAAGAGGGTATCGACTTCCAGATGCTGACCAACCCGGTCGAGGTTCTCGGCGACGAGAAAGGCTGGGTAAGGGCGATCAAGTGCATCAGGATGGAACTCGGAGAGCCTGACGCTAGCGGCCGCCGCTCCCCTGTCCCGATTCCGGGATCGGAATTCGAGATCGAGACCGAGACCGTGATAATGGCCCTTGGCACCGCTCCTAACCCTCTGATCGTCAACACCACAAAGGGACTTCAGGCCACACGCAGAGGCGGACTTGAGGCCGATGAGCAGGGCCGCACGACCCGCGACGGCATCTTCGCAGGCGGAGACGCCGTCACCGGAGCCGCCACCGTGATCCTCGCGATGGGTGCCGGCCGCAAAGCCGCCGCCGCCATCGACGAGTACCTCAGCAATAAATAATTCAACTTTCGCAAGTAACTAAATGCATGTGACAAAGTCCCTTATCTCACGTTTGAAGAGTATCGCACGAGAAAAAATCATCTTACGCTACCCTTCCCCTAAATCCCCTTCCTCGGGAAGGGGACTTGCTCCGTCACTTATGTGACGGGAATAAGGTGTTTCGCACATGCGAAACTTAAGTAAACAATCTTTAACATTGTCTCAACGACTTTCTGATGAGTGATCCTCGACGGTCTTGACGGCACTTGCGTCATCGCAAGTGCCGCATCTCTGGACTCACAATATCTTAAGGGCTATGGCGGCGCAGGCCTCTGCGTCGGCGAGGGCGTGATGATGATTCGTAAGGTCGTAGCCGCAGGCGGCGGCGACGGTCTGGAGCTGGTGGTTGGGCAGACTGTGGCCGAAACATAGACGGGAAGCCGCGAGAGTGTCTCTGAATTCATATTCAGGATAGTCCATCCGGTAGACCTGGAACGCCTCCCGCAGGCAGCCCTCGTCGAACTGGCTGTTGTGAGCCACAAGCGGCAGTCCAGCGATGAGCGGCTCTATCTTCTTCCAGACTTCAGGAAATACGGGCGCGCCGTCAGTGTCCCCAGGTCCAAGTCCGTGGACACGCTGACAGAACCATTGGTAGTAATCCGGTTCGGGGTGGATGAGGCTGTAGAACGTGCCAGTTATCACTCCGTCACGCACGACCACCACTCCGACCGAACACACGCTCGAGCGGCACTCGTTGGCCGTCTCGAAATCTATCGCTGCGAAGTCCTTCATTCCCCGTAGAGTCTTGCCATCCTGTCAATGGTGTCGTTGATTTCCCTGCGGGTGATGTACCCGTGCCTGCTTATGACATCAATGAGCCAGATGTAGCGCTTGAAGTAATTATTTGCCATAGCTTTGAGAGTTTGCTGCAAAGATAACGGATTTTATTGCCAAAATGTGGCAGAGCCGCAAAATTTCCGGACATCAGGAGACATTCCCGCGGACAATGGACTCAGTGCCTGGCGGGCTTGTCGGCTGGGAGAAGGGCGGAGCCGGACAAGGCGCGGAAAAGGGTGTCCTGGTAGGTCTCTCCTATCGGGATGTAGTCCTTGCCGATGATGATGCGGGCGCGCTCTATGGCCTCGATACGGGATGTCTGCACGATGAAGGACTTGTGGACACGCACGAAACGGTCGGAAGGCAGAGAGTCTTCGAGGGTTTTCAGACGCATCAGCGAAAGGACCGGCGGGGTGCCGTCGTCAAGATGGATCTTGACATAGTCCTTGAGACCTTCTATGAAAGTTATCTTGTCAAGGTCGATCTGCTGCAGCCGGTACTCTGTCTTTACGAATATGCTTCTAACCCCCTCGGCCGGAACCGCGGCGGCAAGCCTGTCGAAATGTTCCTTGGCCTTCAGGGAGGAGGCGAGAAAATCCTCGTAGGAGACAGGCTTCAGCAGATAGTCAAGCGCACGCACCTTGAAACCCTCGACGGCATATTCACTGAAAGCGGTTGTGAATATGATTCTTGTGCCGGCGGGGAGCATCCGGGAAAGTTCCATACCGTTAAGTCCCGGCATCTGGATGTCGCAGAAAAGCAGGTCGACGGGATTGTCCTGGAGAAAGGTAAACGCGGCCGAGCCGCTGTTGAAGACTCCCCTGAGGTCCAGGAAAGGGGTCTTGACGACGTACGATTCGATCAGGCGGGCCGCCAAAGGCTCGTCATCCACCACTATGCAGGAAATCTTCGCCATAAAATTTCAGTTCGGCTTGACTAAAATTGTCAATCTTCTCCGGCCTTGCCGGTTCTCAGTCTCAAAAGGCTTCGGTAGGTGCTTTGGACCCTGCCATATTCAAAAGAATGTCTGCCGGGGTAAAGCATCTCGAGCCGGCGCTTCAGATTGGCAATTCCTATGCCTGAACCGCTCCTGTCCGTGTCATCTTTCGGGAAACAGCTGTTCTCGACGAGGCACTCAACCGTGCCTGGCTTCTCGGAAATGGTGATTCTGATGAACGAAGGCTCCGTGCCGCTGACCCCGTGCTTGAAGGCGTTCTCCACAAGCGGGATGAACAGCAGCGGGGCCACCTGGGTCGAAGACGCGGCCTCAGGAAGCGAGACTTCGAGGCTGACTCCGGAAGAAAGCCTCGCGCTCATCAATTTGACATATTCATTGATGAAACCGCACTCTTTGGAGAGCGGGACGGTGGCGGTGCGGCTCTCGTAAAGCACATAACGCAGCATCCCGCTGAGGTCGTGGACGGCCTCCTGGGCCTGCGCAGGGTCGATCTGGATCAATGAATATATGTTGTTGAGCGTGTTGAAGAGGAAATGCGGGTTGACCTGGCTCTTAAGGTTCGCCAGTTCAGCCTCGGCCCCGGCTTTCTCGATTTCCTTGCGTCGGGCCTCGTTCCTGTACCATTCCGAGGTCATCCGCACCGCCACCGCGATGCCGACTATCGCCGCGTAGATCACGGTGTTGCGGGCTATGAAGCTCACCCTGTCAAGCAGCTGCCTAGGTGGCGGAGGACCGCCGGCCGGCACGTAAAAGACCCTGAAGAAAAGAGGCACGAGGACGCTCACGGCTGCGATCAGGCCGATGTTCAAGAGGATGAACAGGCCTGTCCTGCGCGCGGAAAGGTACTTCTTGATCAGGTACAGGTAATTGACATAGAAGACAACCACGAACGAAAGGATTACAGGGATGAACCTTGAATAGTCAAGGCCTCCGTGCAGCGGCCGTCCGGGCTGCGGGGAGAAGAACGGGGTCATCAGGACCACCGCCCAGATCGCCAGATGGATGAACCACCCGTTGTTTCTCTTTGTCATACTCATAGAGATTGAAGACCAGAATCAATTCAGTCACAATGTCTCGGACATCGCACAGGACAAATATACGAAAAAGCGGGATTTTATACGGCCCGAAGAAACCATTTCTTTTAGCCGGAATGTGGCGGCATATTAAAAGAAAGTTTTTCGTAACTTGCGTGCGAAATTCCGGACCATGCCCATGAATCCTGTATCCGCACATCCCTACCCAGCCTCGCTCGACACCTCCATGGCTGCCGTCCTGCCCGCCTACGGGCTGGGGCAGATGCTTCTGGAGACTCTTGAGAAGTCCGGGGCGGCGGTGGTGTCCGCAGAGCCGGGCGCCGGGAAATCCACCCTGCTTCCGCTGGCGCTGCTGGAGACCTTCGGCGAACGGGGACGCATAATCATGACCGAACCCAGGCGACTGGCCGCCGTCCATGTGGCTGAGCGCGCGGCGGCCCTGCTGGGCGAGAAAGCCGGAGAAAGGGTCGGCTACAGAACCCGCTTCGAGACAAGAGTGTCCGACAGGACAGTGCTGGAAGTGGTCACAGAGGGCATAGCGGAGAGGATTATCTGCTCGGACCCCACCCTTGAGGGCGTCTCGGCCATAATCTTCGATGAATTCCACGAGCGGAGCCTGTCCTCGGACTTCTCCCTGGCCCTTGTCAGGGAGTCAAGGGCCATTCTCCGTCCCGACCTGGCGCTGGTCATAATGTCCGCCACCCTGGACGGGGCGGTCGCCGACGCGCTTAAAGCAGGAAAGATAGAATCCCCGGGCAGGATGTTTCCTGTGGAGACGTCATATTCAAAGACAGACATTCCGCCGGAAGGTGTCCCGGATGCGGTATGCAGTGAAATCCGCAGAATTTTCCGCTCGCAGGAAACTGATGGAGACATCCTGGCCTTCCTCCCCGGCGAGGCCGACATCAGGAAATGCGTCGCGATGCTGGGAAGCTCGCTCGGCGGGAATGTGGATGTGTTTCCACTCTACGGAATGCTGCCGCCCGCCGAGCAGCGGAAGGCCGTGACACCCTCGCCTGAAGGCAGACGCAAGGTAATCCTGTCCACCCCGGTCGCGGAGACTTCCCTTACCATAGACGGAGTGACCGCCGTCGTGGACTCCGGCTACTGCAGAAAGATGGTCTATAAAGGGGCCGGCGGAGCCCTCGGACATCTGGAGACTGTCAGGATTTCGGCGGACATGGCGGTGCAGAGAGCCGGCCGGGCCGGAAGGACCCGCGAGGGCGTATGCCACAGGCTCTACACCCGGACCACCTTCAAGTCCTTGCCTCTATTCCGCGTTCCGGAAATCCTGGAGGGAGACCTCGCTGCCTGCATGCTGGAGGCGGCGGGAGCCGGGGCAGGAGACTTCGGCGCTATGGAATGGCTCACTCCTCCGCCGGCACGCTCCGTGGCGGACGCCGCCGCCCTGCTCAGGACACTCGGAGCTGTGTCGCAGAACGGGGAGCCCACTCGGCACGGAAGGGATATGCTGTCAATCCCCTGCCACCCGAGAATCGCGCATATGCTGCTGACAGCCAAGGAGAAAGGGTTTGCGGCTCTGGGCTGCGACACAGCCGCGCTGCTGGAGGAGAAAGACCCTCTTGCGGCCTCCGAAGCCGGCTGCGACTTCACACTGCGCCTGTCTGCCCTCCGCTCGGAGAGAAACTCCGGAAAGAAGGCCTCCGGGACGATGGGCAGGATACTGCGGATCGCCGGTCAGTACAGGAGAATAATCCAGGCGGAGCCGGACGGCCGCGATCCCGCCCCCGAAGATGCCGGCTATCTGCTGGCAATGGCCTTCCCCGAGCGCGTCGCGCGTCAAAGCGGTGGCGCGGCAGGAGAATATCTGCTGGCCAGAAACGGAGAAAAGGTGTGGATGAATGTCCAGGATCCTCTCTCGGCTGAGCCTTGGATAGTGTGCGCCGACCTTTCAGCCGGCGGTCCCGGAGCCACCGGCAGGATATTCCTGTCCTGTGCGGTGGATCCGGCGGACCTCGGGGCACTGGAAAGCACTTCTGAGAAAATCGCCTGGAACCAGAAGGAAGGAAGGGTCACCGCGAGACGGGAGACAAGAATCGGAGCCTTGGTCACAAGGTCGGCTTCCCTGCCGGACGTTCCGCACGAAAAAATGGTCGAGGCGATATGCGAGGCCGTGAGAAAAGACGGGGCATCGCTGCTGGACTTCTCGAACGATGAAGTGGGCGATTTTCAGAGGAGGGTGGCCGCCGCGGCCGCCTGGCATCCGGAACTGGAGTTGCCGGACCTGAACACGGAGACGGTGTTCAAAGACTGTGCGGAATGGCTGCCGCCATATTTAGGTAACGCTTCCACCCGCGCCGAGCTGAAAAAGATAGATATTGTCGCCGTTTTGCGCGGCATGATACCCTATGACAAGTCCGCGGCGCTCGACAGGATCGCTCCCTCGCACATAGAAGTTCCCACCGGCAGCCGCATACGCCTTGAATACCGGCAGGGCGCAGACGCGCCGGTTCTCAGGGTCAGGCTTCAGGAATGTTTCGGGATGACGGAGACCCCCACCGTGGACCTCGGCAGAAGGCCTGTGCTTATGGAATTGCTCTCGCCTGGATTCAAGCCGGTGCAGCTGACAAGTGACCTGGCCTCGTTCTGGAACGGAACCTATTTTGAAGTGAGAAAGGAACTCCGCCGCAGGTACCCCAGGCACTTCTGGCCGGACAACCCGCTCGAAGCCCCTCCCACAAGAGGCGTTCGGAAAAAGACCGACTAGCCCCGCTCAGGGAAGCGCCAAGTATATTGATTACGGCGACAACTGACACTGTCATATTTTTGCAGCCGGGATGCGTATCCTTGCGGCAGGATCAAAGTCGATGAACATCTTGGCGGAGAACTCAGAGTGGACATCGCATACTACGGGCAGCAGGCGATGTCCTGAATATTCTTCGCGGATCCCAGGTCAAAGGATGCCGGGACAAGTCTGACCTACCTCTCCAGAGTGTAGCGGTAGCCGAAACGCTCGCGGGCGGCCCGGTCGAGGGCCTCGCGGTCATCCGGATGGGCTATGGAGATAAGAGCCTTCGCCCTGTCTATCAGATTCTTGTTGCGGAGATACACGCAACCATATTCAGTGACGACATACTGAGTCTGGAAACGGGTCGTGACGACTCCAGCTCCCGGAGCGAGATGGGCCACGATCTTGCCGCGGCCTCTGGAGGTGCGGGACGGCATCGCGATGAAGGTCTTGCCGCCCTCGGAAAGCGCCGCTCCGTACATGAAGTCATGCTGGCCGCCCACGCTCGAGAAGATCAGGTCGCCGATGCTGTCGGCGCAGACCTGGCCGGTCAGGTCGATCTCTATCGCCGAATTGATGGCCGTCGCCTTGGGATTCTGACGGACACGCTGAGGATCGTTCGTCCAGGCCACGTCGTGGAAGACAGCGTCCTTGTTGTGGTCAAGGTACTCGTACATCTGCCGAGAGCCGAGAGCCAGGCAGGCCACAGCCCGGCCGGGTTCGACCTTCTTCAGAGAATTGTCGATCACTCCGTCGCGCATCAGCTGGAACACACCGTCGGTCATCGCCTCGGTGTGCAGACCGAGATGCCTGTGGTCCTTCAGGCCGCCCAGCACGGCGTTCGGTATTCCGCCGACACCGATCTGAAGGGTGGCCCCGTCAGGAATCTCCGCGGCTATGTACGAGCCGATGGCCGCCTCGACCGGAGTCGGAGGTCCGAACCGCATGTCCACGGGAGGGTCGTCACACTCGACTGCGGCGGTGATGGCGGATTCGTGGATCAGTCCCGTCCCGTAAAGATACGGGATGCTCTTGTTGACCTGCGCGATCACGACCTTGGCCGACTCCACGGCCGGCTGCGAGAGGTCAGCGGCTATGTTATAGCTGCAGAAGCCGTTCTCGTCCGGAAGCGAGCAGTTGATGCAAGCCACGTCCACCGGAATCTCGCCCCGGCGCAGCAGCGACGGAAGTTCACCGAGGAAACCGGGAATAAGGCTGCCGTAGCCATCGGCCACGTACTGCCTCTGGTCGGCGCAGAGGAAAAGGCTGTTCACGAAGAACGCGTCCCTGTACTCCGGCCTGCAGAACGGAGCTGGGCCTTTCGTCACGTTGAAGCCTGAAAGAATCTTCACGTCACGCAGTTCCGAGGCTCTTCGGGCAAGCGCGGCCTGGATGATGACGGGGACGGTGGTGCTTCCCTGAAAAAAGACGGAATCACCTGATTTTATAAGCTTTACAGCTTCATCAGCCGAAACGTATTTCATAACCTTGATATATTATATTCCTAACCCTCGACTATCGAGGTGAAGAGGCAGAGCCTCTCTTCGAGGGCGTGGAAATCCTCGTCGGAGTTGAGCATCGACACACAGACCCTTATGCCCTCGCACACACTTCTCGTGGCCGCCAGCGTGACCGCAGAGATTCCGCAGCGCAGGAGATTGAGGACCAGCCGTCCTCCGGACATCCCCTTGTAGCCGATGGTGAAGAAGAAGCCGTCGCTGACATCCTCCCCGGCCTCGGTGGCATAGACGATCCCGAACCCGTGGCGCAGGAAGATCGCCTTCGCCCTCGCGGCCCTGCGTGCGTACTCCCTCGTCTCGCCGATGAAATCATACTTTCCCTCGCAAGCCGCCTCCATCATCTTGGCGAAAGCGTACTGGGCTGAATGCGAGCAGCTTGACGAATTGACATAGAGGTAGGTCAGCACGAAATTGGCCCCGAACGCACCCAGCGAATACCTCTCCTTCAACGCCGGATACTCGCGGGAGTAGAGCTTCTCAGGAATAGCCACCATCGCGATGCGCTCCCCGGCGTAACTGAATATCTTGGAGGCCGACACCATCAGGACGCAGTTGTCAGTGTAGCGGGCCACCGTGCTCTGGTACGGCGGCTCGAAGGGCTTTGACAGTTCCTTGCGGGAGTCCATACAGAGATAGGCGAGATCCTCGAGGGCGATGACATCGTACTTGTCACAAAGCCTGCCGAGGGCCTCAAGCTCGCGGTCCGAGAGGCAGAACCATGACGGATTGTTGGGATTTGAGTACACGATGGCTGCGACCTTTCCGTCCTTGAAAAGTTCCTCGACACCGGTCTTGAAAGCCTCCCCTCTCAAATCATACAGATCCAGCGACCTTGTCTTGAAGCCAAGCACCTTGGCCTGGACGAAATGCGACGGGAAACCAGGGCAGACATAGACTACGGTGTCCTTCTCCGGATTCATCTGGACGCACTCAAGCAGCAGATTATAAATGCCTTGCATCGACCCCACAGTCGGAACTATCCCTTCCGGCGGGATGTCCACCCCTACGAAAGCCTTGATGAAACGCGAGCCGCTCTCCTTCAATTCCGCGATGCCGGCGGACGGCGGATAGACCGACGCCGCACCCTCGTCCAAAGCCTTTTTCTGAGCCTCGACCCCTATCCCGCAGGCCGGCAGCCCGGGGATGCCGAACTCCAGATGCACGAACTTCTCCCCGCTTGCCTTTTCAAGCTCCCGCGAAGCGTTCACACACTGCCTGATCGTGGTCTTTTCCACATCGGCTATGCCGAGACGCTCCAGCGCCCCGTCCACCATCTCTTTTGACAACGGTCTCATAACTGATGAGTCAGTGAATATTCAAACCCGGCCTCGAAGGCAGCGAGGTTCATCTTGACCACATCCTCTCCCTTGCGGGCGAAGACCTTGGCCACACCTTCACGCAGCCGGTCCGGCTCGATAATCCCGACCAACGAGGCGGAAGCGCCCAGCAGCACAATGTTGGAAGCCCTGACCGAACCCACCTCTTTGGCGATGGCGTCGCAGTCAAGGCAGACCACATTCGGACTCCGCCGCAGCTCTCCGAGAACAGACTCGACCGGAGGATAATCCGGGATATTCATAAAAGGTACGGTGTTGGTGACGATCCAGCCGTCAGGAGAAAGCCACCTGCGGTAGCGCAAGGCCTCCATAGGCTCAAGCGAAAGCACAAGGTCGCACTCCCCTTCCGGGATGAGGTCGCTCCAGATTGTCTTGTCACTGATTCTGAGGTCGCTGTGCACGTCGCCGCCTCTCTGGCTCATTCCGTGCACCTCAGCCTGTTTGAGATAAAGGTCCTGGTCAAGCGCCGCCTGGCCGACCACCGCCGCGATGGACAGGATGCCCTGCCCGCCGACACCGGAAAGTATGATGTCTTTTTTAGCCATTTTCTATGGATATATATAAGGATACCTATGAATATGAATGCGTAACGGAGCCTTACTTCTTCGCTTCCTTCAAGTGACGCTTGGCGGTCTGTATGCACTCCCTGCGGCAGACGATGACAGACACACCGGAGTAGTTGATCTCCTCGTTGATGACAGCCTCCATCACGGCATAGTTCTTAGGAAGCGGAACGATCGTCCTGATGTGGTCAGGATCCACCCCGATACCCTTGCAGATCGCCTCTATGCGGCCCGTGCCGGCCGAATCCTGACCACCGGTCATCCCTGTGGTCAGATTGTCGGAGATGCAGACGGTGACGCTCGCCCCGGCGTTGACACAGTCCAGAAGGCCGGTCATCCCGCTGTGGGTGAAGGTGGAATCGCCGATCACGGCCACGGCCGGCCACACGCCCGAATTGGCCGCCCCGAGAGCCATCGTCACCGAAGCGCCCATCTCCACGCAGGTCTGGAACGACTTGAAAGGCGGCATATAGCCAAGAGTGTAGCAGCCTATGTCGCTGAACACACGGGCCGTAGGGGCATATTCCTTAAGCACGGCGTTAAGCGCGGTGTAGAAGTCCCTGTGGCCGCAGCCCTGGCAGAGCGCCGGAGGGCGGGAGACCACGGGTTCCGCTTCCGCACGCGTCGGAAGATCAGGTAGACCGAGCGCCTTGCGGACCGCTCCCGGAGAGAGTTCCCCTGTCCTCGGAAGCGTCCCGTCTAGACGGCCCTTGACCTGCACCGCCCCGATCGCTGACGGGTCGTAGAGGTAGCCCTGCAGACGCGACTCGACCAGAGGCTGGCCCTCCTCGATCACGAGCAGCCTGCCGCAGCGCCTCGCGAGTTCAAGCGCCAGACACCTCGGGAACGGGTAGCGGGACACCTTGAGCACCGGATAAGGACACCCATCCGGATAGTTCTCCATAAGATAGTTGTAGCCGAGGCCGCAGGCGACGACTCCCATCGTCTTGTCCGGGCCGTCTATGATGAGGTCCTGACCGCCCGACGCAGAATCCTTCTCAAACTTCAGCACATCCTCCGCAAGCCCGGCTATCCTCTTCCTTGAAAAAGCCGGAAGCGTCACCCAGTTCTTCTCGTGGGCCTCGTCAGGGAAGCGCACCTCGTTCTCGCGGCGCGGCTCATCATCGGTCACGACCACGGCCCGGGAATGTGCCATCCTCGTCGTAAGCCTCATCAGCACAGGGATGTGCATCTTTTCTGAATATTCAAAAGCCTCCTTGGCAAGGTCATAGGCCTCCTGCTGGCTCGAAGGCTCGAAGCACGGCACCATCGCGAAATCCGCATAGAACCTGGAATCCTGCTCGTTCTGCGACGAGTGCTGCGAAGGGTCGTCGCAGGCCACGACCACAAGACCTCCGTTGGCTCCGGTGACCGCGGAATTGACGAAAGCGTCGGCGCAGACATTCATACCGACGTGCTTCATGCACACCAGCGCCCTTTTCCCCGAATATGAGACCCCGAGCGCGGCCTCCATCGCGGTCTTTTCGTTAGCGGACCAGTCGCAATGGATGCCCCTGCGGCGCGTCAGCGGGTGGGACTGAATATATTCGGTGATCTCTGTTGAAGGGGTCCCGGGATAGGCGTACACTCCGGACAGGCCGGCGTGCAGCGCGCCCAAAGCCAAAGCTTCATCTCCCAGAAGCAATTTTTTTTCCGACATATCTGTAGCTTTTAGTGTAGTTAATTATATGCAGCCACAAGTTACAAATTATTTCGGAAAAACAAGATTATCCTTTCAAATTTTAAAGAGATTAAAGCAAAAAGATTACAATTCCTCAAACACAGGAAGGGCTTTGGGACCGATGCGGACATCGAGGCTAGAGTCAAGGGCGGAGATTCTGTGGATGTCCGAGCCGGCATATTCATAAAACCCTTTCGAGAGCAGCTCAGCCGCTTTTTTCCTCGCTTCGGGTCCGTAGTAGCCGGCCAGCGAAAAGAGGTTAAGCTGGAAGCGGACGCCGAGAGCCTTGAGACGCCCGTAGTCGCCGCGGCCCATGTAGACATAACGTTCCGGATGAGCGAGGACCGGCCGCAAGCCTTTGGACATCACATCTTTGAGTATTTCATCAAAGCGATAAGGCGGAGTGAAGTATGAGGTCTCGACGAGCAGATGCCGCCCGTCGCCGCCCATCGTGAGCAGGTCGCCGGCCTCCAACCGCTCCACGAAGAGGCTGTCGATCATGTTCTCCGCCCCGAGACGGAGAGTGAGGCCGCCGTCATAGGCACTGCGGAGAGCCTCGAAACGGGAACGCAGGTCAGCCGGAGTGTTGGGTACGTCCTCCATTATGTGCGGGGTCAGCCAGACGGTCCTGACTCCGAGTTCCTCGTAGCGCTTCAGAATCGCGAGCGACTCCTCCATCGTCCTCACGCCGTCGTCCACTCCCGGAAGGATGTGCGAATGACAGTCGGTGAAACCGCGGAAAACGCCGCTCGACCGCAAGGTCAACTTCTTGGAAAAAGGCCACATAACACACTCGATTTCAACAAAATGAAAAGGAATCCCACCAAAACTGGAAGGATCCCCGGACAGTACCCCCGTTGGGAATCGAACCCAAATCGTCGGAACCGGAATCCGAAATTCTATCCATTAGACTACAGGGGCGGATGCCCGTAAGGCGGGCGAAACCGACCACAAATTTAACAATTTTCGCCATAAACAATACAATATTTTTCAAATCAGAATAAACATGGCGAAATCATAGAATAAAAGATGGCTGATTGTTCGGATAATCCAATAAAAATCGTATTTTTGCGTATTATGAGCAAAGCATACATATTCCCTGGTCAGGGATCCCAGTTTCCCGGTATGGCTAAAGAGCTGTACGACGGGAACGCCAAGGGCAAGGAAATGCTCGAGAAGGCGAACGAGATTCTTGGATTCAGAATAACAGACGTAATGTTTGAGGGGACGCCGGAGGACCTCAAAGCGACACGCGTGACACAGCCGGCAATATTCCTGCACTCCGTCGTTCTGGCGAAGTGCTACGGTGATTTCAGGCCGGATATGGTCGCAGGGCATTCTCTTGGTGAGTTTTCCGCGTTAGCCGCGGCTGAAGCCATCAGTTTCGAGGATGCCCTTCGTCTTGTCCACATCCGCGCGACCCAGATGCAGCTCTGCTGCGAGAAGATTCCGGGGACAATGGCCGCCATCATCGCGCTGCCCGACGAGAAGGTCGAGGAGATCTGCGCCTCCTGCGAAGGGGTCGTGGTCCCGGCCAACTACAACTGCGGCGGGCAGATCGTGATCTCGGGCGAGAAGGCGGCCGTCGAGGCGGCCTGCGCCGCGGCCAAGGAGGCGGGTGCGAAAAGGGCGCTGCCGCTCGCGGTCAGCGGAGCCTTCCACTCCCCTCTTATGGAGCCGGCCCGCGTCGAGCTGGGCAAAGCCATCGAGGCCACGACCATCGTCAAGCCTGTCTGCCCTGTCTACCAGAATGTCAGCGGCGAGGCCGTCACCGACCCGGACACCATCAAAAAGAACCTCCTCGCGCAGCTGACCTCCCCTGTGAGGTGGACCCAGTCAGTCAGGAATATGCTCGCGGACGGAGCCGACTACTTCATGGAGATCGGTCCGGGAGCGGTTCTGCAGGGTCTCGTGAAGAGGATCGCCGGCCCGGACGCAGGAGTGACCGTCGAGGGACTCACGACAATCTAGGAAATCTTAAAACAAACATATTAACATAACGTTAACGATATGGCTAAAGAAAAGAAATTCATCACTTGTGATGGTAACACTGCTGTGGCGAACGTCGCTTATCTTTTCAGCGAGAACGCCTGCATCTATCCTATCACCCCGTCTTCACCGATGGCCGAGAACATTGACGAATGGGCTGCCCACGGGAAAAAGAACCTCTGGGGTGAGACTGTAAGTGTAACCGAGCTGGAAAGCGAGGCCGGCGCCTCGGGAGCCGTTCACGGATCCCTCCAGGCCGGCGTGCTGACAACGACCTACACAGCGTCCCAGGGTCTTCTTCTGATGGTCCCTAACATGTACAAAATCGCCGGCGAGATGCTTCCGGCAGTCTTCCACGTCAGCGCCCGCGCCCTTGCGTCGCACGCCCTCTCCATCTTCGGAGACCATCAGGACGTGATGGCCTGCCGCCAGACAGGTTTCGCCCTGCTCGCCTCTGGTTCAGTCCAGGAGGCCCAGGACCTCGCCGCCGTCGCACATCTTTCAGCGATCAAGTCAAGCATTCCTTTCCTCCACTTCTTCGACGGATTCCGCACATCACACGAGATCCAGAAGATCGAGGCTCTCGACGAGGAGGAACTCAAGAAGATGGTCAGCGAGAAATCCCTCAAGGCTTTCCGCGACAGGGCCCTCAATCCTGACGCTCCTGTCACCAGAGGCACAGCCCAGAACGGTGACGTTTACTTCCAGGCCGTAGAGTCAAGGAACAACTTCTACAACGCCGTTCCGGACATCGTGGCCCGCTATATGGGTGAGATCAGCGAGATGACCGGCCGCGAGTACCGTCCGTTCACCTACTACGGAGCCGCCGACGCCGAGAACATCATCGTCGCCATGGGTTCAGTCACCGAGACCATCAAGGAGACCATCGACTACCTCGCCAAGAAGGGCAGGAAGTACGGTCTTGTCACCGTACACCTCTACAGGCCGTTCGCCGAGAAGTACTTCCTCAAAGTCCTTCCTAAGTCGGTCAAGAAGATCGCCGTCCTCGACAGGACAAAGGAGCCGGGCGCTCTCGGAGAGCCTCTCTACCTCGACGTGAAAGCCCTCTTCCAGGGCCAGAAGAACACTCCGCTCATCATCGGCGGACGTTACGGTCTCTCTTCAAAGGACACCACCCCTGCACAGATCGTCGCGGTCTACGACAACCTCGAGCAGAACGAGCCTAAGAACGGCTTCACCATCGGCATCGTCGACGATGTCACATTCAAGTCCCTCCCTATCAAGAGCGAGGTTTCGATCGTGAAGCCTGGCACAACGGAGTGCAAGTTCTACGGTCTCGGTTCAGACGGTACCGTAGGCGCCAACAAGAACACCATCAAGATCATCGGAAGCCACACCGAGAAATACTGCCAGGCCTACTTCGACTACGATTCCAAGAAGTCCGGCGGCTACACCTGCTCGCACCTCCGCTTCGGTGACCAGCCGATCAAGGCCCCTTATCTGGTCAGCACCCCTGACTTCGTGGCCTGCCACGTTCCGTCCTACCTCAGCAAATACGACGTGCTGAAGGGCATCAAGGAGAACGGCACCCTGCTTCTCAACTCCCTCTGGGACGAGAACGAGACCGTCAAGAGAATCCCTGACAACGTCAAGGCCATCATCGGCAAGAAGAAGATCAAACTCTACATCATCAACGCCACCAAGATAGCCGCTGAGATCGGTCTGGGCAACAGGACGAACACCATCCTCCAGTCCGCCTTCTTCAAGATCACCGGCATCATCCCTTACGAGGACGCCGTCAAGTACATGAAGGACGCCATCGTCAAGAGCTACGGCAAGAAGGGCGAGAATGTGGTGAATATGAACTATGCGGCCGTTGACCGCGGCGGCGAGTACACCCAGGTGACCATCCCTGAGGACTGGGCCAAGATCTCGGCCAAGTTCGAGACCCCTGGCAAGGACCGCCTCGCTCCGGCTTTCGTGAAGGACATCGCCGATGTCGTCAACTCTCAGAACGGCGACTCGCTTCCAGTAAGCGCGTTCCTGCCTTACGCCGACGGCACGATGCCTGCAGGCACCTCGGCCTACGAGAAGCGCGGCGTGGCCGTGACCGTTCCATCCTGGGACGCGGAAAAGTGTATCCAGTGCAACTCCTGCGCGTTTGTCTGCCCTCACGCCGCCATCCGTCCGTTCCTGCTCACCGCTGAAGAGGCCGCCAAGGCTCCGGAAGGACTCAAGAAGGTACAGGGCAAGGCTGTCCTCAAGGAGTACTCCTACGCCCTCGCGATCTCTGTAGACGACTGCACCGGCTGCGGCAACTGCGTGGATGTCTGCCTGTCCAAGGACAAGGCCCTCACGATGGTTTCAGCCGAAGGACAGAAGAACGAGCAGAGCAACTTCAACTGGCTCGCCACCAAGGTCGGCTACAAGGACAACGTGGTCAACAAGACAGCCAATGTCAAGAACTCACAGTTCGCACAGCCTCTGTTCGAGTTCAGCGGCGCCTGCGCAGGTTGCGGCGAGACCCCTTACATCAAGAACATCACTCAGCTCTTCGGTGACAGGATGATGATCGCCAACGCCACAGGCTGCTCTTCTATCTACGGAGCTTCATTCCCTGCTTCACCATACTGCACCAACGCCCAGGGTCACGGACCGGCTTGGCAGAACTCCCTCTTCGAGGACAACGCCGAATTCGGTCTCGGTATGAAGATCGGATCTGACCGCGCCCGCGAGACCGTGGCCAACCTTATGACCGGCGCTCTGGAGTGCGAGAAGTGCTCCGACGAGATCAAGGCTCTGTTCAGACAGTGGCTTGACAACAAGGAGAACGGCGAGATCACCCGCGAGGTCGCCGACAAGGTCGTTCCTCTGATGGAGAAATCCGACTGTGTGAACTGCAAGAAACTGCTTGGCTACAAGCACTTCATCCCTGCCCGCAGCCAGTGGATTTTCGGTGGTGACGGCTGGGCCTACGACATCGGCTACGGCGGACTCGACCACGTGCTCGCTTCCGGCAAGAATGTCAACGTGCTCGTTCTCGACACCGAGGTTTACTCCAACACAGGCGGACAGAGCTCCAAGTCAACCCCTGCCGGCGCCATCGCCAAGTTCGCCGCTTCCGGCAAGAAGATCCGCAAGAAGGATCTCGGAATGATGGCCATGAGCTATGGCTACGTCTATGTGGCACAGGTAGCTATGGGAGCCAACCCAGCACAGTACCTCAACGCCATCAAGGAGGCCGAGGCCTATGACGGCCCGTCACTCATCATCGCCTACGCTCCGTGCATCAACCACGGTCTGAAGGCCGGTATGGGTCTGAGCCAGAAGGAGGAGAAACTCGCCGTCGATTGCGGTTACTGGCATCTCTACAGGTACAATCCTGCTCTTGAGACCGAAGGCAAGAATCCGTTCTCTCTCGATTCCAAGGAGCCTGACTGGGCCAAGTTCCAGGACTTCCTCAAGGGCGAGGTCCGCTTCGCTTCACTGTACAAGCTCTTCCCTGACAAGGCTCAGGAACTCCTGGGTCTCACCGAGGAATTCGCCAAGGTACGTTACGGCACCTACGCACGCCTCGCCGGCAAGTAGTGTTCCGCTGACATATTCCAAAAAGAGGGTGGTCCGGCAACCGGGCCACCCTTTTTATTGATATTAACAGAATGATCTGTTTTTGAAAAACACTTTTGTCAAAAAACATCCAAGGCAAACACGTGGGCTTTTTCCGCGCCCCATGTGGAGGTTACGACCAGCCGCAAAGCCTGTGCTTTTACGGGAGTGAATGAAAGCTTGCGAAGACGGAGATAGTTTTCTGTTTCCTCATACACTGTTTGCCATTTTCCACTCACTTTGGCTTCCAGGTCATTTCAGGCCATCCCGGAGAATAATGTCCAGATAGGGTAGCAAAGTGAAGAAAATCAATGCTTTCTCATTGGAAAGAGTCTTGCGGAGCTGTTTCAGAGCCGAGTAGATGTGATTCTCGACAGTGCTTAGAGAGACTCCCAACCTCGCACTGATCTCTTTGTTCGGAATGTCTTCTATATAACTCATTTTGAACACTTCCCGACATTTCGGAGGTAGGCCTGCGATGGCTTCGTCAAGACTCTTGTGGAGGTCTCCGTCGAAAAGATTGCGGATAGTCGGATTCTTTTCGGGATCGCTGCCGTCCAAACCAAGCATAGCTATCCGGACATCATTCCAAGCCCGGAACTCCGACGACAACCTTTCTTTCCTAAGGTAGTTCATAGCCCTGTTGTAGACAGACCTTAACAGATAGCCCCGGACAGATCCGCCTTCTGAGAGGTTCTCCCTGTTCCGCCAGAAAGAATACAAAACATCCTGGACCACATCTTCAGCCCAACCTTCGGCCAGAAAAAGTCTCGCATAGGAAAGGAGGGACGGCAATTCATCCTGGCATAAAGCATTGAACGCCTCCTTGTCACCTTTTTTGATTTTCAATATGATATTTTCCTTTTCCGTCACAACTATTCCGTCACGATTATGTGGCTGCATATTTATTGCAAATTTAGAGATTTTTCTTTTGAAAGAACAATAGGCGATTCTGTCTACAAGTTTGTATATTATTAAAATAAAAGTGTAATCAATGGTATCTGAAAAAGAAATCTACAGTCTTATACAAACGTATCTGGCAGACGGCATAACCGAAGAAGGCAAAAGAGAGCTCGCGGAATGGTTGGAGGAGTCTGCCCAGAACAGGGAATATTTCGCCTCCATCACAGCGATCTCGAAAATGTCCGGCATCAAGGAGATGAATGCGCAGAACTTCGTGGAGTTCATCTGCACAAGCAACAGCACTGTGATGGCCTCTTCCTACAGCAATGCCACAGCCATCGGGGTCAACATCGGATGGATGGCCGACGAGTCCGCAAGCTACTACCAGCAGAATAGTTACAAGTGGGCCAATCTGTCCACCGAGTACATGACCCAGGGAGGCGGTAAACGCACCGTTGAAGAGTTCACCAAGTCCGGCATCGCGATCAGCGTGTTCAATGCGGACAACGATGCGACAATGAACTACTACATCAAGTACGCTTCTTCGATGAAGGCTATCTGCACGAATTACCCTAAAGCGCTTATAGCGAAGATGAGATAATAAAGAAAGAAATCCCTATGCCCGGATTATGGCATAGGGATTTTTCCGGAACTTGATTTTTCATTCAGAACAGCGAAAGGCTGGCGGCCTTGAGGCCGAGTTTGATCAGATTTGCGGCGGAATCGGCTTCAGAAGCCATTTCGCCGCAAATTTCAGCTTCTATACCGGCTTTGTCAGCGGCTTCCAGCACCATTCTTATGCAGCGCAGAACCGCCTCGTCGTCACAGTCGTACAGAGCGGCCACATCGGCATTGCCGCGGTCCGCGGCCATCACGTACTGCGTCAGGTCGTTCGTCCCGATGCTGAAGAAATCCACCTCGGCGGCGAAACTGCCCGCCTTCAAGGCCGCGGCCGGAGTCTCGACCATCATCCCTACAGGAATATTCTCACCGAACGCCGCGCCTTCATTCCTCAATTCAGCCTTGCATTCTTCAAGAAGCCTTTTCGCCTCTCGGAGTTCCCCCAGAGTGCAGACCATCGGGAACATAACCCGGACGTTGCCGGACGCACCGGCCCGAAGGATGGCACGGAGCTGGATTTTGAATATTCCCGGATCGGCGAGGCTAAACCTGATGGCACGCCGGCCGAGGAAAGGATTCTCCTCCTTTTTCATCGGGTAATATGGCAGCGCCTTGTCACCTCCGATGTCAAGCGTGCGGATCGTGAGAGGCAGATTCCCGCATATTTCCGCCGCCGCCCTGTAGGCCGCTGTCTGGGTCTCCTCGTCAGGAAACCCGTCCGTCCTGCCCATAAAAAGAAACTCGCTCCGGTAAAGCCCGATGCCCGTCGCCCCGGCCTCGACAGCCCTTCGCACATCCTCAGTGCTTCCGGCATTGGCATAGACAGTGACTCCTGCAGCCCGGTAAAGATCAAGAACCCTGGACTTGGCATCAAGTCCGCAGCCGATCCGCTTCAAAGCCTCCTTAAAGGCATTCCCATCAGGATTTACGATGATCCGCCCGTTCTCTCCGTCCAGAATCACAGTGTCCCCGCCGCGGATATGAGCCGTGCAATCCCGCACTCCCGTCAGCACAGGAACGCCTTTGGACCTTGCGATTATGCTGACGTGTCCGGTTCTGCTGCCGGTCTCCGAAATCAGTCCGCACACCTTCGAGAAATCCATGGCCGGGATGTCGGACGGCAGGAACTCGTCAGCCACAAGGATGATTTTTCCGTCAGCCGGCCAGTCTTCCGACACGTTCCTGGCATTCGCCTTATCACCGGCATCTCCGACGATGATTTTCATCAGTTGGCCGACGACATCCCTGACATCATCCTTTCTGGCCCGGAGATATTCATCGTCTATCTGGTCAAACAAGGCTTCCAGCTCGCTTCCGGCCCTGGCCGCGGCGTCGTAGAGGTTCAATCCGTCTGCCAGAGCGTTCTCCACAGACTCCCGGAGCATCGGGTCAGAGGCCATCTCTGCGTGGGCTGCGAAAACGCTGTCGCTTCCAGCCAGTTTCGCATACCTTGACTGAAGAACGGAAAGAGCTTCATCCAGAGACATTTCCGATTCCGGAACCATAGGCCGCACAGCCTGTTCGCGGCTCAGGACAACAGCCCTGCCGACACTTATTCCCCAAGATCTGTAAGAAGCTTCAAGAGTGAGCATCGCGGTTATTTCTGGGCTTTGATGAAATCAGCGACAGCTTTGGAGACCTCGGCCTCGTTCTCTCCCTCGGCGATGACCTCAACCTCGGTGTCTTTCTTGAGGCCCAGCGCGAGAAGCGAGATCATGCTGCCTCCGTTGGCGCTTTTGCCGTTGGCCTTCAGCGTCACCTTGACCGGCGCATAGCCTTTCACCATCTTCACAAGTTCAGAGGCCGGTCTTGCGTGGATTCCGCTTTCCGCCTCAACAATCACAATCGTAGTCGTCATATTCTGAATATTTTATGAATATCCCCATTCAGCCTTTCAGGATATTGTAGATGTCCTCCGGACGCTTCGCTTCCATCAACGCCTTCAGCTTGTCCTCATCCTCGAACGCCTCGCCGAGGGCCGCCAGGATGTCCATATGTTCATCCCCTTTCCCGGCGATTCCGGCAAGGATGTAAGCCTTTTCCTCTCCGAAACCGACACCCTCGGGGTACTGGAGGATGACGACTCCGGAACTGCCGATCTTAGCTTTGGCCTCGTCAGTCCCGTGCGGTATGGCGATGCCCATTCCGATGTAGGTCGTTGTCAACTTTTCGCGCTCCAGCATGGCCTCGGCGTAGCCTTTTCCGACATATCCCCTGCTCTCGAGAAGCCGGCCGGCCCTCAGGATGGCCTCATCACGGCTTTCGGGAGCAAGACCGACAAGGATATTTCCCACAGCCAGCACCTCCTGTGAGCCAGTGTTTTCAGGAGGATTTCCGGAACATTCACTGCCGGACGGTTCACCTTCATGTTCATCGGTGACTGGTTCTGCCGCCGCTCCGGAATATTCATTGACAGCGGTGTCGCCGCCGAGGGGCGCTTCTTTGGTGGTGATGGCCTCCATCAGGCAATCCAGAGCCGGATCGGAGAGGAAATTGTCTATCCCCACAACCCTTGTCTGCTTGCCGCCGGCCCGCATATTCGCAGCCACTTTTTCTTCCGCCCTTGCTTTCAATGTGTTCTGGCAGACGACGATGTCCGTGTCGCCCGGGATGGTGTCAAGCGCGCAGTTCCGGATGACGGCGTCCGAGCCGTTCTCCCCCGCCCTCTTTCTGAACTTGGTAGCCCCAAGAGCGCTGGATCCCATCCCCGCGTCGCAGGAGAACATTATCTTTAAAGGTCCGTCGTGCACATATTCACGTACAATTTCGTCCGTGACTTTTTCTTTGCTTCGCGGCCCGCCCTGCTCCCCGCTCTCTTTGCGCCGGACAATCGGGATCGAGATGGCGAGCGACACCGCTGCCGCGATCAGCACTCCGCACAGAATCGTGAAAGTCTCGCCTTTAGGAGCCATCGCCAGCACTGAGATTATGCTGCCCGGAGAGGCCGGGGCCACCAGTCCCGAACCGGTCAGGCTGAAGAACAGGAGGCTGGATGCGCTGCCCGCTATCAATGCTATGAGCAGCAACGGTTTGGCAAGGACATAAGGGAAATAGATTTCGTGGATTCCACCGAAAAGGTGGATGATGACAGCGCCCGGAGCGGAACTGCGGCTGCTTCCCCGGCCGGCTACCCAATAGGCAAGCAGGACTCCGAGTCCGGCTCCCGGATTGGCCTCGATCAGGAACATGACAGACCTGCCGATTTCACTGACCTGCTCGATGCCGACCGGAGAGAAGATTCCGTGGTTGATGGCGTTGTTGAGGAACAGCACCTTGGCCGGCTCCACTATGATGGAGACCAGCGGAAGGAATCCGTGCGAGATGACAGTCTGGGCCGCTCCGCTGATCATCCGGGTAAGTCCTTCCACGATTCCTCCGATTACGCTGAAGCCAAGAATCGCGAGCAACATCCCGATGATGCCTATCGAGAAATTGTTCACAAGCATCTCGAAGCCGCCGCGCACGCGTCCCTGCACGACCTTGTCGAAAAGTTTGATCGCCGCGCCGCCGAGAGGTCCCATTATCATCGCTCCGATGAACATCGGTATGTCGGTCCCGGCTATGACTCCGATGGCCGCTATGGCGGCGGTCACGCCCCCTCGCTCTCCGGCCATGTTCCGTCCCGCCGTGTAGGCTATCAGCAGCGGGAGCAGGTAGTCAAGAGCCGGTGAGACAATCTTTGCCAGACTTTCGTTCGGCCACCATCCCGAGGGAATGAACAATGCCGTCAGGAGTCCCCAGGCGATGAACGCACCGATGTTAGGCATTATCATCGCGCTCAATGACCTTCCGAATCTCATCAGAGCGTTTTTCATCTGGGCTTTTCCCGAAATATTCTTTTCCATTATTTCTTTCCTGAATTTCATTCCAGCCGCTTTCAAACGGCAAATATACTCAATAAAAACATTCGAAAACTGATTTCCACCTACTTGAATATGAGAAAAAAATGGGCATCGCATAGGTGTGGCGAGGCTTTCATTTGTATTAGATATGGTGTAAATCACGTATCTTTGCACTGCGGAGTTCCGCTTTCCGAAGCCGAAGCCCGCATTTTTTTGAAATATATTGACACAGGAATATGAAACCAAGATTTTTAGCCATCGCTCTGGCTGTTCTGCCGCTTGGCGTCCAAGCGCAGACAAACGACCCTTCCATCAGCGAGGGAATCAACTCCAACAAAGTGACAATCAATTCATTCTCCGATCTGCAGGACTATTTCAGATACTCTCCGAAGCGTGACATAATCATCAGCAGTCATCGTGGAGGGATGATGGCCGGCTACCCGGAGAACTGTCTTGAATCCTGCGAGAAGACCCTGTCGATGATGCCTACATTCTTCGAAGTCGATTTCAGTTTCACCAAAGACAGCGTGATGGTGCTTATGCACGACCTGACGGTCGACAGGACCACCAACGGCAAAGGCTATGTCTCCGACTACACTTTCGAGCAGCTCCAGCAGCTTAATCTTGTGGACAGGGCCGGGAAAGAGACACCCTACAAGATTCCGACCCTTAAGTCCATTCTGGAATGGGGCAAGGACAAGGTCGTGTTCAATTTCGACAACAAGTACATCAACACCAAAGGAGTCAGCAAAGAAGACAAGAAGGCCAGTCTGGACTACTACATCAAACAGCTGCGTCCGGGAGGAGACTGGTCGATGTACCACAACATAATGCTCAGCGTACGCTCGATCGACGAGGCTCTCTACTACTGGAACAACGGCATCAGGGACATTATGTTCTGCGTGGAGATCAGCACCCCTGAACACTATGAGGCCTACGACAAATGTCCTATTCCTTGGGACCACCTGATGGCCTACATCCGGCTTGCGGTCGATCCGGAGATGCAGGACATCTACAACAAGCTTCACGAGAAGGGCGTGATGACCATGACCTCCATAACAGGTTCCTCTGACAAGGTCAAGAAGGCTTTCGACCGCAAAGTGGCCTACACAAGGGAACTTCTGGCCGAGCCGGACATCATCGAGACCGACTACCCGTCCGAGTTCATCGGCCTTCCCTGGACCCGGAAGGAGATCCACAAGATCCAGGACAACGCCATAAAGTCAAACCGTCGCAAGAAATAAAAAGGAGTCAGCAGTATGAAAGCCGGCAATTTCACCTTGGCCGCCGCGGTCGCCGCAACGATGCTTAATGCAACATTTTCCTTCGCCCAGGTCACGAAGGAGAAGATCTCCGCCGACCCTTACGCAGCATCGGGAATCTTCCATCAGTACAAGCCCGGAGACCTTTCCGACACACCAGCTCCGGACGGGTATGAAGCGTTCTACATCAGCCACGTAGGCCGTCACGGCTCCCGTTATCACGATTCCGGCAATCTGTTCCTGAAGCTGGATGCGAAATTTGTCAAGGCTGACACGCTTGGCATTCTGACCGGCAAAGGGAAAGCTCTGCAAGCCGACTTGAGAAAGATCTACGAGGCTTCGAAGGGATTCGCCGGAGAATTGTCCGCAAAAGGCATAGATGAGCACAGGACAATAGCAGGGAGGATGTCCATCCGCTTCCCTTCGGTCTTCGGAGTCAATGGCTCCGAATCCTCTGCCAGAGTCAGAGTCAATGCGTTTTCAACGACCAAACACCGCTGCCAGGAAAGTATGCGCCATTTCACGGGAGAGATAAAAAGGCTTAATCCCGGACTCCTAGTCGACCTGCACAGCGGAGATTCCTACCAAAAGACACTGCTTTGGAAGCCTTCCTGGTTCAAGGAGGTTGTCTCGGCCTCGAAGCAGGAAATAGATTCCCTGTCCAAAGCCTGGATTGACGGAAGCGGTTTCTACAACTCCATATTCACCGACAGGTCCGCCGCCCGCAAGGTGACAGGCCGCGAGGACATTTTTATGAGAGACGTCCTCAGATGGGGATCCATAGCCCCGGACATTTGCCTTGATGATGTGTGCGTTCCGGGATATTTCACCGAGGAAGAAAGATTCGAACTGGCCAGACTTGACGCCTGCCGGGTCTATTCTGAGATGCTGAATTCCCCTGCTGCCGACGGCAAACGTGCGGCTTTGATCTGCGGGCTGCTGGAAGATTTTACCGGGAAGGCGGATGAAGCCGTCAAGAGCGGAAGCGATGTGGCCGCGGACCTCCGGTTCGCCCACGATGTCACCGTGATGCCGTTGGCGGCCCTTATCGGAATCAGCGGATGCGACGCGGCTCCGAAGGCAGAACCTATGAATATAGAAGATATCTGGTCACGCTGGATGACATCCGACTACACCCCGATGGCCGCCAATCTGCAGATGATCTTCTACCGCAAAAAAGGATGCGGTAAAAACGGAATTCTCGTAAAATTCCTTCTCAACGAGCAGGAGTGCGCTATCGCCTCATTGCCCCCGGTACAAGGCCCGTACTACTCCTGGAAGGCCGTGAGAAAGCACTTCAAGGCCCGCATCAACAACGCACGAGCTATCCTGGCCGCGATGCCCGCCGAATAGATTTCGTTTAGGGAACTATACATGTCGACTAACAAATAAGACAAATTTATAGTAATTTTGTAGTGAGTGGCCGCAAAGACGGTTACCACTCACCGATGAGATAAAAAACAGATGCCGTATGTTATACCCGATTGGAATACAGAGTTTCTCGGAAATCCGTCAAGGCGG
>CAVEYE010000076.1:0-11768 GCA_963619595.1 bacterium | reverse complement strand
TTTCGTGGTCTTTGCGGAACTCCCAGTCTTTCAGGAGTCTTTCGCTTCTCGGCTGTGCCGCCAGACTGAAAACAGCCAGCAGGCCGGTCAGCGCCGCTAACATTATTTTTCTCATAAAAGTCGATTCAGGATATTCATAAAAAATGGCGGCCGCAGTCTCGGAAGACCGGAAGGGCCGCCATCGTCATCATTCGCCGAAAGGGTCGAGGGCTGCGGTAGGCTTGCCGTCGGCGAAAGCTCCCAGAGAGTAGCCGCCGTTGTAGCCGGCAGGGGCTTCAGGCTCCCAGTAGAAGATGCCGTCGCAGCGGCCCGTCGCCTTTGCGTTGGTCATCAGGTAGGTGAGCATCTCCTTGGCCGCCTGAGGGTCGTCCCACGGCATACCGACCTCGCAGATGATCACGTCGCGGCCGTAGGTCTGGTAGCACTTCTTGATGTTCTCGACGCAGGCCTTGGTCGCCGGCTCCCAGTCGGAGGACGGGTAGAGCGACATTCCGATGATGTCGTACTTGCCATTGTATTTCTCCAGGATTCCGAAGATGCGGTTGTAGTAGTTGATGGTGTTGCCGTTGTCAAGATGGACGACCACCTTGGCGTCAGGATAGACGGATTTGACGGCGTCGTAGCCTGCGTTGGTCAGGTCCGTGTAGTTCTGAGGGTATTTCGTCGCGCGGCCGAGTTCCCAGAGCATTCCGTCTCTGGTCTCGTTGCCGATCTGCACCCACTCGACATCCACTCCGGCCGCCTTCAGCGTCCCCAACACATCCTTCGTGTGTTCGGAGACAGCGTTCTTCAATTCGCTGATTCCGAAGCTTTTCCAGGCCGCCGGAAGGGTCTGGCTGCCCGGGTCGGCCCAGGTGTCGCTGTAGTGGAAATCAATCATTATCCTCATTCCGAGTTTCTGGGCCCGCAGAGCCTTGGCGACCACGTCGCCTTTGCCGTTCCAACCCTCTTCAGGGTTCACCCAGACGCGCAGACGGATCGAGTTCATCCCGATCTGCTTCATCAGGGCTGTGCATTCTGTCTCATCGCCGGCGGCGTTGTAGAACTTGATGCCTTCGCTCTCCATCTTGGTCACCCAGCTGATGTCCGCCCCCTTCGCGAAGGCGGTGCGGTCAATCTCTTCAGGCTCGGTGCTTTCCGGAGCGGTGTACTCCGGATTCACTTCCTCGCATCCTGCGGCAAGCGCGAGAGCCGCGGCCATCATCGTCGTGAAAAACATTCTTTTCATCTTAATATGATCAATATTAAAGTCCTGTCGGCCGCACGCGCGGCCGACAGGACTTTCAACCAACTATTATTGTTTTGTGATCTTGTAGGTAGGAGCGTTGAAACTGCTCAGGTCCAGCTCGATCTTGTAGGTGCCGGTCTCGGCAGGCTTGAAGCCGTCCTTGCCGAGTTCAAGAGTGCCGTCGTTGTCCGGATCGCCGTACTGCCATTTCCAGTCGCCGTCCTCGATCTCAAGCACGAACTTGATACCCCACTCGATCTTGTTGATGTCGCAGGTGGCAGTCCACTTGCGGGTCGCCGTGTCGTAGGTCATGAAGTCAGCGATCTTCCAGTCGTTGAAGTCACCGCTGACGGCGATGTGCTTGACCTGCGTCTCGGCCCAGCTCTTGGCGGTCAGGTCGACGGTGACGTAGTTGAGGCCCGGATGGCTGCTCCAGAAGTTCCAGCCGCCCTCCTCGGTTGTCAGCACGTACTGACCCTCGGAGTTGGCGTGGTAGTCTGTGGCATCCTCGCCATCTGAAGTCAGGAAGCGGAAGCCACTCTGCTCGTCAGACCAGTCAGGTGACGTGTAGAGGAAGCCCTGGTAGTGGCCTTCGTCTCCGGTGACACCGTTGAGAAGAGTGGCCTTGTCAAGTTTGTCGCTCGCTTCCTTCTTGTAGTACCAGGCGTAGAGGTCGGCAGGATAGTTCTCCGGCTGAGGAGCGTCGCCGCCGGACTCGAGAGTCATCTCGAGAGTCTCCACGTTGAATGTCAGGGTGTAGGTACCCGCGGCTCCGGCTGTGATGTTGCTGGAAGCCTCGCCCTGTGCAAGGCTGAAGCCGCTGCCGTCAGCTACAAAGGTGAACGGCCAGTCGATAGGGGTGGCTGAAGCGTCGGTGCCGACAGTCCTGTCGTACATCGCTCCTGTGCCGCCGACCTTGACTGAGGCGTTGGCCTCGGTCGTGGTGAACACTCCGGTCCAGGTCTTGGCGGACGGAGAGAACTTCATCTTGGCCTCAGCACCTCCGGCGGTGATCGTCACGGTAGGAAGGGTGACGTGCCACCATTCTCCGAGCTTGGTGTCAAGGAACACGTAGTGGCAGCCCGTCGTGCCGGCGAACCAGCAGTTGCGCCAGTCGGTGTCGCCCTGTTTCTCGACCACGAAAGCGGTCCAGTTGGCGTCTTCTCCCCAGGCGGTTCCGTCGGAAGCCACGAAGTAGAAGTTCTTCCAGCCTGTCGTGGTCACGGCGAAGCCCTCGTAGCGGTCTGGGTTCGAGGACGTGTTGTGCAGGGTCGCGAAGAACTCGCCCGAATCCTTATCCTTCATATTCATAACACCTGAGTCGCCGATGTAAGGGGTCAGGGTGACAGAGATGGCGTCGCTGTGGACGCTCGTCTTTCCGAGGGTCGTGGTGACGCGGACATAGACCTTGACGGCGGTCTCCTCGGTCGCTCCGAGCCTCAGCACGATGTTGTTCAGCGCCTCGACGGTGAACTGTGCGGAGGACTCGCCTGAGTCGAGGGAGTAGGAATATGCATTTTCGAATGCCTGGTCGGTGGCAAAGTCGAGGGTGGAGGTTACAAGACCGTCAGGCAGGGCGGCGGAAGGGTTGCTTACGGTCGCTCCGGCTCCGGGGGTCCAGTAGAATGTCATTCCGAGGTTGCTTTTCTCGGAGAGCAGCAGCGTCTTTTCGACCGGATCGGCGGTCAGGCCTGTGGCGGCCTCAGGGTTGGAGACCGTCAGAACTTCGCCGTCCTTGGCGCAAGCGACCATCACCATAGCGGCGATGCCGGCAAGTATATATTTATATTTATAGGTTATTTTCATGATTTTGACTCTCTTATGTTATTAAGTGCCTGTGATAAAAACCTTATCCCACGTTTGAAGAGCATAGCTGTGAAAATCAATCCACGTTACCCTCTCCCTAAATCCCTCCCCTCGGGGGAGGGACTTACTCCGTCACTTTCGTGACGGGAAAACAGAGGAATTCAAATTAATACCCGAGTTCAGTGTTGTAGGCCTTGAAGCCGGGGTTGGCGGAAAGTTCGGCTTCAGGGATAGGAAGCACGCAGTACTTCTTGTCTACATCCTTGCCCTCAAGCACGCCGCCCTTCCAGTTCCAGTTGTAGCCGGAGGTGTATTTTCCGAAACGGATCAGGTCGGTTCTCCTGACACCTTCCGAGTAGAGTTCCCTGGCTCTCTCGTCGAGGATGAAATCCAGGGTGAGGTCACCGGAAGCGATGTCGCCGGAAGCCCCGCCGAAAGCGCGCTCACGGACCAGGTTGACATATTCAAGAGCGGTCTTTTGCGCCCCTGTGCCGCCCCTGAGGGTCGCTTCCGCGGCCATCAGATAGACATCCGCCAGACGGAACATCGGGTAGTCGGTCTCGGCTCCGTTGACGCGGGTGTCGGAGGCCACCTCGCCCTCGTCGGTGAGGTTGGTCCACTTGGTCATCTCCCAGCCCGTGGTCACGTCGTCGTGCTTGCTGATCTCCTTCTCGCGGTCGCGGTACTTGTACTTCGTGTCGCCGGGATCCTCGTAGAAATCCTCCGGAGCCTCGTCGTAGAGTTTTCTGTCGCGGCTGCCGAACTTAGCTCTGGAATCCCCGTCGGTGAACAAGTCCACAAGCTGCGGACGCACGCGGAGGCAGTTCCAGTAGGTGGCCACGCCGAAGTCCTCGAGGATGCCGTCGTAGTTGTCGAAACGGCTGGCGCAGACAAGGTAGGTGCCGGCGCCCCAGGCCACCGTGTGGGTGGCGTCGCAGGCGAGGGCGAAGATGATCTCGCCGTCCCTCTTGTCGTTGTCGGCGTTGAACAGGCTCGCGTAACTTGGCGCGAGGGTGTTGTAGCCGTCCTCGATGACCTTGTTGCAGGCGGCGATGCAGTCGTTCCACCTTGCGGTGCCGGTGTAGACCTCGGCGTTGAGGTAAAGCCTTGCCAGCAAGGCGTTGGCGGCGCTCCTGGTGAAGTGGCCGTAGTTGCGGGAAGGCAGCGACTCGCCCAGTTCCTTCAGCTCGCTTTCGATGTACTCGAACAGCTGCTTGCGGGAATATGTTTCAGGAATATACGAACCGACCCCGTTGTCTTCGGTGACGAAAGAAGCCACGTTGAAGAAGTCGAGTTCATGGTAGTAGGCAAGGGCCCTGAGGCCTCTGGCTTCGTCTCTCCAGCCGCGGATCTTCTCCTTGTCGGCCTCGGAGAAGCCGGAGATGGCATCCTCGGAGGAGTTGCGGATGAACTCGTTGGACAGGGAGATGATGTTGTAGATGTGGTAGAACATCGCTGAGACCCACGGGTCGCCTGCGTTCCACTGCTGGAAGCTCACATCGGTCATAGTCTCGCCGCTGAGCCACACGTCGTCCATAGTGTCGGCTGAGCACTCCTGGAACATCGTCAGGCAGCGGGTGTAGTTCTGGTAACGGTCGTCGTCGGCGATGGAGCTTAGGTTGACGATCATCGAGGTGTAGATGCCGGAAAGCACTGACTCATAGTTCTCCACGCTCGTGTAGACATCTTTCGAGGTCGTGTCGGTGTGAGGGTACTGGTCCAGGTCTTTCAGACAGCCGGTCGCAAGGCACATAACCAGCCCCAACGCGGCCGCGCTTACATATTCATAAATTCTTTTCATTGTTTTCGGGTGTTAGAAGTTCAAGCCGAGACTGAGTGATACGATGCGTGGGCGCGGGTAGAACGAGCTGTCGAAGCCGTTCGAGATTTCCGGATCGACGCCGGTGTACTTAGTGAGCGTGAACACGTTCTGCATCAGGAGCGACAACTGCAGGCCGACCTTGTCGCGGATGCGGCCGAAATCGTAGCTGACGGTGAGGTTGTCCATCTTGAGGAAGGAGGCGTTCTCGACGTAATAGTCCGAGTAGAACTGCCTTGTGGCGAAACCGGTCTTCAGGTAGGACGAAGAGAGGTTGCTCAGCTGAGGGGCGCTGTACTTCATTGTTTCCGTGGCTCCGGTGTTCATCGCCATGGCGTTGTAGACGTAGTTGCCGACGTTGGCGCGGAAGGTCGCCGAAGCGGAGAGCTTCTTCCAGCGGACGGAGGTGTTCAGGCCGAAGATCCAGTCAGGGGCAGGGGAATGGTAGCAGTAGCGGTCGCTGATGTTGATGACGCCGTCGGCGTTGAGGTCGGCGTAGGCACCCTCGATCGGGCGGCCGTCCTCGCCGTAGAGCTGCTTGTAGACGAAGAATGAATATGGCGCCTGGCCTTCGGTCATCACCTGTACGTACTTGCTGTCGACGGTAGGGCCGGTCAGGGTCCTGGTCACCTCACCGTTGTCCACAAGGGTCAGATTGGTGATCTCGACGTTCTGCCAGGTGGCGTTGAAGCCGATGTTCCAGGTCCAGTCCTGTGTCTTGACAGGTACTAGGTTGAGGCTGGCCTCCACGCCGGAACTTGACACGTTGCCGACGTTGGTGGTGATCATCTTGCTGAAATTCGTTCCGGCCGGAGCGGGAACGGTCGCGATCAGGTCTTCGGTCTTGCGGGTGTACCAGTCGACGCTTCCCTGGATGCGGTTGTCGAGGAACGCCCAGTCGAGGCCGACGTTGAACGACCTGGTGGTCTCCCACTTAAGGTCGGAGACATAGGACGAAGGCAGGTAGGTGTTGATGAAGCTGCCGTTCGAGCCGATGTACTGATTATTGGAAGTGCCTGACCAGTAGGTAGGAAGATAGTTGTAGTTGCCGATTCCGTCCTGCTGTCCGGTCACTCCGTAGCTGGCTCTGACCTTGAGGTCGTCGACTCCGGCCGCATTCTTGAGGAAGGACTCTTCGGAGAGTCTCCAGGCGAGGGCCACCGAAGGGAAGGTTCCCCAGCGGGTGTCCTTCGAGAAACGGGAGGTTCCGTCCCTGCGGACCGTGGCGGTGAGCAGGTAGCGGGAGTCGTAGGAATAGTTCAGACGGGCGTAGTAGGAGATCAGCGCGTGGCGGTTGTCCGTGGCCGTCCAGGCCTGGTTGAGGCTCTCGCCGGCGGCGTTGTAGTTGTCTCCGGCAGGGTAGGTCGCCTTCCAGTACTGGTAGTCGTAACCTGCGGTGACATCGACGCGGGACTTGATGGCCTCGATCTCCTTGTTGTAGTTGAGGTAGGCCGTGAAGAGGCGGTTATGCTTCTTCGCTGGGCCATATTCATTGAGATAACCCTTTGTGTCATAGGCTGAAGCCGCAGTGGCAGGGGTGAACGAACGTCCCTTGCCGGTGGCGTAGTCGTAGCCGCCCGTGACGTGGATCTTCATCTCCGGGAGGAAGTGCATCTTGTAGTCCGCATCGATGTTGCCCACGAGCCTGTACACGTCGCTGGTCGCGTCCGTCTGCATCAGGAGGCCGAGAGGGTTCTTGACGGCCGACATGTCCGGCACACCGGTGCTGGAAGTGATCTCGTAGTAGCCGCCGAGGTCGTCGTTGCCGGAGTAGACAGGCACCGTCGGATTGAAGGTGGCCGCGTTCCAGATGGCGTTCGTGTTGGCGAAGGTGTTGCGGTTGTAGGCCCCCTTTAGGGAGATGTTGAATTTGAGGTAGTCCTTGAAGAAGGCAGGGGCGAGGTTGAGGTTGCCGGACATCCTTCGGGCGTTGTCCGTTTTGAGGATGCCGTCCTGGTTGTAGTAGCCGACGGAAGCCCTGAACGGCAGCCATTTGGCGGCCTGTCCGCTGACGCTGAGGTTGTTGTCCGTTCCGAGGGCGGCCTGGTAGATCTGGTCGTTCCAGTCGGTGCGCTCGCTGCCGAGGTACTGGCTGTAGTCCGTGCCGAGGCTCTGGGCCACGCTGACGAAATCGTCGCAGGACATCATGTCCGCCAGCTTGCTCTTCCATTGTACGGACTGGGTCGAGGTCAGGTTCACGATGATCTTCTCGCTAGCACCTTTCTTGGTGGTGATGATGATGACACCGTTGGAGGCCCTTGAACCGTAGATGGCGGTCGAGGATGCGTCCTTCAGCACGGTCATCGACTCGATGTCGTTAGGGTTGATCAGCGAGAGGAAGTTGCCGTCGTTGCCGGCGATTCCTCCGATTTCGAGAGGCACGCCGTCAAGCACGATAAGAGGGTCGTTGGAGGCGTTCAGGGACGCTCCGCCGCGGATTCTGATGGTGCTTCCGGCCGTAGGCGAGCCGCTTGACGACATGATCTGCACGCCGGAGACCTTGCCGTTGATCAGCTGCTCCGGAGTGGAGATGAGACCCGCGTTGAAATCCTTGCTTTTCATCGTGGCCACAGATCCCGTGAGGTCTTTCTTTGTGGTCGTTCCGTAACCGATCACCACGGCGTCGGTCAGCATCTTGGCGTCAGTCTTGACCGTGACGTCGATGACGCTCCGGCCGGAAACCTGGCGTTCCTCGGTGTTGTAGCCGATGCAGGAGAAGACGAGAGTTCCGTCTGCCGGCACGCTGATGGTGTAGTGTCCGTCGAGGTCGGTCTCCGTGCCGACCGCGGATCCTTTGACCAGGACTGTGAGTCCGATGACGGGCTCACCTGATTCTTCGAGCACGGTTCCGGTCACGGTGATCTTCTCCTGGGCCTGCAGATGCAGACTGCCGAGGAGAGTTCCCGCCACCGCGGCGAGAATCGTCAACGCTCTTAAAAAGGCATTTTTCATACTATGACGAATTTTTAGTGTTATCAATTTTTATTATTGACCTTTGGCTGGTCAACCGGGTGCAAAATTACTTTGGAAGGTCGTTGGAGATTACCTCAAAAAAGACAAATTGTGCAACAATTCGGACAAAATACCTATCTTTGGCGTACCGCACAGGGTTTTAACAAATTCAATGCGTCGCACGAACCACATAATCTTCCTGGCTGTCTGCCTTGTCCTCAATCTCGCCGCCGCCATCCCGACGGCCGGTTCCGGGCGGGTGGAAACTATGTCTGCGGGAGTGGATGCCGCGCCGGGAAACGGGGGAGTGGTGTCCGGCCGCTTCATCGGACTCCAGGTCGATGACCGTCCGATTCTTCCTGTCTATGCCCTCGTGCAGGATTCCCTCGGCTTCGTCTGGGTCGGCACCGATGCCGGACTGTTCCGCCACGACGGCATCCGCGGCCAGCGTTTCGGCCGGGAGGACGGCTCGCCTGACTCCATCTGCAACGAACACATCAACGTCCTGTCCTACGAAGGCGGGACTCTCTATGTCGGCACCGACAAGGGTTTCTGCACCTACGACAATGCCGGCGGCTTCATTCAGGACACGGTCATCGGTCCCAGGCACATCAAAGCTGCGCTTCTCTCGGGCGGCGATGTCTGGATCGGCACGACAGAAGGCCTTTACCGGCGCGGCCGGACCGGCGGAGCGACCGAGGAGGTTATCCCGTCGGCGCACATAGCCAGCGCCTGTGCGGTGGGCGACACCCTCTGGTTCGGCGGTTACGGCCGCATCTGGCGGCTTACCGGCGGTACGATGGAATCCTTTCTGATTGAGGGACATAGCGGCACCTCCGGCAACCTCGTCCTCGCCATCGCCCCCGTCAGAGGGTTTTATGAATATCCCGGCTCAGCCTCTCTGTTCATCGGTTCGGAGAAGGGGCTGTTCGTGATCGACCTCCCGGCGGAGGCCGCTTCCGGGCCATCAGCCGAATCCATCACTCACGTTTCCGGAGTCATCTCCGCCACCTGCCCTGCCCGATGCATCTGGGACGGCGGGCCTGTCAAGAATTTCCTCTATCTGCCGGACGGAAGCCTCGCCGCCGGCACGGACAACGGCCTCCTCGTACTCTCGCCCCAAGGCCACGCAAGCATATTCAGACACGAGCTCCGGAATTCCCGCTCCATCCCTGACAATGTGGTTTGGACGACGATGCTTGACGCGGACGGCGGGCTTTGGGTGGGGACTGACCACGGGGCCGCGCTGACGAGGTTGAATGATGAATATGACTTCACGGGTGTCGAGGATTGCGGTCTTCCGGGCGGCCTGGATGTGACTTCGCTCGTCTGCGCGGAGGGCGGCAGCGTGTTCGCCGCCGGGATGAACGGGGTTCTTGAATATTCACGCACAGGCTCCGCGGTGGTGTACAAATCGGATGAAGGACCGCTGGGCAAAAGATTGGCGCACAATAAGGTACGTGACTTGTACGGGGACGGGGAATCGGTCTGGGCGGCCTCTGACGGCGGACTTGACCGCATCAGCGCCGGCCGTGTCGCGCACTACAATATTCACGAACGGACCGGGAAATACCTTTCCGACTGGATGTACGCCGTGGCCGAGGACGGCTCCGGGCGGCTTTGGACCGGGGCTTACGACGGAGGACTTTTCATCACTTCCAAGAGCCGCTTCCCGGCCTCAGGAGGCGATGTCCTCTGCGACAGACATCTCAGCTCGCAGGACGGTCTTTCCGGGGACATCGTGCTGAAAATCTGCCGCTTAAGTGGAGATCCCGGTGAAGGTTCCGGTGGCCGTTTCGCCGTGGTCACCGACAACGGAGTCGACATCGTGGACGAGAATGATTTCTCCGTCACCGCTTTGGCTATCCCCGACGGGAAGCGCACATTGTCACTCGCTTCCGACGGTCTCCGCCTCTGGGTCGGGACCGAGGCCGGAGTGTATGCCCTTGAAGGTGAGGAACTCCGCCCGATAAGCGGCACCGCCGTGTCCGCCCAGTCGCTGACCTTTTCCGACGGGCTTCTCTGGCTTTGCGACGACAACGAGATCTGGCGCTGCGACCCTGACGACCCTCAGTGGCGGCTTGTCCGCAAGCTTGAGAATCCTCTGCTCAGCCTAGCCACTGACAATTCCGGCCACATCTACGCCGGTTCGCTGAACGGCTTCTATTCGCTGTCCAAGTCAGCCGCCCCGGTCGAGGCCCGTCCTGACAGGATCGTCATCACGGCTCTGTACCTTGACAATGTGCTTGTCTCTCCGGACAAGGAATATTCCGGCCGCGTCATACTTGACGGCGACATCGCCCTGGTTTCCGGCATCACGCTCGGGCCGGCCCAGAACTCCTTCGCGCTGACGTTCTCTTCTATGAAATACCCGGCTCCTGCCGGCCGTTTCGCCTACCGCCTTGCCGGTTTCCACGACGAATGGCAGGTCGGATCTTCCGACACGCGGGCTGTCTTCCTGAATATTCCTCCGGGACATTATTCATTCGAGGTCTGCCATCTGGATGCTGCCGGCGAGCCTGATTCGGAGACCAAGGTGCTGGAAATCAGAATCAGACGGCCGTGGTACTCGACCGTCTGGGCCTACATCGCCTACCTCCTGCTTCTTGGAAGCATCATCGGTTTCGGAATATATTTCCGCAAGGTTATGCTTCAACTTAAGGCTGAGCGTGCCGCTAAGGAGAAGGCCCAGTCCATCGCCAACTCCACTGTCACCCGAGCGCAGGAGTTCCGAGAGACTCTCAGCGTGATCTTCGGGTCGAAGTCCTCTGAAGGCCGCAGCCAGGCTGATGGAGCTTCTGAATATTCAGAGCCGGGTGCCGGGCCGCTGCCTGGAGAGGATTCCGGTTCTGATTCCAAGTTCATGCGGGAGATCGCCGACATCGTCAAGCGTCACCTTGACGACCCGGATTTCTCCGCCGCCGCCCTTTGCGAAGAATCCCACTGGCCAGCCAAGCAGATCTACCGTAAGATCAAGCAGCTTACCGGCTTAAGCACGACAGAGTTCATCCGCGACATCCGTCTCCAGTCCGCCGCCTCTCTTCTGAAGCAAGGCCGGTACACCGTCACCGAGATAATGTACAAGTCCGGTTTCACCACCGCCTCCTATTTCTCCAAGTGCTTCAAGGCCCGTTACGGCCAGACCCCGACCGACTACCAGAAATCAAACAACGATTCCTAAAGCATCTTCTTGGCGGTCTGCGGGTCGTCCCACGGCATTCCGACCTGTTTCATCAGGGCTGTGCATTCGGTCTCTTTGCCGGTGGCGCTATAGAATCTGATTCTTTCGATCTCTTCCGTTTTGTCCTTTTCCTGTTAGTTCTCTCCAGGCTTGTCGGAGGGCTCCGTTTTGGCTTAATCGCATCCTGCGGCGACAGTGAGTGCCGCGGCGATCATCGCTATTAGTGACATCTTCATCTTGTTCAATTTTTTGTAATGTGAATATGCTCGAAAGCACTATGACTCCAAAGGAAAGACACCAGAAAGGGAGGACGTTTAACGGGATTCCGCTGTTTTTGACGACATACAAAAAAGGGCAGCCCTCGAGAGGAGGAGTGCCCTTTATTGATTAGTTGAAATATTATTCCGTTGTTTCTACTGTCCAGCCTACAGGAATGCCGTCCTCTCCTCTCACATCATCTGCTTTCCAGTGCGTTACAGATTTATTCATTACAAAAGTTCCTGACGAGGAAACTCCTGAAACCCAGCCGTCTGTAAGAGCTTCACTCGGTTTGTTTGTGAACAGGGCTTTTATGTAGTTCAAACTGCTGCAGCCGCTGAACATTCCCCAATAGCAGTTGTCGTTCAAAGCCGTAGCCGGGAGAACCGGAGCTGTCTTCAGGCTAGTGCAGTTCTGGAACATTTTCGCATAACATTTCGGCTTCATTGTTGTGGCAGGGAGTTCAGGTGCGGTGGTAAGTTTGCTGCAGCCGCTGAACATTTCCGTATAGCAATAATTAGCCA
>CAVEYE010000075.1:0-5731 GCA_963619595.1 bacterium | reverse complement strand
AATGATGAAATTTACTGGACGGCTGAGGCCAGAAATCAGGGAAAAGTCACCCCGCCGGCTCAATAGGAAACATTAAATGACAATCTCTATAATATACCGAAGATGCAGGTTAATCTTTCCAGAAAATTGTAGTTTTTTCACATATTTTCAATTGATTACAGAGAAACTGGGGTAATCAGGTATATAGTTCCCTAGTTTTACGCCGTTTTGACATAGTTTCAAAAAGGAATCAGTGTCATTCGGTCGGATATTGTAACCTAAAAGGCACTTTGCCACCATAATTTGGAACATTGGCCTTTAATTTGGTATCTTTGCGGTGGCCCGGATGTGAAGCCGGGCAGCGATAAAGACTTGAAAATTGTTATAATTAACTTTAAGTTATTATGAAAAAAGTATTTACAACCATCCTTGCAGCATCTATGATGCTCATCGGTGCGAATGCGTTCGCACAGGCCTCAGTCGGCGTAGGCTTTGTCAATTCAACTGACAACTACAAATCCGGAAGCACCAAGAACAACACAAATCTCAACGGTTTCTATGCAGGCTTCGCCTACAACGTTCCTCTCGCAGGATCTTTGTCAGTGGCCCCTGGTGTCTACTACACTCTCGTGACCAAGAGCGATGCAAACAGCTTCGCCGGGATCGCTTCTACAAAAACCGATGTCCAGGAGCACTATCTCTCAGTTCCTGTGATGTTCAACTACACCCTGTTCTCAGTGTCTGACGGAATTTCCGCCAAGCTTTACGCAGGTCCTACCTTCGCCTACGGCATCGCCTCGAAAGACAAGATCAGCGGCAACATCGCCGGCTTCTCCGGTGACACCACCATCGACAACTACGACGAGGACTACAACTACAACCGCTTTGACGTCATGGTCGGAGGCGGTCTCGCTGTTGATTTCTACGACTTGGTACGCTTCAACGTCGGCTACGACTACGGCCTTCTCAACCGTTACACCGGAGACGCTGACATCACCCGTCACAGAAGTCAGATCCGCGTAGGTGTAGCTTACCTGTTCTAAAATAACATCCAACAATATTAAGAGGTGCGCCGATACCGGTGTGCCTCTTTTTTACCCCCAGTCACTTCGTGACAGCCCCGGTGGGGCACCGGGGGGACGGATCCCCCAGACCCCCTGCAGTCACTTCTTGACAGCCCAGACTTTCGTCACGCTCGCGGACGGTGCGGATACTGACGACGCAGCTGAAAAACTGCCGGACAAATACGGCGGCTAACATGAATAGGTATGCTCAGAAAATTCTTGATTTCAACGGCTTTGGGTCTTGCGGCGATCTGCTTCGCAGAGGTCGGCCTTGCCGCGCAGACGGGACCGTGGACAGGGAAGCTGAAGGTCTCCGGAACTGAACTTGCGCTTGTGTTCAACATCGGCGAGGAATCTTCAACGCTCGATGTCCCTGACCAGGGAGCGAAAGACATCCCGGTCAAGGTCACCAAGGACGGCACTGGCGCGGTGACCCTGGATATTCCTGGAATCAACGCTTCCTTCAAGGGTCTCTGGCTCGGGAAGATGATCACCGGCACTTTCACCCAGCACGGGATAAGCCTTCCGCTGACGCTGACTCCCGGGAAACCGGTCATCAACCGCCCGCAGACCCCTGCAGGGCCGTTCCCCTACACCACAGAGGAAGTGACCTTCAGCAACGGCGACGCTGTCCTGAAAGGGACTCTGACCCTGCCTGAGAACTGCGGCGAAGCCACTCCGGCACTGGTTATGGTCACCGGAAGCGGCCAGCAGAACCGCGACGAGGAGATATTCAGCCACAAGCCTTTCGCCGTCATCGCGGACGCTTTCGCGAGAGCGGGGATAGCATCGCTGAGGTACGATGACCGCGGCTTCGGCGAATCGAGCGGCGATGTGGTTTTCAGCACCACCGAGGACTTGAAAAACGATGCTCTGGCGGGCGTTGAACTGCTCCGGGAACGGTTCGTCAGGGTCGGGGCGCTCGGCCACAGCGAAGGCGGCAGCATCGCGCTGATGCTCGCTTCCGTGAAGAAGGTGGACTTCGTCATCAGCCTCGCGGGGGGAATCACCCCGATGGGCGGGACTCTGGTCGCACAGAACAGGCGCGCCCTGCTGCAGGCCGGATGCGGCGCTGCCGAGGTCGATGAATATTGCAGGCTGCTTTCCGACACTTTCTCCGCTCTGACGGCATCGACTCCGCTTCCGTCTCTGGACGGATACTCTCTCTCCGATGGCCTGAAGCAGAATTACCACATTGCTCTCCAGCAGTTCCGGACACCTTATATGAAGTTTTTTGTGGGTCTTGACATCTCGAGGATTCTTCCGAAAGTCACCTGCCCCGTGCTGGGGCTGAACGGAACTCTGGACTCGCAGGTTGACTGCGGGAGCAATCTGGAAGCACTTAGAGAGGGTCTGCCGGAGAACGCAAAGACCGTCATCCGGGCCGAGGAGGGACTCAACCACCTGTTCCAGCACTGCAAAACCGGCGATGTCTCTGAATATAAGAATATAGAGGAGACCTTCTCCCCCGCCGTCCTTTCAGCGATATCCGCCTGGGTGAACGGGCTGTAGGGATTAAACTCCTGATTTCCCGTCACGGCAGTGACGGAGTAAGTCCCTCCCCCGAGGGGAGGGATTTAGGGAGGGGGTAACGTGAAGGCCCTCCGGGGTGTGCGAAGCACATCCCCTCCCCCGAGGGGAGGGATTTAGGGAGGGGGTAACGTAGACTGATATTCAGGGGCGATGCTCTCAGAACGTGAGATAAGGTATTTTACCACAGGCACTTTATCACAAGCGAGAGTGTATATTCTGAATAAAGTTTCTATCTTTGCTGAAATTTCTGAAAACACAATGAAAGAGTACCACTACGTTTCCGCCGACGAGGCGGTGAAAGCCATAAAATCAGGAGACCACATCCACCTCAGCAGCGTGGCAAGCGTGCCGCACATCCTCATCGACGCGCTCGTGCGCCGCGCGAAGGCCGGAGAGGTCGAAGACCTTCACTTCCACCACTTCCACACCGAAGGGCCGGCACCATATTCAAAACCCGAATATGCCGGGATTTTCTTCGAGCAGGGTTTCTTCGTCGGCCCGAACGTGCGTCCGGACGTGAACTCCGGGTACGCCGACTATCTGCCGGTGCATCTCGGTGAGTCTCAGAAACTTTACCGCTGCGGCGCGATCAAGCTCGGAGCCGCCCTCGTGCAGGTCTCCACGCCCGACGAGAACGGAATGGTGTCGCTCGGCACCTCGGTCGACTGCTCGCTCGCAGCCATCGAGACAGCCAGGGTGAAGATCGCCGTCGTGAACCCGAACGTGCCTTTCGCCTACGGCGACCTTGTGCCGCTGGACACCTTCGACTACCTTGTCAGGGACGACACTCCGCTCGTGTCCAAAGATTTCGCCGAACCTACTGACACGGAGAGGCTTATCGGTAAGAACTGCGCGGCTCTCGTACCGGACGGCGCCTGCATCCAGATGGGCATCGGAGCCCTTCCGAACGCCCTCGCCGCAGAACTCGCCGACCACAAGAACCTCGGCGTGCACACCGAGATGTTCGCCGACGGGATCCTCCGCCTGATCAAGAAAGGCGTGGTGAACGGATCCGAGAAGAAAATCGACAAAGGCAAGATCGTGGCCTCCTTCCTGCTTGGCTCACAGGATGTCTACTCGTTCATCGACCACAATCCGGACGTGCTGATGAAGGACATCAAGTACGTCAACGACCCGTGGGTGATCTCGCGGAACCCGCACATGATGGCGATCAACTCAGCCACGGAGGTCGACCTCACCGGCCAGATCAGCGCCGACTCCATCGGCACGAGGATCTTCTCCGGCACCGGCGGCCAGCTCGACTTCGTGAAAGGAGCCTCGATGTCGGAAGGCGGCGTGTCGATGACGGCCTTCGCCTCCCGCACCAACAAAGGCAAAGCGAAGATCGTCCCTATGCTGAACCCGGGAGCAGGAGTCGTCACACCCCGCGCCGACGCGCACTGGATAGTCACTGAATATGGAGCCGTGGACCTGTACGGCAAATCGCTGCAGGAGAGAGCCAAACTTCTCATAGGCATCGCCCATCCGGATGACCGTGAGACGCTCGACCGTGCGGCGTTCGAAAGGTTCGGGCCGCACTGGCATCTTGTGAAAATCTAAGCGGAAGATCAAGCATCGTCCCCTCGTTTTTGACAAACTGTCATATCCCGCGGGACGGCCGCTTTGCGATGGTCGTTATTCCTTAGGACTAAGGAGTTTCCAGCAGACTACCGGGATCAGGAAGCTAAGCAGACAGGCCGCAAGCCAGAAATAAGACACCGGCGTGAAATCGAAATCATTGTTTCCGATCATCACGCCGCTTATTATGTTCTGCACACCGGCCGCCACGTAACTGGCCAGACCGACCATTCCAAGGGCGGATCCGGTGGCCTTGCGAGGTACTATGTCAAGGGCCATAAGCCCTGCGACCGTGCAGTAGACCACGCCGATCGACAGACTGAACACAGACACGGACGCGATGTTGGCGGCATAGGTCCCGCCCGAGAACAGGAAGACAGCCAGGGAGGCCAGACAAAGCAGCCCCGAAATCAGGACAGGGATGAACCGGTTACCTCTGAAAACCTTGTCCGAGAGCCAGCCTGCCAGCACCGTGCCAGCTATTCCGAAGGCCTCCGAGAAGGCTATGATCTGGGTCGCCTCGCCGAGAGAGAAGCCTTTGCCTTTCTGAAGAAGAAGCACTCCCCACTCGCTGACGGCGTGCTGGGTGATGTACACGAACGCGCTCGAAAGCGCGATGATCCATATTCCCGGATGGCAAAGCACCTGCCGCTGGAGGACTTTGGTAGGCATTCTGTCCGTCGCCCGGGTCTTTTCACCCGAGAGTTCCTGCACTGAAGGAAGACCCTCGCTTTCCGGAGTGTCCGACACGAAGACGAGGATCAGGCTCGCGCCGATGACACCGGCGATGGCCGAGAAGATGAAGCCGAACTCCCAGCCGATCCAGCCGACGACAAGGCCTAACAAAAAGACGGACAAGGACTTGCCCAGATACGGAGTGGCGCTGAGGATGCTGTAGTAGGTGCCTCTTTTGTCCAACGGAAACCATCGCGAAAGGCTGATCACGCCCGGAGGCGCTCCCATCGACTGGCAGAAGCCGTTGATTCCCCAGACCACGGCGAAGAAGATGAACAGAAAGACAGTCGAGAAGCCCAGCCAGCCCTGCAGAAGGCCGAACATTCCGAGCAGCAGGTTGATGATGGTCGAGATCTGGAGTCCCGTCGCCATGAAACGGCGGACATTGCAATAGTCGGCGATGAAGCCGTTGACGAACTTGCCGAAGGCGTAGACGAAATAGAAGGCCGACCCGATGATTCCGAGCTGCGCGGCAGTGAACACTCCCCCGTCTATAAGAGGCTGTTTCACCACGCTCATCGCCATCCTGCAGACATAGTAAAGGGCATAGGCGCCTGTCACTCCCCAGAAAGTCCTGGAGCGCAGAGACCTGTATGTTCCCTCGACCTTGTCGGCGGGCACCGTCGAACGGGATGGTTTCGAGATTCTGTAGAAAGAATATAAACCCATGGAATTTTCCGGAACGTTCCTCTCTCAACTTTCGCAAGTAACTAAATGCATGTGACAAAGTACCTTATCTCACGTTCGAAGAGTATCACACGAGAAAAAATCATCTCACGTTACCCCCTCCCTAAATCCCTCCCCTCGGGGGAGGGGATGTGCTTCGCACACCCCGGAGGGCC
>CAVEYE010000074.1:0-3199 GCA_963619595.1 bacterium | reverse complement strand
CATATTCCCGCCACATAGGTTTCGAGGAACTCGTAGTCGAACGAGGCCCTGCGGTTCTGTATTTCAATCTTATGTTCTTTCTGCTTCGGCATATTCAGTGAAATTAAGACGCCCCGCTTCAGTCGGAGGGGACGCAGCTATACAAAGATAAGCACTTTTCTTGGTGTTGCGGTTAAAAATATGTAAGTTTGTCTATTATTGCGCATTGTACGGAAATATATTCAAAAACAAGAGATATGGTAAAAAGAATCATTGCGGCGGCGGTTGCCGTCATGACGCTGTTCCTGGCAGGTTCATGCGCCAAGTACAAGTACGAAACCGTCAAGGGGGATCCGATGAACACCAAGATCTACACCCTCGACAACGGTCTTAAAGTCTATATGACCGTCAACAAAGAGACTCCGAGAATCCAGACCTACATCGCGGTCAAGGTCGGCAGCAAGAACGACCCGAAAGAGACCACCGGACTCGCCCACTATCTTGAGCATCTGATGTTCAAGGGCAGCGAGAACTTCGGCACCTCGGACTACGCCGCCGAAAAACCGCTCCTTGATTCCATCAAGGCTCTCTTCGAGGTTTACAGGACAAAGACTGACCCCGAGGAGCGCAGGGCGATTTACCACGAGATCGACTCTATCAGCTACGAGGCCTCCAAGATCGCCATCCCTAATGAATATGACAAACTGATGTCCATCATCGGTGCAGACGGGACCAACGCGTTCACATCGAACGACATGACCGTCTATCAGGAGGACATCCCTTCCAACGAGATCGACAACTGGGCGAAAATCGAGGCCGACAGATTCATCCATCCTGTCATCCGCGGTTTCCACACAGAGCTCGAGGCTGTCTATGAGGAGAAGAACATGAGCCTTACCGAGGATCAGTCGAAGGCGATGGAAGCCATTGACTCCGTTCTCTTCGCCCACCATCCTTACGGTCTGCAGACAACCCTCGGCACACAGGAACACCTGAAGAACCCTTCTATCGTCAACATCGAGAACTACAGGGCCAACTTCTACGTGCCGAACAACATCGCCATCTGCGTCTCCGGTGACTTCGACCCGGACACCTTCGTGGCCACCATCGAGAAATACTTCGGAGAATGGAAGCCGAACAATGACATCAAGTACCTTGAATATGAACCCGAGCAGCCTGTCACGGCTCCTGTCGAGAAGAACGTCTATGGCCTTGACGCCGAGTTCGTGATGATGGGATGGAGAGTTCCGGGAGCCAATGACCTGCTCAGGAGCGAGGTCGGCGACATCGTCGGCAGCATCCTTTACAACGGCAAGGCCGGACTGATGGACCTGAATCTTGTCCAGGCGCAAAAGGTGAATGTCTGCCAGTCCTTCAACTACACCCGTCCTGACTACGGAGAATTCATGATGATCGGTTTCCCTCGCGAGGGACAGACCCTTGAGCAGGTCCGCGACCTTATGCTCGAGCAGGTGGCCGCGCTCCGCGCCGGTGACTTCGATGAAAGCCTCATCCAGTCCACCATCAACAACCTCAAGCTGTCCGACATGCGCCAGCTGGAGAACAACGGCAGCAGAGCGATGAGCTTCGTGAATTCATTCATCAACGGACACGAATGGAAGGACGACGCCCTTCAGATGCAGAGGCTTGAGAAAGTCACCAAACAGCAGATTGTGGACTGGGCCAATGAATATCTTGGCGCAAGCAGCTATGTGACGGTGTACAAGCGCATCGGTGAGGACAGGAACATCGAGAAGATCGCCGCTCCGGCCATCACCCCGATCGAGACCAACCGCGACAAGCAGAGTGAATTCCTGACCGAAATCCAGAACAATCCGACAACCCCTATCGAGCCTGTGTTCGTGGACTTCGAGAAGGATATGTCGAAAGAAGATCTCGGCAAAGGCATCGGGCTTCTCTACAAGCAGAACAAGCTCAACGACATCAGCCGCCTGACCTACACTTTCAACCGCGGAAGCCAGGACGATCCTCGTCTCGACCTCGCGTTCGATTACCTCAGCTACCTCGGAACTCCGACCAGATCCGCCGAGCAGATCAACAAGGAGATGTACGGACTCGCCTGCTCGCAGAGTCTGAACAGCGGAAGGACCCGCACCTACATCTCAGTCTCCGGTCTGGACGAGAACCTCGGCAAGGCTATGGACATCGTAGAAGACCTGATCTTCAACGCCCAGCCTGACACCAACATCCTCGCCGCGCTCAAATCAGATGTGATCAAGAACCGCATGGACAGCAAACTCAGCCAGAGAGCCTGCTTCAGCGCCCTTCAGAATTACATATACTACGGCCCTGAATACATCCGCAAAACAACCCTGACCAACGAGCAGGTGCTTGCTCTCACTTCCGAGGAACTGCTCCAGGCCGTGAGAGACCTTTACGCCAAAGGCCACGAAGTTCTCTACTACGGTCCGTCAGATGCGCAGACCGTCAAGAAGACGGTTGCCGAACATCACAGGACGGGCGAGAATCCGGAGCCGCTTGAGGTTTCCTTCCCTGAAGTCAGGAAGGTGACCGCCAGCGAAGTCTTCATCGCACCTTACGATGCCAACCAGTTCTACTATCAGCAGTATTCCGACAGAGGTGACAAGTTCGATGTCGCCAACGATCCTTCCGTAATGCTGTACAACACCTATTTCGGCAGCGGAATGAACGCCATCGTGTTCCAGGAGATGCGTGAGGCAAGAGGCCTTGCATATTCAGCGTCGGCCCGTCTGAGCGACCTCGGCTACAAGAACAGCGACTATGTCTTCACCGCATTCATCGCCACGCAGAACGACAAGGCCAAGGTTGCCATCGAGGCTTTCGACAGCATCATCAATGAAATGCCGGAATCAGACAAGGCTTTCGAGGTTGCCAAGACTTCACTTCTGACAGGCATCCGCACTGACAGGACCACAGGCTTCAATGTGCTCAACCAGTACATCAATCTCAGGGACTACGGGCTCACCGAAGACCGTTCCAAGGCAGTGTTCGAGAAAGTCCAGGGAATGACGCTTGCCGATGTCAAGGCCTTCCAGCAGGAATGGATCAAGGGCCGCAAGTACATCTACGGCTTCCTCGGCAAGAAAGAAGGTTTCGATATGGACTTCATCAGCTCTCTCGGCGAAGTGAAGGAACTCACCCTCGAGGAAATCTTCGGCTACTAACGGATGGGAAGGAAACCTCAGAACAAGCTGAGGGAAGCCATTCCGATCCCTCC
>CAVEYE010000073.1:0-12219 GCA_963619595.1 bacterium | reverse complement strand
TTCCCGAGGAAGGGGATTTAGGGGAAGGGTAACGTGAGATGATTTTTTCTTGTGTGATACTCTTTGAACGTGAGATAAGGTACTTTGTCACATGCATTTAGTTACTTGCGAAAGTTGAGTTTGTAACTCTCGTTAAATAAAACCTAAGAATATGTTCGCGAAAGAAACCTACATCGCAAGACGGAAGACTCTGCTTGAGAAAATGGCTCAGACAGCTCCGCAAGGCAGACGCGGCATCGCCCTCTTCATCGGCAACGTCGAAGCCGCGGCACAGTACAAGGACAACGCCTATAAATTCCGCCAGGACTCTTCCTGGCTCTACTATTTCGGCCTCGACGAGCCGCGCTACGCCGCAATCATAGACCTTGACAACGGCGACGAGACCATATTCGCAGATGATGTGGAGATCGGTGACATCATCTGGATGGGTCCGCAGCCGTCGGTAGCCTCGAAAGCCGCCGAGGTCGGCGTGAAGAACTCCGCCTCCTACGGTTCGCTCAGCATAGCGGTGACAAAGGCCCTCGCCACGGGCAGGAACATTCATTTCCTCCCTCCGAGCAGGTACTACAACACGATGAAACTGGCAAGCCTCGTAGGCATCGCCGAGGACGAGGTCGGCAAGGTGGCCCCGATCGACGAGGACGGCGGCAAGCACGCTTCCAAGGAACTTGTACAGGCCGTCATCTCGATGAGGCTCGTCAAGGAGCAGTGCGAGATCGACCAGATCGACGACGCCGGGGAACTCGGCCAGACCATGCACACCCTCGCCCGCAACCATGTCAAGGTGGGCATCGTCGAGCAGGAGGTTGTGGGCAGGATGGAGGGCGTGACCCTCGCCAAGGGCTGGGGACCTTCCTTCGCCACGATTCTGACGCAGCACGGCGAGACCCTGCACAACCATCTTCACGACAAGGTCATAGAGCCGGGCAGGCTGATGGTCATCGACGCAGGCGCCGAGAACAACATGCACTACGCCTCCGATTTCACCCGCACCCTTCCGACCGGCGGAAAGTTCACTGCTAAGCAGAGGGACATCTACCAGATCGTCTGCGACTGCAACGAGCTGGCATTCAAGCTCACCAAGCCGGGAGTGGCCTACAGGGACGTGCATCTCGCGGTTGCCAGGCTGATGCTTGAGGACCTCCGCTCTCTCGACATCGTGCGCGGCAATCTTGACAATATGGTCCAGGAGGGCATAGCAGGTCTGTTCCAGCCTCACGGACTCGGCCACAACATGGGTCTGGATGTCCACGACATGGAGGATCTCGGTGAGGACCTCGTCGGCTACGACCCTGACCAGAAGCGCTCCACGCAACTCGGCCTCGGCAGCCTCAGGATGGCGCGCAGACTCGTGCCGGGCAATGTCATCACCGATGAGCCGGGCATCTATTTCATCCCTGCCCTCATCGAGAAATGGAAGAGCGAGAAGCGCGACAAAGGCTTCGTCAACTACTACAAGCTGGAGCATGACTACCTCGACTTCGGCGGCATCCGTCTCGAGGACGATGTGCTTGTCACAGAAGACGGAGCGCGTCGCACCGGCCCGAACCGCCTGCCAATCCAGCCTGACGACGTCGAGGCGGCGATGGCGCGATAGACGGTCTTTGAATATCCTTCCATGAATATTGTCCGTCAGACCTCAGGGCGTTCCTCCGGCCTGACGGAGTTTTCACAGCGACGATGAACACACTTGTCATAGTCCTCGCCGTGCTTGCGGGGGTGATCGGAATCATCGGCAGCATAGTCCCGGCGCTGCCAGGCCCTCCCGTAAGCTGGGTGGGGCTGTTGATTCTATACATCTGGGGAAGCGGGACTGGCGGGGCCGGAGAGCCGATGTCCCTGACTTTCCTGCTTGTCTGGCTGGCCGTCACGGTCATCGTGACCGTCATCGACTATGTTGTCCCGGCCTGGTTCACCAAGGTGACAGGCGGCAGCAAAGCCGCCGGTTGGGGAGCCATGATCGGCCTTTTCGTCGGAATGTTCATTCCGCCCGTCGGCATCATCCTCGGCACGCTTCTCGGAGCTTTCCTCGCCGAACTGGCCTGCTCGGACCGCGACTGCTGGAATTCCGCCAAATCCGCCTTCGGGGCGTTGCTCGGCTTCCTTTTCGGCACGGGCATCAAACTGATAGCCAGCGGGATGATGATGTACTACATCATCGTTTACCTGAGATAAGAGCAAACAGAGGGCGGGACTGAAGTTCAGTCCCGCCCTCTTGTCTGTAAGTATAAAAATTACTTCTCTGGAAGCGGCCTGACATCCAGATTGAGTTCGTCAAGCTGGGACTGGTCAATCTGTGAAGGAGAATCGATCATCACGTCGCGGCCCTGGTTGTTCTTCGGGAACGCGATGAAGTCACGGATGGACTCCTTGCCGGCGAACAGCGAGCAGACACGGTCGAAACCGAAGGCAAGACCTCCGTGAGGCGGAGCTCCGTACTGGAAGGCGTGGATGATGAAGCCGAACTTGTACTCGGCCTCCTCCGGACCTATTCCCAGAACCTCGAACATCCTCTTCTGGACTTCCGCATCGTGGATTCTGATCGAGCCGCCACCGAGTTCGGTACCGTTCAGCACGAAGTCGTAGGCATTGGCGCAGACCTTCTCGAGATCCTCTTTCCTGTCGCTGTTGAACCAGTCGATATGCTCCGGCTTCGGAGCCGTGAACGGATGGTGCATCGCATAGAAGCGGCCGTCCTCCTCGCTCCATTCAAGAAGCGGGAAGTCAACGATCCAGAGCGGGGCGAAGACCTTAGGGTCACGCAGACCGAGCCTGTTGCCCATCTCGATACGCAGCACGCCGAGCATTGTCTGTACCTTGCGGTTGCTGGCTCCGGACATCACGAAGACGATGTCGCCGGTCTTTGCCTCAACCTTCTCAGCAATGGCCTTGAGTTCGTCAGGAGTGTAGAACTTGTCGATTGAAGACTTTACAGAGCCGTCGGCGTTGAGCTTGATGTAGATCAGGCCCTTGGCTCCGACCTGAGGCCTCTTGACCCACTCGGTGAGCTCGTCGATCTGCTTGCGGGTGTAGTCGGCTCCGCCCGGAACGGCGATAGCACCCACATAGGCAGCATCCTCAAGGACTGAGAAGCCCTTGCCCTTCACATCGGCGGTGATCTCGTGGATGGTCATTCCGAAACGCACGTCCGGCTTGTCCGAACCGTACTTGTCCATGGCGTCGTACCAGCTCATCCGAGGCATCGGGTTCGGGATGTCGACTCCGAGGACGTTCTTGAACATCGACCTCATCATTCCCTCGAACATATTCAGGACATCCTCCTGCTCGACGAAGGACATCTCGCAGTCGATCTGGGTGAATTCCGGCTGACGGTCGGCGCGCAGGTCCTCGTCGCGGAAGCAGCGCACGATCTGGAAGTAGCGGTCGTAGCCCGCCACCATCAGCAGCTGCTTGAAGGTCTGAGGGGACTGAGGAAGGGCGTAGAACTGGCCCGGATTCATCCTTGAAGGCACGACGAAGTCGCGGGCTCCCTCCGGAGTGGACTTGATGAGGTACGGAGTCTCAATCTCCATAAAGCCCTTGGAATCCAGATAGTTGCGGACTTCCTGGGCAAGTCTGTGCCTGAGGGCCAGCGCCTTCTGGAGAGGATTCCTCCTCAGGTCGAGGTAGCGGTACTTGGCGCGGAGGTCTTCTCCGCCGTCGCTCTCGTCCTCGATGGTGAAAGGAGGGGTGTTGGACTTGTTGAGAATGTTGATGGACTCGAGCTTGATCTCGATCTCGCCGGTGTCCATTTTAGGATTCTTGCTCTGACGCTCGACAACCTCGCCGATGGCCTGGATGACATATTCACGGCCCAAAGAGGTCGCGGTGGCCACCAGAGAAGCTTCGGCGTCGGCCTCGACCACAAGCTGTGTGATGCCATAGCGGTCGCGCAAGTCGATGAAAGTCATGCCTCCGAGCTTTCTGGAGCGCTGCACCCAACCGGCGAGCGTCACCTTCTGCCCGACATTTCCGATGCGGAGTTCCCCGCAAGTGTGATCTCTAAACATATCTTTGATCTTTGAATATTCTGAATACGCCGGCGGCAGGCCTCATCCCTGCCTGACGGCAAAATGCAAATTTAGCAATTTATTGCCAAGAATGTCTGAATATTCAGTAAATTCGCAGTTTGGAACATTTTTATGGAAGTACGAGCGAAAAAGGCGCTTGGCCAGCATTTTCTCACTGACCAAAGCGTTGCGATGAACATAGTGGACGCGCTGAAGGGCACGGAGGCGCTGGAAGTCGGCCCTGGCATGGGGGTGCTGACGCAGTACCTGCTGCCCCGGGAAGGGATGTCGCTGAAGGTCGTGGAGATCGACAAGGAGTCGGTGGTCTACCTGAAGAAACATTTCCCGAAACTGGGCGGCGACCTGATCGAGGGGGATTTCCTGAAGATGGACCTGGACGGTGTATTTGACGGAAACTACTCTGTCATAGGCAATTTCCCGTACAACATCTCTTCACAGATCTTCTTCAAGATCCTTGAGCACAGGGACAGAATCCCGGAGGTGGTCTGCATGATCCAGAAGGAGGTCGCAGAGCGCATCGCGGAGAAGCCCGGCACGAAGACCTACGGCATCCTGTCGGTCTTCCTGCAGGCCTGGTACGACATCGACTATCTTTTCTCGGTCGGCCCGGGGGCGTTCAATCCGCCTCCTAAAGTCCAGTCGGCCGTGATCAGACTGACCCGCAACTCCCGCACGGCTCTCGGCTGCGACGAGAAACTGTTCCGCACCATCGTGAAGACCTCGTTCGGAATGCGCCGCAAGACCCTCCGCAATTCCCTCAAGCCGCTGATTCCGGCGGGACTCCTGCAGGATCCGGTCTTCGACCTCCGTCCGGAACGCCTGGGCGTGGAGGATTTCATTGAACTGACCAACAAGCTCCGCTCCGTCTGAACCGGGCGAGGCCACATTCCAGAACAAAATCAGAGACGGTATGAAAGCAGGAAAGAAAGTAGTGTTGACAGCGGTGGCCGCCGGACTGGTGGCCGGAGCGCTGGCTGTGCTGGCCGCCGGTGGCGCGCTCAACCGCACCTCGACCAATGACTATTGCATGAGCTGCCACTATCACGAGCAGGCCGACGCCGACTGGAAAAAGTCTGAACACTACAACAGCAGAAGCGGAGTCGTCACCGACTGCGCCGCCTGCCATCTCCCGCCGAAAGAGAACGGCTACTTCCGCTACTACATGGCCAAGGCCCGCATCGGGGCCAAGGACCTCTGGTCGAAGATTACAAAGGACAAGGACGAGATCGACTGGAGTGCGAAAAGGACTCTTGAGCACGGCTCTGAGATCGTCTACAACGAATCCTGCGAGAAATGCCACGTCAACCTTTTCCCTTCCGGCATCTCGGATGACGGCATCACAGCCCATCTCTACTACGATGAGAATTCCGAAAAACTCGGTCTGCAGTGCATCAGCTGCCACCTCAACACCGGCCACGACATGCCGGGCTACGAGCATAAGCGGCTGGAGGGCAAGGTTATGGACACCGGCAGCGGCGTAAGGTACGAAGAAGCCGCCACCGTCACGGAATTCGCCGATTTCACCGAGACCGTTCCCGGCACAGGGGCGGCGGTCAGGATGGTCGCCATCCCGGGCGGCGAGTTCACCCTCGGAAGTCCGGACGACGAGCCTTTCCGCAAGGCGGACGAAGGCCCGGCCCGCAAGGTCAGGATCTCCCCGTTCTTCATGGCGGAGACCGAGGTGACCTGGAGCCAGTTCTGGGCATTCTACAACGAGACGATGTCAGAAGGCCGCACCCCGCCGGAGAAGATCTACGCCAACAACTCCCGTCCCGACGTGGACGCTGTCAGCGGCCCGACCCCTCCGTTCGGTTTCCCGGACCAGGGCTGGGGAATGGGCGAAAGACCTGCCATCACGATGACCCACTACGCTGCGGAGACCTTCTGCCAGTGGCTGTCCCTCAAGACGGGACGCAGCTACCGTCTGCCGACCGAGGCGGAGTGGGAATATGCTGCCCGAGGCGGCACCCGTACCCCGTACTTCTTCGAGGGCGACCCGCGGAAATTCTCGGCGCAGACCTTCAGAAGCAAGATATTCGGCGTGGACACGACCTCCATCGCCCGCTACGTCGTCTACTCACAGGACAGCTTCGGAAAGACGCAGGAGCCTTCCGATGTCAAGCCAAACCCGTTCGGACTCAGGAATATGCTGGGCAACGTGATGGAATATTGCTCTGACCGGTACGCCGAGGATGCATATTCAAAGATAGCTGACGGCGCTTTGGATCCGAAGGGGCCGGAGTCGGGGGACGAGTTCGTCGTGAGGGGCGGTTCGTACTCGGATGACGCTTCGCTCGTGCGCTGCGCCGCGAGAAGCCACACCCGCAATGACGAGTGGCTCCGCACCGATCCGCAGAATCCTAAGAGCATCTGGTGGTACTCCGACATCAAGGGTATCGGCTTCAGGGTCGTGTGCGATGTGCCGGAAGGTATTGAAATCAAATGAATTCTTTCAAATAACATTAAAAATCACCAATAAAATGAGCGAGAAAATAGACAGAAGAGCATTTCTTGGCAGAAGCGCCAAGATCGGAGTCGGTCTGGTAGGCGGCAGCGTGCTGCTGTCAGCCTGCGCTGGCGGCAAATCCGACAAGGTAACACCTCTCAGGCAGCCGGGCGAGTACTACGTCCCTGAACTGCCGGACAAGGCCATTGACGGAAGAGAACTCAAAGTCGGAGTCATCGGCTGCGGCGGCCGCGGAAGCGGAGCCGTAAGAAACCTTCTTGATGCCGCCAACGGCATCAAGGTCACTGCTCTCGGAGACGTGTTCGCCGACCGTCTGGACGGCCTCCGCGAAAGCCTCAAGGAAAAGAACGGCCAGGAAGTCCCTGAGGACCACTGCTTTGTCGGCTTCGAGGCCTACAAGCAGGTCATCGATTCAGGCGTTGATATGGTCATCGTGGCCACTCCCCCGGTCTTCCGCCCTACACATTTCCAGTACGCCACCGAGAAGGGAGTGCACTCCTTCCTCGAGAAGCCTATCGCTGTGGATTCCAAGGGCTACCGTCTGATAATGGCCACCGCCAAGCAGGCCGAGGCCAAGGGTCTCTGTGTCGTGACCGGTACACAGCGTCACCACCAGAGGCCTTACGTGGAGTCCTTCAAGAAGATCCAGGAAGGCATGATCGGCGAGATCACCGGCGGCAACGTCTACTGGAACCAGGGAATGCTTTGGTACAGGGAGCGTCAGAAAGGCTGGAGCGACATGGAATGGATGATCCGCGACTGGGTCAACTGGAAATGGCTCTCCGGCGACCACATCGTCGAGCAGCACGTCCACAACATCGATGTCTTCAACTGGATGATCGGCAAGCACCCTGTCGCCGCGACCGGCTTCGGCAGCCGTCAGCGCAGGATCACCGGCGACCAGTACGACAATTTCAGCATCGACTTTGAGTATGAGAACGGAGTCCATCTGCACAGCATGTGCCGCCAGATCGACGGCTGCTCCAACAACGTCAGCGAAAGCGTACACGGCACAAAGGGCTACTGGAGTTCATCCGACTTCGCCATCCGCGACCTTCAGGGCAACATCCTCTGGCAGTTTGACAAAGAGGCCGAAAAGGCTCAGTACCAGCAGACAAACCCTTATGTTCTCGAGCACGTGGACTGGGTCAACCACATCCGCAAGGGTGAGGCCCACGTCGAGGCCGGAGACTGCGGAATGTCATCCCTCTGCGGCGTGATGGGACGCGAGGCCGCCTACACCGGCAAGACAATCACCTGGGACGAGATCAGCGCCGCCGACCAGGACTACCTCCCGGAGAAACTGGAACTCGGTCCTATGGACATGGACAAGTGCAAGGTCGCAGTCCCGGGATCCGGCAAAGAATAGAATTATGGACAGAAGACAATTTTTGACCACAGCGGCGGTAGGCGGAGCGGCCATCGCCGCCGCTTCCGTGCTGCCGGGCTGCGTCACGGCCTCCGATGACAGGAAGAAGGCAGCTTCCGTTCCCCTCAATCTTTCCTTCCAGGAAGGCACAGCCCCCGGCGAGACCCTCGCCGAAAGGCTCGACTTTATGGAGTCCCTTGGAATCACCGGTTTCGAGCCGGGCGGAAAAGGACTGGCCGGCAGGGTCAAGGAAATCCAGGACGCTCTCAGCGGAAGGAACATCAAGGTCTCTGCCATCTGCGCCGGCTTCGACGGCTTCATCCTTGCCGAGGATCCGGCTGTCAAAGAACTCTTCGACAAGAGTTACAGAGAGATTCTCGCCGCGGCCGGGGAACTTGGCTCGACGGGCGTGATCATGGTCCCGGCCTTCAACAGACAGACACCTTGCAGGCCTCACACCATGGAGACCCGCGACTTTCTCTGCGAGGAACTTTACAAACTTGGAGAGTACGCGCTCGGATGCGGCACCTATGTGATCCTCGAACCGCTGAACAGGAACGAGGCGTTCTACCTCCGTCTTGTGGCCGACGCCGCGGCGATCGCACGCGACTGCGGCAGCAAGGGAGTCAAGGTGCTGGGCGATTTCTGGCACATGTCCGAGGAGACTTCGGACTACGGCGCCCTGATGTCGGCCGGCAAGGAGTACCTCCAGCACATGCACATCGCCAGCCGCGGCCGTCGCCTGATGCCGGGAGAGGACGGGGAGAAGGACAACTATCTCGCCGGCTTCAAGGCTCTCAAGGAGATCGGCTACGACAAGTACGTGACTTTCGAGTGCGGCACCAAAGGCGACCGTGCCACGACGGTCACGCAGGCCGTGGAACTTCTGCGCCGACAGTGGGCTGAAGCCTGATGGAGCCGCTCGGCCAGTCTGCCGCCATCGCCGCGGCCGGGATCTATGTCTGCCTTCTGGCGGTCATCTACGCCCGGCGTGGCCGCTGGCCGCTGTACAGGCTTCTTACCGGCCGCAAGGTCGGAGCGGTTTCGATAGCCATAGTTCTGTTCCTGCTTCTCATCTTCGGACTCGTTCCGCAGGATGGGGGCAGGAACGGCATTTCAGGGATTCTCGGATTCAGGTCGATGAGCCGCTCGCCCATATTCATTCTCGCCCTTCTGCCGCTCACCACGTGCGTGACGCTGGACGCTATGGAGGACATCCGGCATTTCAGCCGCCACCGCCTCGGGGTGACCTGCGCCCATCTGGGTCTGTCCGTCATCCTGATTCTGGGGATAGCCGGCAGCGGGCTTACCGTCAAGGCGGACCTTGAAGCCCGGCCCGGACTGCCTGTCCACACCGCCTGCGACGAGAGGGGCGGGGCTGTCCGGAAACTCCCTTTCGAGCTGACGCTCAAAGAGTTCGACATCAATGAATATGCGTCCTCGGTTCTCGTCACCTTGCCTGACGGGAGTTTCTACGAGACCACAGTGGCGGTCAACCATCCGGCGAAGGTGGACTCCTGGCTGATTTACCAGACCGACTACCGGATGGATGCCCCGGCGGGAGAGTTCACCAGCATATTCAAATGCGTCCACTCCCCTTTTTCGGGAATATTCAAGGCCGCGCTCTGGCTGGTTCTGCTCTCCGGCGCGGCTATGGCGTTCTTCGCCGGATTCAAGCCCCGCGGCAGAGGTGGAATGTTCAATAAAAACAGATCGTGATGGGCTGGGATTCATTCATCTGGTTCGCCATCGCCGCTTCCGTTCTGTGGATAGCGGGGGCCGCGGTCTCCGTAAGGTCGCGGAGCCGCCTGGCAGCAGCGACGCTGACCGGACTGGGGTCGTGCATATTTCTGACATTCATCGTCGGAGTCTGGGTCACACTCGGCCGTCCGCCGCTCCGCACGATGGGTGAGACCCGCCTCTGGTTCAGTCTTTTCCTTTCGCTGACCGGCCTCGTGGTCTATCTTCGCTGGCGGCACCGCTGGGCGCTTCCTTTCGCCAGCCTGATGGCCGTGGTGTTCGTCTGCATCAACATCTTCAAGCCGGAGATCCACACCCAGGAACTGATGCCCGCGCTGCGCAGCCCCTGGTTCGTGCCGCACGTCATCGTCTATATGTTCGCCTATGCGGTGCTGGGTCTCGCCACCATCCTCGCCGTCCGGCTTCTCTGGCTCTCCCGCCCTTCAGCGGCCGGTTCCGTCTGTCTGCCAGGAGGCTCCGCCGCCTCTGATTCCGCCGGAACTTCCGGGTCCCTTCAAGGCGACCTCCTCCTATGCGACTCCCTTGTGCGCATCGGCTGGGGCTTCCTGACAATGGGAATGGTGATGGGAGCTTTATGGGCGAAGCAGGCCTGGGGGGACTATTGGACCTGGGATCCGAAAGAGACCTGGGCCGCCGCCACCTGGCTGGCTTACCTCCTGTACCTGCATCTCCTCCGGCAGCCCGGGCAACGTTCCGCACAACATCCCGTAGACGGGTCCGCCCAACGGCCCGGCCGGCCTGTTCCCGGCACCGCCCGCTCTCTTGACAGAGACCGGCGCCTGACGCTGTTTCTTCTGATCTTCTCCTTCGTCCTCCTGCAGATGTGCTGGTGGGGCGTCAACCTCCTCCCCTCCGCCCGAGGCTTCAGCCTTCACACCTATTAACCTATCAGTTCAGCGTCACAAATTCAGACACTTGACTTCCCGCCTTGCTTCCCGGGAAAAGAGTTGGCATAAAAAACCGAGTCCCCGATCCTTAAAGAATCGGGGACTCGGTTTCTGCGGAGAGAACGAGATTCGAACTCGTGATACGGTTACCCGTATGCAGGTTTAGCAAACCTGTGGATTCAGCCACTCTCCCACCTCTCCGGAATGTTCTGGCTGAAAGGTCCTTGGCAAATGTCAAACCTTTCCGTTGCTATCGGACTGCAAATATACGAATTTTTCTTCTTTTTTAAGAATATGTTGAAAAAAGTTGTCTCGAAACTCACTTGGCAGCAGATGCCCGGTTCAGATTCAGTGAATATTCCCAATAATTAGGTAAATTTGTGGACATCGGTCCGCTATTCGGAAACTTAAATATTCTTAAAACACACGCAGTATGAACAAACAACTTACAGCATTGGTTCTGGCCGGACTTATGTGCGGAGTCTCCGCGCTGGCCGGAACCCCTGTCAAGGCCACGGACGACGGGCAGACTCCGGAAGCCCGTCTTCTCCGTTTCCCCGCCACCAATGGCACGGATGTGGTCTTCTCTTACGCCGGAGACCTGTTCACGGCTCCTCTGGCCGGCGGCGAAGCGCGCCGCCTCACCTCGCACATCGGCTACGAGATGTTCGCGAGATATTCCCCGGACGGCAAGACGATCGCCTTCACCGGTGAATATGACGGCAACCGCGAGGTCTACATCATCCCCGCCAAGGGCGGAGAGCCTGTCCGCCTGACCTACACGTCCACCAACGGCCGCGATGACCTCGGTGACAGGATGGGCCCGAACAACATCGTGATGGGATGGACACCCGACGGTAAAAAGATCATATTCAGAAACCGCACGGGCGACGGCTTCCCAGGAAAACTCTGGACTGTGTCCGTCGACGGCGGCATGCCGGAGCAGATTCCGCTGCCGGAAGGAGGCTTCTGCTCATATTCACCGGACGGGAAGAAACTCGCCTACAACCGCGTGATGAGGGAGTTCAGGACCTGGAAATACTACCGCGGCGGAATGGCCGACGAAATCTGGGTCTATGACGGCAAGAAGGTGGAGAAGGTCACCGACAACACCGCCCAGGACGTGTTCCCGATGTGGGTGGGCGACGAGATCTACTTCGCCTCCGACAGGGACATGACGATGAACATATTCGTCTACAACACGAAGACAAAGGCGACTTCCAAGGTCACCTCGTTCGATGACTATGATGTCAAGTTCCCAAGCACAAACGGCAAGCTGGTGGTCTTCGAGAAGGGTGGCTTCCTCTACAAGCTCGACCCTGCGACCAAGGCCGCGGAGCAGGTCCACATCACCCTCGGCTCCGACCTCGTCTACGCCAGGGCTGAGAGGATGAACGTCGGCAGGAAGGGACGCAACTCCTTCAGCATCTCGCCTGACGGCAAGAGGGTGGCCGTGACGGCCCGCGGAGAACTTTTCGACGTTCCGGTCGGAAAGGGTATCACCAGGAACATCTCCAAGACTCCGGGCGCCAACGAGCGCGGAGCGAGCTGGAGTCCTGACGGGAAGTACATCGCCTACATCAGCGATGTCACCGGCGAGACCGAGGTCTACATCTACGATGTCGCTGCCGGAAGCGAGCCGGTGCAGGTCACCAAAAACAACGACACCTACATCCGCGGTCTCCAGTGGAGTCCCGACAGCAA
>CAVEYE010000072.1:0-8480 GCA_963619595.1 bacterium | reverse complement strand
GTACATCACCCACGAAGACCTGCTGAAGGGCGGAGTCATCGAGTTCGTGATGGCGTCGAAACCGAACAAGGCCCGCGGCCAGAAAGCGGCCGAGAAACCATACTCTCTTTCCCCTAAGGAATAACGCTGCCGCCGGATGTGTGACAAGGCATTTTGTCACAGGCGATTGATTACAAACGAAAGATAAGGTTATGAAAAAAATACTTCTCTCTGCGGCCGCCCTTTGCTGCTGCGCCGCCGTCTCGACCGCCCAGCTGGTCGATGACGTGAACGTGTTCGTCGGCACTGACGGCTTCGGAAATGTCTACCCAGGCCCGCAGGTGCCGTTCGGCGGCATCCAGATCAGTCCGGACTGCGACGACAAGGACTACGACTGCGCCGCCGGCTACAAGTACTCCAAACCGTTCATCCAGGGCTTCAGCCTCACGCACATCAGCGGGGCCGGCATCCCGGACATGGGCGACTTCCTTTTCCTGCCTGGAGTCGGAAGCCGTATGGAACCGTCAACCTTCGACCACGCCAATGAATGGGGCAAGCCAGGCTACTACGGAGTGGTTCTGAAGGACTACGGGGTCAAGGCCGAGATGACTTCGGCCTGCCGCAGCGGAATCTTCAAGTTCACCTACCCGCAGTCGGACAGCGCCTACGTGATGGTCGACCTTGACCACACCCTGAAATGGGACTGCCTCTGGTCGACCGTCAGGCTGCTGGACGAGAGGACCATCATCGGCAGCAAGATCGTGAACGGCTGGAATCCGGGACGTTACGTCTATTTCGTCGCAAGGTTCTCAAGACCTGTAGATGAGTTCAACATCTACCAGGACGGCAAGCCTGTGATCTACAACACCAAGCGTTTCCGTTCCTCTCTTGAGGCCTGGGGTCAGAAGCTCAAAGCCGTGGCCAGATTCAAGACTGACAAAGACGAGAGCATATTCGTCGAAGTCGCAGTGTCAGGTGTCGGCACCGACGGCGCGCTGCTGAACCTCAAGGAACTGGACGGCAAGGACTTCGCCACCGTACGCAAAGATGCCGAGGCTCTCTGGGAGAAGGAACTCGGGAAGTACGAACTGGACTCCGACGACAAGGTGCTGAGACAGACTTTCTACACCAGCGTGTACCGCACGGCCCTGCATCCTTTCGTGTTCCAGGACATCGACCGACGTTTCCGCGAGCATGACGGGACGATCGGGACCGCCGAGGGCTTCACCAATGTCACAACCTTCTCTCTCTGGGACACTTACAGGGCTTTCCACCCGCTTCTGAACCTTGTCAACAAGCCTCTCCAGGCCGACATCGCCAACTCGATGCTCGCCCACTTCGACAAGAGCGCCGAGAAGATGCTCCCTTTCTGGTCGTTCTACGGCGGAGAGACCTGGTGCATGATCGGCTACCACAGCTGCTCCGTGCTGGCGGACATGATGCTCAAGGGCGTGAAGGGCTTCGACTACGAGCGCGCCTTCCAGGCGATGAAGACCACCGCCACCAACGCCCACTACGACTGTATTCCTGAATATACCTCCCTCGGCTACGTGCCTTTCGACAAGGAGAAGGAATCGGTCTCCAAGACTCTTGAATATGCCTACGACGATTGGTGCATAGCCCAGGCGGCCAAACTTCTGGGCCACGAGGAGGACTACAAGTTCTTCCTCGACCGTTCGATGAACTACAAGAACCTCATCGACCCTGAGACCGGCTATATGCGCGGCAGGGATTCCGAAGGAAACTGGAGGACTCCGTTCGCTCCCATCGCCTACCAGGGACCTAATTCGGTCCACGGCTGGGGTGACATCACCGAGGGCTTCACGATGCAGTACACCTGGACCGTGCCTCACGATTTCGGCGGCTACGTCGGGAAGGCAGGCAGGAAACTGCTTCTCAGCCGTCTGGACAGCCTCTTCACCATCGAGCTGCCCGAGGATATTCCCGGAGCGCACGACATCTGGGGCCGCATCGGCGGCTACTGGCACGGCAACGAGCCTTGCCACCACGTGACCTACCTCTACGACTGGTTCGGCCAGCCGTGGAAATGCCAGAAATGGGTACGCTATGTGGCCGAGAACTTCTACGGCAACGAGCCGGGTTCCCTGAGCGGCAACGATGACTGCGGCCAGATGTCCGCCTGGTACATCTTCAACTGCATCGGCTTCTACCCGTTCTGCCCGGGATCCGACGAGTACTACATCGGTTCGCCTTGCGTGCCTGGCCTGAAAGTCAGGCTTTCCGACGGCGGAACCTTGGAGATGACCACCGAGGGCTGGAGCAAGGACGCTCATTACATCAAGGCGGCCTACCTTGACGGCAAGCGCCTGGACTCCCCTGTCGTCAGGTATTCCGACATCAAGGACGGCGCGCGTCTGCACTTCGTGATGTCGAAGAAGCCTGTCAAAGGCTGCTTCAAGAAATCAGCAGGAGAAGTAATGCAATAAGCAAGACAGTAATGTTATCAGCTTAACCGTAATGTAATCAGCGTGAAACGCTCACGCAGCACGATTTTCCTTCCGGGAGTCTGGGCCGTCTGCACGGTGGCTCTGGGCTTCTACCTTGCCTCCACGCAAGGCTGGTCGCTGGTTTTCCGCGGCCAGCAGAGGATGTTCCAGTTCGACTGGGGCTACATCGGCGACATCCTGTTCCATCCAGGCGGGCTGGCCGCCCTTGTGGCGGACTTCCTCCTGCAATGTTTCACATCCCGCGGAGTGGCGGCCGGCATCACGGCCGTCATCCTCGGATTCAACTCGTGGATGGTCTGGAAACTGATGCTGCGCACGGCGCGTTCCGGCGGACGGTTCAGCGAAATCGATGACGACCAGATTCCCGGCGCCTGGGGGCTTTTCCCGGCCTGCTTCCCGACGTTTCCACGGATGCCGTCAGCCGGTTCCGCAAGTTCAAAGACCACTACGGCAAGGCCGCGGGATCACAGAACCCGCAGATGGCCCTGTCATCCTTCCGCACCACTTTCTGGTACTACCTTCTGTTCACTCAGATTTAAAAAAGGACAACCCCTTCGCTGAAATCAGTGAAGGGGCCGCATGGCAGTCTTTAAACTTTCTTTTCCTTAAGACAAATAAAGGACAGCCCCCTCGCCGGAATCAGTGAAGGGGCCGCCAGACTATCTTGAACCGCCTTTGCCGGATGAACGGCGACGGCCTTTGTCCTTGTTGGACTTGCGAGGGGTGGCATCCTCCGACGGTTTGGCTACGGCCGCATAGAACGGTTCCTTGCCGGACCCGGACCGGGAAGCCTTGGCTGATCCAGCCGAGGCGCGCGGAGAGCGCTTCCCTCCCCTGCCTTCAGATGAAGAACGGTGGTGACGGCCACCATCTTTTGAATATCCACGGGCATCGTCCTCCGGAGTCCGCTCGACATCGTCCTCGACAAGCTCGTAGTCGAGAATGCGCTGCTCAAGATTGGCGTTCTTGACGCGGATCTTCACAGGGTCACCCAAACGGAAGATCTTGCCTGTGCGGCGGCCCTTGATAAGATAGTTCTGCTCGTCGAATTCGTAGAAATCCGACTTGATCTCACGCAGAGCGACCATCCCCTCGATCATCGTAGGCTTGATCTCCACGTACATTCCCCAATCAGTCAGACCGGAGATCGCTCCTTCATATTCATTGCCCACCTTGTCCTGCATGAACTCGATGAGTTTGTACTTGATGCTGTCGCGCTCCGCGTTGGCCGCGATCTGCTCGCGCTCCGACGCATGCTGGCACTGCGCTTCGAAATAGTCCTTGTTCTGGCTTGGAGCATTGTCCAGATAGAGGGCCAGCAGACGGTGGACCATCGTGTCAGGGTAACGCCTGATCGGAGAGGTGAAATGCGTGTAGAACTTGAACGCAAGGCCGTAGTGGCCGATGTTGTCGGTCGTGTAGACCGCTTTGGCCATCGAACGCAGGGCTATCATCTGGAAGGCCTCGCACTCAGGTCTGCCCTTGGCCTCGCCGAGAAGGGTGTTGAGGGACTTCGCGATCTCCTTGCCGTTGCCGCTCGGACCGAACTTGAAGCCGAAATTGCCGGCGAACTGGCCGAGGCTCGCGATCTTGTCCGTGTTAGGCTCGCCGTGGACACGGTAGATGAATGTCTTGGCATTCTTGTCAGCCTTGCCGTCAAGCTTTCCGGATGTGGCGATGAACTCAGCCACGGAACGGTTGGCGAGAAGCATGAACTCCTCGATGAGCCAGTTGGCCTCCTTGGAGATCTTCTCGTAAACTCTGACCGGTTTGCCCGTCTCGTCGACCTCGACCTTCATCTCAGGCCTGTCGAAGCTGATGGCGCCGGCGGCGAAACGCCTCTTGCGCATTATGGCGGCCAGCTTGTTGAGAGTTACGATGGCCTCCCTGATCTCCTGGCTCACAGCCGGGTCGGCAGGCTCCTTGCCATCGCTCTCGATGATCTGCTGGGCCCCGTCATAGTCGAACCTGTAGTCCGAGCAGATCACGGTGCGTCCGAACCAACGGTTCTCCACCTTGCCTCTCGGAGTCATCTCGGCGACCACCGAGAATGTCAGTTTCTCTTCGTGAGGACGGAGGGAGCAAAGCTTGTTGCAAAGCTTCTCAGGCAGCATAGGCACAGTCCTGTCCACAAGGTAGACGGACGTTCCGCGTTCCTGGGCCTCTTTGTCCACGACCGTACCCGGAAGCACATAGTGGGCGACATCGGCGATGTGGACACCTATCTCGTAGTTTCCGTTAGGAAGTTTCTTGAATGACAGAGCGTCGTCAAAGTCCTTGGCGTCGGCAGGGTCGATGGTGAAGGTGAGTGTGTCCCTGAAATCGCGGCGCTCCTTGATGTCCTGCTCAGTGATCTGGTCTGAAATCTGGTCGGCGGCATTCTCCACCTCCGGCTCGAACCTGTAAGGAAGCCCATATTCAGCGAGGATCGCATGCATCTCGGTGTCGTTCGCGCCCGGTTCTCCAAGCACATCGACGATGTGCCCATTAGGTAACTGTTCGCCCTTGTCCCATCCGTCAACGACGGCGGCGACCTTCATCCCTTTGCGCACGCCCTGCGGAAGCGAGTCAAAATCCAGAATGATGTCATACGGCATATTCCTTGACTGCATCAGCACCCAAGCCTGGTGACCGACCGTGTGAAGCACCCCGATGAACGGCTTCGCGCTGCGCTCGACGATCTCGATTATCTCTCCTTCGCGGCGTCTTCCGCCGTCCTTGCGGCCTCTCTCCGCAGTTTTCTCCTGCGTCACGGCACATCTTACGATGTCTCCGTTCAAAGCGCCTCTTGTCTTCGAAGCCTTGACGAACACATCGTTGTCCGGTTCACCCTCGATGATCACGAAGACATAGCCCTCCCGGCTCATCTGTACCTTGCCTGTGACCTCGGCAAGGACCTTTCTCTCTCTCTGTCTGGAACCGAATTTTCTGTCGCGGCCTTTCCTTCCGCCTCTTCCGCCACCTTGGCGATCACTTTTTTTACTCATTATTACTCAATTAATCGCGCAAAGGTACGAAAAAAAAGTGACAAGGGGTAGTGAATATGCAAACGAAGAAAGGAGTCCGGAAAATCAAAAGACTTTCCGGACTCCCCTGACACGTGGTCCCAGTAGGGCATGATCCTACGACCCCCTGATTATGAGTCAGATGCTCTAACCAACTGAGCTATGGGACCGAAGCCCGGCGGCGTGCGCCGGGGTTATCGCAGCGGATGGACGGCGGCAGTCCTGGCCACCCCCACATCCTTGATCTGAAAAACTATCAGACTTTGATCTCAACTTCAACGCCGGAAGGAAGCTCGAGCTTCATGAGAGCGTCGACGGTCTTAGCGTTGCTGTCGTCGATGTCAAGAAGCCTGCTGTAGGCGTTAAGCTCAAACTGCTCGCGGGACTTCTTGTTGACGAAAGTCGAGCGATTGACAGTGAAGATCTTCTTGTTGGTAGGAAGCGGAATAGGGCCGTTGACCTTCGCACCAGTAGCCTTCACGGTGTCCACGATCTTCGCGGCTGACTTGTCAACCAGCATGTGATCGAAAGATTTGAGTTTTATTCTGATTTTTTGACTCATATCAAAAAAGTTAATTACAATTTAACACTTACTACTCGTCATCATCGGAGAGCTTGTAGCCGCTCTTCTCGATAACGTCCTTAGCCAATGCGGCAGGAACCTCAGCATAGTGGTCGAAGCTCATCGTGCTGGTCGCGCGGCCGGATGAGAGGGTTCTGAGAACCGTCACATAACCGAACTGCTCAGCGAGCGGAACGAAGGCCCTCACGATCCTCGCGCCGTTGGCGGTGGAATCCATAGCCTGGATCTGGCCGCGGCGACGGTTGAGGTCTCCTACGATGTCTCCCATATAGTCCTCAGGGGTGACAACCTCAAGGGACATGATAGGCTCGAGGAGAACAGGCTTCGCTTTCGGGCAGGCGTGGCGGAACGCCAGACGGCCGGCCATTTCGAATGAAAGCTGGTCTGAATCGACAGGGTGGAACGAACCATCGAGCACGGTCACCTTCAGAGACTGAACCTCGTAACCTGCGAGAACGCCGTTGGCCATCGCTGACTTGAAGCCTTTCTCGATGCAAGGGATGAACTCCTTAGGGATGTTACCGCCCTTGACCTGGTTGTCGAACTGAAGTCCTGTGACTCCTTCATCGGCAGGTCCGATCTCGACGATGATGTCGGCGAACTTACCACGGCCGCCGGTCTGCTTCTTGAAGACCTCGCGGTGCTGTACCGTGGCTGTGATGGCCTCTTTGTAGTTGACCTGAGGAGCGCCCTGGTTGATCTCGACACCGAACTCACGACGGAGACGGTCGACGATGATGTCAAGGTGAAGCTCACCCATACCGCTGATGACGGTCTGGCCGGTCTCATGGTCGGACCTCACTGTGAACGTAGGGTCCTCCTCGGCGAGCTTGCCGAGAGCGATGCCCAGCTTGTCCAGGTCACCCTGGGTCTTAGGCTCGACAGCGATACCGATAACCGGATCAGGGAACTCCATTGATTCGAGAACTATCTGATGGTCTTCGTTGCAGATGGTGTCGCCGGTACGGAGGTCCTTGAAACCTACCGCGGCACAGATGTCACCAGCCTCGACGAAATCGATAGGATTCTGATGGTTGGAGTGCATCTGGTACAGACGGGCGATTCTCTCCTTCTTGCCGGTGCGGACATTGTAGACATAGGAGCCCGCGTCGACGCGTCCTGAATAGACCCTCATGAAGGCAAGACGGCCGACGAACGGATCCGTGGCGATCTTGAAGACGAGGGCGCAGAACGGCTGGGTAGCATCCGGAAGAAGATCCTCTTCCTCGTTGGTCTTAGGATCGGTTCCTTTGACGACTCCCTTGTCAAGAGGCGAAGGAAGGTAACGCATCACAGCGTCGAGAAGGAACTGCACACCCTTGTTCTTGAACGAGGAACCGCAGCAGGCAGGAACAATCTGCATTGAGATTGTACCCTTGCGGAGAGCGGCGATGACCTCGTCGTCGGTAAGGGAGTCAGGGTTCTCGAAGTACTTCTCCATAAGAGCGTCGTCGCACTCGGCGGCGGCCTCTACGAGTTTGTCCCTCCATTTCTCGACCTCGCCGGCCATCTCGGCCGGAACGTCCTTGATTTCATAATTGACCAGTTCCTCGCCTGAATCGTAGTAGATAGCTTTTCTGGTGATAAGGTCCACGATGCCCTTGAACTTGTCCTCTGACCCGATAGGGAGGCAGATAGGAACAGCCTTGGCACCGAGCTTGGTGTAGATTTCCTCGACGCAGGCGAGGAAGTCGGCACCGACACGGTCCATCTTGTTGACGTATGCGATTTTCGGAACGCCGTACTTGTCCGCCTGACGCCATACAGTCTCGGACTGAGGCTGGACGCGTCCGACAGCGCAGAAAGTAGCGACAGTTCCGTCAAGCACACGGAGCGAACGCTCCACCTCGACGGTGAAGTCGACGTGACCCGGAGTGTCGATCAGGTTTACCTGGTAAACGTGGTCGTTGTAGTGCCAGAACGCTGTGGTGGCGGCGGAAGTGATGGTGATACCTCTCTCCTGCTCCTGGACCATCCAGTCCATCGTGGCGGCACCCTCGTGTACCTCACCGATCTTGTGAGTCTTGCCGGTGTAGTACAGGATACGCTCGGATGTAGTCGTCTTGCCGGCATCGATGTGAGCCATGATGCCGATGTTTCTTGTGTAAGTAAGATCTCTTTTAGCAGCCATCTGCGGATAAAATTAGAAACGGAAGTGGGCGAACGCCTTGTTGGCCTCCGCCATTTTGTGCATATCCTCTTTTCTCTTGAATGCACCACCTTCGTTGTTATAGGCGGCAACGATCTCAGCACAAAGTTTTTCTGCCATAGAGTGGCCGGAACGCTTGCGGGCGAAGTTGATCATGTTCTTCATTGAAAGCGAGACTTTCCTTTCCGGACGCAACTCAGTAGGCACCTGGAAGTTGGCTCCACCTACACGACGTGACTTGACCTCGATCTGAGGGGTTACGTTTTCGAGCGCCTTCCTCCAAATATCTAGAGGAG
>CAVEYE010000071.1:0-27904 GCA_963619595.1 bacterium | reverse complement strand
ATGCAGAGGTCCGGTAGGTGACGGCGCGAATCTTACTCTTGTCTTTCTTTCCATTTTTCTGTCGATTGACCGGCGGCCAGGCTGCCGGAAACAAAAAAGGCCGGACGCACGGTGTCACGGCCAGCCTTTAAGTGATTAAAGTCTTGATGCCACAGCCTTACGGAGAGCGGCGGCGCTTGTGACCACGTCCGGACTGAGAGTCCCGTCGGCGATCACGTAAGCGACAGGCAGTCCGCGGGTGATGTTGTAGAGGGTCACGGCCGGAGAAGCGGCTCCGAGACCGTCGCAGACATTGATCCAAGGCAGTTTCTGGGTCTTCACGGTGCTGGCCCAGACAGCCTTGTCGGTGTCCAGGGAAACCGAGTAGATCTCAAGTCCCTTGGAATGATACTCATTGTAGAGAGGGATCATCACGTCCTGGTTGAACATCTTCTGCGCCCCGTCGGCGGCCTGCCAGAAGTAGACAACGACCACCTTGGAATCCACCTCGCTGAGTTTCACCTTCTTACCATCCACGGACGGGAGGTTGAGGTCAGGGTAGGAAGACTCGCTGGCTTCGCGGAGCCTCTGGTTGATGTCGAAGAGGTTACACCTTCTCGCGGCCTCTTCGCCGAGGGCGGACACGTACCTGGAGTCAGGATAGACCGTGGCCAGAGAGTCGTGGATGCTCTGGAACAGGATCGCGTCGGTAGGTTGGCTGAAGACCGGGAAATCCTCGTTGACCTTCTGGTAAAGCACAGGAATGGCGGTCAGGGACTTGGAATGCTCGACCACGTACTTCATACGGCTGCGGTAGTAGTCGACATAGTCCTTCGAGGCTGCGGCGTTGTCACCGGCGGCAGCGTCTGCCGCGATCCTGCCGAGGAACGCCGAGAAATCCTCCTCGATCTGACGGAGGCTTTCGCTCTCGGCCGACCCTTCGACGGAGTACCTGCCAAGGGTGTCCGAGACTACCTTGACCTTGTCGCCGTTCTGGAGCAGCAAGGAAGCGACCTTGGTGCCGCCTTTGTAGAGATAGACAAAGAGAGGTTGCCCCTTCCCGACCTCGATTTTGCAGGAATATGCCCCCGAGGCGTCGGTCCTGACGGTGTCCAGCACCTCCAGCGCGCTGCCGGAGAGTTGTTTCACGATGATGTCGGCGTCAGCCGCGCCGGTGAGGGTTCCGTTGATTGTCGCCTTGTCAGCGCAAGAGGAAAGTGCCAGAGCGGCAAGGGCGGTGATGGCCAGCGCTTTACAATTTTTCATATTCATTGAATATTGCATCGGCGATGGCTTTGTTCTCCTCCGCCGAAAGTTCCAGACGCTTCTTCTTGATGTCCATGTCGGCCTCCGTCTGAAGCGGCACGAGATGGATGTGGGTGTGAGGGACTTCCATTCCAAGCACGCAGACACCCACCCTCTGGCAAGGCACGGCGGCCTTGATGGCGGTCGCCACCTTGCGGGCGAAGGCCCAGAGGTCCTCGTAGGTCTTCTCGTCCAGATGGAAGATGTAGTCGTCCTCGACGTTCTTCGGAATCACAAGGGTGTGTCCCTTGGCGAGGGGATTTATGTCAAGGAAAGCGTAGAAATCCTCGCTTTCGGCGCATTTGTACGAAGGAATCTCCCCTTTCGCTATCTTAGTGAAAACCGTGGCCATAGCTTAGAGAGTGATGTCCAGGATCTTGAACTTGATGACTCCGGAAGGCACTTTCGCTTCGACGGTCTCGCCTTTTGAATGTCCGAGGAGAGCCTTGGCTATAGGTGTGGTGGCGGCGAGTTTTCCGTGGGCGAAGTCGGCCTCGGTCTCACCTACTATCGTGAACTCCATGACCTGCTTCGCAGCGATGTTCTCGACCTTCACCTTGTTCATTATCTGGACCTTGTCTGTGCCGATCTTGGATTCGTCGATGACCTTGGCGTTCGCTACGAGGTTCTTCAGCTTGGCGATCTTAACCTCAAGCAGTCCCTGGGCGTCGCGCGCGGCGTCGTACTCGGCGTTCTCGGAGAGGTCGCCCTTCTCCCTCGCCTCCGCTATGGCAGCGGAGATGACAGGCCTCTGGGCCAGCGCGTCGGCCAGCTCCTTCTTCAGCTTGTCCAACCCTTCCTGGGTCATATAATGATTTTCAGCCATAATAATTGAAAATTAACTTTCTCTTTGGTGGTTATAAACTAAAACGAAGTCCCGCCCGTTCCGGCGGAACCATCCTGTTACCGCAAAGATAGTGAATATTTTTCTAAACTCATCTTTCGCCGGCAACTAAATGCATCTGGCAAAAATGCCTTATCCCACGTCCAGTCAAAATTATTCGGCGAGGATCGAAGCCTTGTCGGCCTCAAGCTGCGAACGGAGGGCGAAGATGGAATCGAAGCGCCGCTCGTCACGGATTTTCCGCAGGAAAGTCACCTTGAGATCCAGCCCGTAGATGTCCTCGTCGAAGTCAAAGATGTTGGTCTCGATGGTCCTCTGGCCGCAGGAACGCACGGTAGGACGCACCCCTATGTTGCACATCCCCTTGAACCTGCGCCCCTGGCTCTCCACATCCACGGCATAGACCCCGTCGCCGGGCAGAAGCTTCAAAGGCTCGTACAACTGGATGTTCGCCGTCGGGAAACCTATCGTGCGGCCGAGACGGTTGCCCGCCACCACCACGCCCAGCAATGAATATTCATAACCGAGCATAGCCGCGGCTGCCGTCACGTCTCCGGTGGAGATGGCCTCGCGGATTTTTGTGGAACTGACGGAAACGCCCGAAGAGGAGGCGATGCTGCCCGGACGGACAACGTCAAGCCCCTCCTCCCTGGCCGTTCTTTCGATTTCATCCGGAGTGAGCGGGTCGCTGCCCAGGCGGTTGTCGTAGCCGATGACGACAGCCTTCGCCCCGAAACGTGCGACCAGTACATTCCTGAAATATTCCCGGGTGGTCATTCTGCTGAATTCTTTGGTGAAAGGCAGCACCTGCACTTCGTCCACGCCGAGGCCGCGGAGCAACGCCTTCTTTTCGTCAAGAGACGTAAGAAGACGCAGATTACGGGCATCATCCTGCAGGACGTTGCGAGGATGAGGCCAGAAGGTGACGACCATGCTCCGGTCGCCCCTTTCCCTGGCCGTCTTCACAAGCGTGTCAATCACAAAACGGTGCCCGATGTGGACACCGTCAAAGAAACCGGTAGCTATAACCATCTCACTAGTTCAAAATCCTGCCTGTGAGTCAAAAGTGGATTTTTCGCGTACATTCTTATCGCCACCTGGTACATTCCGGTCTTGTCAGGCTGGACGCTGGCTCTGTACCTGGCCACACCCTCGTTGGACTCGACCACCTCGTACTGGCAGCGCTCCTGGATGTGGAGCTGGTGCTTGATGTCGGTCGTGGCGAAAAGCATCTCGACCCCGACATCCTCAGGAGAGATGTCACCAAGATTCAGAACCACCTCGGAGACCATCGAATTGGTGTCCGAGAGGTTGAAGGACGGATCCGGATTGGTCTGGGAGACAACCTGGATGTCCAGCCAGCCGCGGCGCATCTTCTTCTTCCAGACGGCAAGCTTCCTCGCCATCTTGAAGTCATCCTCCACGATGCAGCCGGTACGCTCTGACTGAGGGACATAGTACTGGTCGCAGTAGTCGGTGAGCATCCTGTTCGTGGTGAAATTGTCAGCCACCTGGGCAATCGTGTTCTTGATGTAGCCGACCCAGGTCGGAGAGAGTCCGAGGGTCTTGTCGACATCGTAGTAGGCAGAGGCGATCTCGTTCTCGATGATGGTGTAGATCGTCGCGGCGTCGAGTTCGTCCTGGTAGTGCTGGTCATCGTAGGAGCGCTCCTGCGGAAGAGCCCAGCCGGCGCCCGGCTTGTAGCCCTCGACCCACCATCCGTCAAGCACCGAGAAGTGCATGACTCCGTTCATCGAAGCCTTCTCTCCAGATGTTCCGGAAGCCTCGAGCGGTCTGGTAGGGTTGTTCATCCACACGTCCACGCCCTGCACGAGCCTCTTGGCGAGGGTGATGTCGTAGCCAGGGACGAAGACGATCTTGCCGAGGAAGCGGTCCTGCTTGGAAATCTCGATGATTCTCTTGATGAGGTCCTGGCCGGCCTTGTCGGCAGGATGGGCCTTGCCGGCGAACAGGAACTGAACAGGATGCTCCGGATCGTTCACGATCGCGTCGAGCCTGTCGAGGTCGGTGAACAGAAGGGTGCCTCGCTTGTAGGTCGCGAAACGGCGGGCGAAACCGATCGTCAGCACGTCGTCGCGGAGATTCTCCTTGATGGCCACGATCTGGCTCGGAGAGTAGTGGTTGCACAGGGAAGAATCGGAAATCCTTTCCTTGACAATGTCTATCAGCTTCTTCTTCAGAACCTTGCGTGTCTCCCAGACCTCGGAGTCGTCGATCTTGTAGATGCCCTGGAAGCAGGACTTGTCATAGTGGTGGGTGGCGAACTCAGGGCCGAAGACCTTGGCGTGCACCTGCTTCCACTCGGCGGCCGTCCAGGTAGGATAGTGGACACCGTTGGTGACATAGCTGATGAAAAGTTCCTCCGGAAGGTAGCCCGGGTAGATCTTGCTGAAGATGTCCTTGCTGACATCGCCGTGGAGCATCGAGACACCGTTGACGTTCTGGGAGAGATTGGCGGCGAGGAAACTCATGGAGAACTTCTCGTTCACGTCGGTGCCGTTGACCTTGCCCAGACCCATCATCGTCTCCCAGTCGACCTTCAGGCGCTGAGGATAGTGGCCGATGTACTTGCGGAGAAGTCCCTCGTCAAACGCATCGTGGCCTGCAGGCACAGGCGTGTGGGTCGTGAACAGAGACGAAGCCCTGACGACCTCGAGAGCCTCCTCGAAATCAAGATTGTCCTCCTGGATGTACTCACGGAGCCTCTCCAGACCCGTGAACGCGGCGTGTCCTTCGTTGCAATGGTAGATTGTCGGATTGAGTCCGAGTTTGCGGAGCGCCCTGATGCCGCCGACACCCAGAAGCAGTTCCTGCTTCAGACGGTTCTCCCAGTCTCCGCCGTAGAGGTGGTAGGTCACCTGACGGTCCTCAGGAGTGTTGGCTTCATAGTCGGTGTCAAGCAGATAGAGGTCGGTACGGCCTACGGCCACCTTCCAGATCCTCGCTGTGAGGGTACGGCCAGGGAATTCCACGCTGGTGGTCACCCAGTTGCCGGCGGCATCCATCACAGGCTGGGCAGGAATTTTGGTGAAGTCCTGCGCGTCGTAGCGGGCCACCTGCTCGCCCTGTCCGGTGATGATCTGAGTGAAATAGCCGTAGCGGTAAAGCAGGCCCACGGCCACCAGGTTGACGTTCATGTCGCTCGTCTCCTTGAGGTAGTCGCCGGCAAGGATGCCTAGACCGCCGGAGTAGATCTTGAGCGAGGTGTCAAGACCATATTCCATACAGAAATAGCCGATGGACGGCTCCTTCCTTTCAGATTTCAGAGCCATATAGGCGTTAAACTCGTCCATGACGGCCGCGAGGGAGGCCACGAAGGCTGAATCCTTGGCGAGGGCCTTGAACCTCTTGAGGCTCACGGTGTCGAGCAAGGCCATCGGGTTGTGGCCTGTCCGGTGCCAGATCTCCGGGTCGATGGATTTGAAAAGGGATTTGGCGGACTCGTTCCAGCACCACCAGAGGTTCTGCGAAAGTGTCTCAAGTCCGGAAATCGCCTTAGGGAGATGGCGCACAACCATCACGCTCTTCCAGGTAGGGTCGTTTATCTCTATCTTCTTGTAAGTCACTGCTTTGTCTATTTTAAGTTCTTCAGGGAAAGCACCTTTGGCCTCAACCACCTTGTCGATCGCCTTGGAATACGCTTCCTGGTAATACTTTATCTGGTTCTCCCAGAGGGCTATCGTGGAGATGTCCTTGGCCGAGGCCATGTAGGACGCGCGGCCGTCGGAGTCAAGCGAGGCGATCTCCTTGATCCTGTCCACGACACCGTCCACGACCTCGAAATAGTTCGAGTCGTTCCTGTGCAGGACCTTCAGGCCAGGATGCTCCTTGCCGTAATGCGACATCACCCAGAGGCCGAAGCCGGAAAGGTCGGTGGTGAGGGAAGGAATCCTGAACGCAAGGCTCTCCAGCGGGGTGTAGCCCCACGGCTCGTAGTAGGACGGGAACATCGTCAGGTCAAGTCCGACCAGAAGGTCGTAGTACTTCATGTTGAAGACTCCGTCCGAGCCGTTGAGGTAGGACGGGATGAAGTACACCTTCACGCGGCTGCCCTTGGCGTTGTTGAAGCCCAGTTCCTTGAACCTGCGGGTCACAACATCATATTCAGTGTCCATCAGACAGTGGGAGACCTGGGTGGTGTAGTCCGAACCGCTGCCGCCGAGCTTCGCGACAAGTTCCTTGTCCGCGCCGTTGTGGCCGGAAGGGATCATGATGAAGGCCTGGATGTCCCTGCCCTGCGGGTCGGTCCCGTCCAGTTTCTTAAGCGCGTCGATGAAGACGTCGATGCCTTTGTTGCGGTACTCGTAGCGGCCGCCGATGCCGATGAGGATAGCGTCCTTGGAGACCTCTTCCCCCGACATCGCCGTGGCCACCTCGATCAGCTTCGCTCTTGCGGCGCGGCGTTTTTCTGAATATTCCTCATCAGTCGCGGGGGTGAAGCTGTTCTCGAAGCCGTTCGGCGTCACGACATCCACCTTTCTTCCGAGGAAGCGCTCGCACTCCTTAGCGGTGATCTCGCTCACGGTTGTGAATATGTCGGCGTTCTGGGCCGATTTCTTTTCGAGCGAATGTCTGGCGATCACGTTGAACTGCCTTGCTTTCTGGTCTCCGTCGTAGAGCGACATCGAGTCGTAGAGCGGGAGATTGTTGCCGGCGATGCAGCGTCCGACCACGGTGGCGTGGGTCGTGAAGACTGTCGCCACAGGGAGCTGCTTGTACTTCAGGTAAAGAAGTCCGGCCCCGGTCTGCCATTCGTGGAACTGCGCCACGACCTTGTCGGAGGCGCTCAGATTGAAGTTCCTGAAGCTCTCGATGACTTTGCCCGCGGCGTAGCCGAAGAGGAAATTCTCCTTGTAGTCCCAGTTTCCGGTGAGGGAATCCACCTGGAACCGCTCCCAGTATTTGGTAAGGATGTAGTTCTGGTCGGTAAGGAACTGTTTGAAATCCACGAGGATAGCCGTAGGCTTCCCGGGTACGTTCCATTTTCCGATGCGCACCCTGATCCCTTCAGAGGCGGCCTGTGCCTTCCACAGGCTGTAAAGATGTGAATCCTCGATGAAATCAGGATTGCTTTCGGTGTTCATCCAGACATCCGGTCCGATCAGGATGTGGTGCTTGTGCAGCTGGCTCTTAAGATAAAGAGATTTGGTGGCGATGACGGTGTAGATGCCGCCCACCTTGTTGCACACTTCCCAACTGACCTCGAACAAGTAGTCTGGATTTGTCAGTTCGTTTGTCATTTACATTATTCATTATAAAGTTCCGCGATGTGCGGAACTTTCGTTATTTCTTTTCTGTCGTTGTCTTTTTCGGTGTCTCCGCCGTCTTTCGGGCGGCTTTCGTCGCAGCCTTCTTCGTAGCGGCAGCCTTGGGGGCCGCTTCGGCTGTCTTCTTCTTTCCGGTTCCTGCCTTCACGGCAGCCTTTGGAGCGGCCTCCCCGGCCTTGGCGGCGGTTTTCTTCGCCGCGACCTTTCTGACAGCCTTAGGAGCGGCTTTCACAGGGGTGGCGGCAGGGACGGTCTTTTCTCTCGTCGTCATCGCGTCGTCGATCCTGATGATGAAGTCGCTGAGGACATTCATATAGTTGATGAAGGCCTCATAAGGCGTGTTGTAAGGATTGAAGTAACCGTGCACCTCCCCGTCGGAGAAGAACTTGGTGCTCATATAGTAGAAATGATCGCTCTCCTGAAGATGTCCGAAATCCTCCCAGAGGACCGGATCGTTGAGGATGGCGAGTTTCTCTGCCTGGTCATAGAGTTTGTTGAACGCATCCTGCTGAAGCTCGTTGCCCAGCCAGGCGGTCACATCCCTCTCCTCGTCAGCCCAGGAGACAGGATCCTGCACCTCGATCTCGGCGATAGGCTTGAGCTTTCTAGCCGCCTGGGTCGGAGTCGTGAACTCGAACGAGCCGTCGTTCAGGACAAGTTCCGGGAGGTAGCGCATGAAGTCGAAGATGCCGGAAGCCCCTTTCTGATGCTCACCGAAGGTCTCGTAGTCCATGAAGATGTTCACGATGTCGCCGTCGGCGGCCTTGAGCCAGGACAGGTACTTCTCGCCGGTCAGAGGCCAGTCGCTCCAGCCCTTGTCGGAGAAGCGGAACGCTATGTCGTCGCTGAGCGAATAGTTGCGCAGCAGCAGTTTCAGATGCTTCTGCACCGGGTCGGTGTAGATGTACCCGGGACTTTTCCAGCCAAGGATATGGCGGGCGCCCTCGGTCAGCATCACCTTGAAGCCCAGGTCATAGACATCCTTGCCGATGGAGTCGGAGTACACCAGCTCGGTGTTCCTGAAAGCCGTAGGCTTCACTCCGAAGTACCTCTCGATGGCGGCGGAATGCTTCTCCACCTGATGCTTGAACTCACCGAAATTGGCGAGGGAGGCGAGAGAATGGTAGTAGGTCTCGCCGAGGAATTCCACGCAACCTGTCCGGGCCAGCTGACGGAAACTCTCGATCACCTCAGGTGCGTACCTGTCGAACTGCTCCAGAGCGGAGCCGGTGATGGAGAACGCGACCTTGAAGTCGCCGCCGTGCTTCTTGATGAGGTCAAGCAGCAGGTTGTTCATAGGAATATAGCATCGCTCGGCTATCCTGCGGAGGATGGTCCTGTCAGCGAAATCATCATAGTAGTGGGAATCCTTACCGATGTCGAAGAACCGGTACTGTCTCAGCCTCGTAGGCTGATGCACTTGGAAATACAGGCAAATGTTCTTTTTCATAACCGCTTCCCTTATTTATTGTTTACAACTGATTCGTAGATATTCTTAAGTTTTGCTGTGGCGATGTTCCATTTAAGCCGGTTGACCTCATCGTAGCCTTGCTTGGAGGCGAACTTGGCGAGGGCCGGATAATTGAGCAGCGCGTAAATGTCATCGGCGATGGCGTCGACATCCCAGAAATCGACCTTGAAGGCGTACTTCAGCACCTCGGCGGCTCCCGACTGGTTCGAGATGATGGCCGGCACGTTGGTACGCATAGCCTCAAGAGGAGAGATACCGAACGGTTCGGAGACCGACGGCATGATGTAGACATCCGACATCGCGAACATCTTCTGGACCTCGGCCCCGCGGAGGAAGCCTGTGAAATGGAATCTGTCCGAGATGCCCAGCCTGGCGACGTGGCGGATGCAGCGGTTCATCATGTCCCCGCTTCCGGCCATCACGAAACGCACGTTGGAAGTCCTCTTCAGGACCTTGGCGGCAGCCTCGATGAAATATTCAGGACCTTTCTGGAAGGTGATGCGGCCAAGGAAGGTGACGACCTTGTCGCGCACTCCCCTCTCGACCTTGATGTCCGAGCGGCCGCTGAAATCGACGGCGTTGTGGAGGGTCACGACCTTAGCCGGGTCGATTCCGTATTTGTTGATGACTATGTTTCTGGTGAGGTCGCTGACGGCGATCACCCTGTCGGCGGCCATCATTCCCCTCTTTTCGATGTCATAGACCCTCGTGTCGATCTGGTCCTCGGTGCCGCGGTCGAAGGACGTGGCGTGGACGTGGACGACCAAAGGCTTGCCGGTCAGTTCCTTGGCGGCGATGCCGGCCAGATAGGTCAGCCAGTCGTGGGCATGGATGATGTCGAACTCATCCTTGTGTTCCATCGCGATCGTGCCGCCGACCATCGCATAGTGGGCGACCTCCTCCATCAGATTCGAGCCGTAACGGCCAGAGAAACGGAATTTCTTCCCTACGCATTTGGTCAGGTTCTCGCTCTGGAGACGGCGTTCCGACTCTACCATGTCGTGGAACTCCTCAGGAGTGACATAAGGAATCATGTTCGAGCCGATGCGGACGAACTTGACCTTGTCAAGGAACTCGTCCACGGTAGAGGCCGTGGACAGCACCGGCACATCGCTGGCGTTGATGATCCTGGCAGAGCTCTGGTCCTCGTCTCCCGAGGCGGAAGGCATCACGAACAGAGTCTGCACTCCGTTGTAGGCCAATCCTTTGACAATGCCGTAGCAGGCTGTGCCCAAGCCACCGGCGATGTGTGGAGGGAACTCCCATCCAAACATTAGAACTCGCATATTCCTACTCCTCCGTGTATTTGTTCATAAGGTAGTCGACTTCAAGCAGGGCGGCGGTGCTCAGCGCGGATGAGATAGCGCCGTGAGGCTCGTGAGGCGGGTCGCCGTCGTACAGTTCCGCGAACGCTCCGACTCCGTGCTTGTTCAGGTCCTCGTAGAGGCCCTTGGTCAGCCACTGCGCCTTCATCAGGAAGGCAGGCCCCTTGATTTTGAAGCAGATCTCGCAGTAAGGGGCGAGCAGCGAAGGTCTCGTGCTGCCGTTGTGGTAGGCAAGGTCCCTTTCGGTCTGGGAGCCTTCATAGACACCCTTGTACTGCACGTGGCGAGGCGAGAGGGTGCGGATGCCCCTTCTTGTCACCAGTTCGTTGTCGACGACCTGCATCACCTTGCGGGCGACTTCAGGGTCGACAGGAATATCCTCGCCGACAAGGGCGTAGAGCATGTTCGGGCGCACGTCGAGGTGCTGGCCGGCGTTGTCGACATAGTCGGCGAGGAAGCCGGCGGAGGCGTTCCAGAATGTCGGCTGGAAATTGGCGCGCACAAGTTCGAGGATGCGTGTCCAGTCCTTCAGGAAGGCGCTGTCGGGAGCGAACCTGCGCTCCATAGTGACGGCGAACAGGATGGACTGGAACCACATAGCGTTGGTCTCGACCTGGTAGCCGGCCCTTTCGGTCACAGGCTCACCGTTGATGTAGGCGTTCATCCAGGAGAGCGCCCAATGGTCGAGCTGGGCCCAGAGAAGGCCGTTCGGCTGCATCGCCACCTCGGCCCTGCGGCCGGGGAGATAACTTTCAAGAATGCCCTTGAGGGTCGGGCCGTACTTTGTCCAGACCGCCTTGGCGTCGGCGCCGAATTCAATGTAGCGCCACAGCGCGCCGGCGAGTCTGAGCGGAGCCTCGACCTGGGTTGTCCTGTGGAAGAGGCGTTCCTTGTTGTCGGCTATCAGATTGTCGAGGATCTCCTCGAACTCAGCCCTGTCACCGCCAGCATAGAGCGTGAGTCCCGGAAGGGCTTCCAGGGTCTCTCTCAGAAGACCGGTGTAGAGCCAGGAGAATCCGGCCGTGACCATCTTGTGGCCACCCCTGTCCTGCTTGAGCAGGTCGGCGCAATGCTCGATCTCTCCTCGCCATGTTGTGATCTTGGCGGCCTTTGCCACATAGGAATCGAATTTCCTCTTAAGACCGGCCGGAGCGACATTCTCGACCGAAGCCGAGAACATCACGACATCGCCCGGCTTCATTCCGACTTTGAAATCGCCAGGAACGTAAAGGTCCTCCTTGCACGCGAAGCCGCGGCGGTACTCGTCCGAGTAGGTCACGCCTTTGTACCAGCAAGGGGACGGGCCGAAGGCCACGTCCTTGGTGTTGAACTGCAGGTTAAGGTCCGGGAATCCTTCGTAGAGGTTGAACGCCATTCCGTTGGGGATCTCCCAGCCCTCCGTGCGGGCGTTAGGGTTCTCCTGAGTCAGGGCGTGGATGTCGCGGAAAGCCAGGAAAGGTGTAAGCAGAAGGTCGACTTTGGCCGGAGCCTTGACAAGCTCGAAGCGGATTATGACCTGGTCGGCGTCAGGCACGAGAAGGATGCTCTTGGTGAACACCACCTCTCCGACCTTATAGGTGATTTTAGGCACGGGATCGGCCTCGAAATCGACTATGTACTTGTGGCCTCTCGGTTCATAGAGGCTTCCGTAGCAGTGGATACCGAGATTGAACCGCTTCCCGTTCAGAACGAGGCTTTCGTCAAGGGAGGACAGCAGCAGGTGCTTCTTCCCGCCGAAAGCGTCAACCGGCACGGCCAGAAGGCCGTGGTAGCGTCTAGTGTTGCACGTCACGATCGAGGTGTTGCAGTAAGCACCTGTCTTGTTCGCGCAGATGATCTCCCTTTTCAATGAATATGAAAGGTTGACCAATTCAGACTTGTTGAACTTCAAAAAAGCCATATTTCGGTAATTGTATATATTTCGATAATAATTTTAAATATATTCAATCAGTATTTTGCAGGATCTTGTCTTAAGAGTTTTTGTCCTTAAGCACAATGGCACAACGACTCGGAAGATAGAGACTCAGAAGGCCATCCACAGTCAGATGTTCCCCGTCATTCTCCAGCCTCGAGAACCCGTCGAACCTCGCCTCGTCGGAATCAAGCACCTTCACGTAATTTCCGGCAGGGGCCGGGAAAGCGTAGTCGGCGAACGATTCCACAGGATTGAAATTCAGCGCAAAGATAAGGCTTTTACGCTTGAATATCAAGATTTTCTTTTCTTCATCCGCTCTCAGAAGCTCAGGCCTTGCGCCAAGCGCGGCATATCGTTTTACAAGATGCACCATCGCCGAGTCGAAGTCCTGCAGACAGTGGTAGCGGAGCAGTCCGTTGTCCGCCAGAGACCACATCCTCCGGGCGTGTTCGTAACTCCAGCCGTTGCCCTCACGCGGAAAATCTATCCATTCCGGATGCCCGAACTCGTTGCCCATGAAATTGAGATAGCCATCGCCGGCCGTACCCAGGGTGACGAGACGGATCAGCTTGTGCAGCGCCACTCCCCTGTCCACGACCGGATTGGACGACTGCATATTCATAGAAAAGTACATCTCTTTGTCGATAAGCCTGAAAATCAAGGTTTTGTCTCCGACAAGAGCTTGGTCGTGGCACTCCGCGTAGCTGATGGTCTTCTCGTCCGCGCGCTTGTTGGTGAGTTCGTACCAGATCTCACCGGGACTCCACTGCTCGTCCGGCTTCTCCTTTATCCACTTGATCCAGTGGTCGGCGACCCCCATTGCCATCCTGAAGCCGAAGCCGACTCCGCCGGCCTCGAACGGCGCGGCCAGGCCCGCCATTCCACTGACATCCTCGGCTATGGTGACGGCCTGCGGCCTGATCTCCCGGATGAGCATGTTGGCGAGGGCGAGGTAGGTCACAGCGTTCTCATCCACCCCGGAGTCGAAGTAAGGCTCATAGCCGACGAAGTCCTTCCCGAGGCCGTGGTCCCAGTAGAGCATGCTGGTCACGCCGTCGAAACGGAAGCCGTCCAGATGGTACTCCTCCAGCCAGAACTTGCAGTCGCTGAGGAGGAAACGCACGACCTCGTCCTTGCCGTAGTCAAAGCATCTCGACCCCCAGGCCGGATGATGGCCCTGCTCTCCTTTATAGAAATAGAGGTCCTCGCGGCCGTCGAACAGCCCCAGGCCCTCATCCACGTTGGCCGAACTGTGCGACTGCACGATGTCCATCACGACGGCTATCCCCATCCCGTGGGCCGTGTCCACCAGTTCCTTGAACTCCTCAGGCGTTCCGAAACGGGAACTGAGGGCGAAGAAATTGGACACCTGGTAGCCGAAAGAGCCGTAGTACGGATGCTCCTGGAGGGCCATTATCTGGAGGGTGTCGTAGCCGAGTTTCTTGACCCTCGGCAGCACATTCTGCCGGAACTCGCTGAAGGTAGACACCTTACGCTCCTCCGAACTCATCCCGATGTGGCATTCGTAGATCAGGGGATGCGGCCGGCGCAGCACTTTGTCGTGTTTCCACGAATATGGTTCCGCGGGATCCCAGACCTGGGCGCAGAAGACCTTGGTCACCGGATCCTGCACGAGCCTCGTGCAGTAGGCCGGGATCCGTTCGCCTCCGCCTCCCGGCCATTCGATGAAGAGCTTGTAGAGTTCGCCGTGGCTGAGAAACATCGGGTCGAGACGGAGTTCCCAGTTGCCGGCCCCGGCCGGCCTCAGTTCATAGGCCGATGTCCGTTTCCAGTTGTTGAATTCGCCGACGAGGTAGATCCTGCTTGCGTCGGGAGCCCATTCGCGGATCACCCACGAGCCGTCCTCCAGTTTGTGCAGACCGTAGTAGAGATGGTTGTTGACGCTGGACGCGAGGCTTCCGCCTTCGCCGCCCACTATCTTTTTCCTGGCCTCGAGAATCCTTTTATGCCGCGCCTCTATAGCCTCTTGGTAGGGCTTCAGGTACGGGTCGGTGTCATAAATCCAAGTTTTGTCTTTTCCCATAGCAAGAATTGTGTCCTGGCGGTCCCGGAAAAGCCTTCCCGAGGGCCGGGAGGCCGGCCGTCGCCGCGCTTTCAAAGTTAAACAAAAAAATCCATAAAACGGATTATCTTTCCGGATTTATGCCTGTCCCGCCTCCGGAATTTGTGGAAGATACGGAAAAACAGTAACTTTGTGAGTTTTATACCCGGTACAAGGGAATGCAGAACGTGAAAAAGACTTTGAACAAGATATGGTTTCCGCTGGTCGTGGCGTGCTTTGTGGCGCTGCAGGCCATCGGAATGGGCAACAGCGCCGTCTCCGGTGACCCCGGCTTCGGCTTCATACTGGCCGACAGGCCTCTGCAGCCGGACACGATCCGCTACAGGAACCAGTTCATCCGTAAACCTTCGGCCAAAGAGGACACGGCCGACCTTGTCCTCGCACCCATCGACACGACACCCGTGCTGACGGCCAGGGACACGGTCTTCCCTCCGGATTCCCTCCGGGAGACGGACCCGTTCAGGTACAAGTACTATGTCGCCATCCTTGACTCGCTCACCCACAGGATCGTGGTGGACTCCCTGCGCGCGGCCGGTGACTCCGTCGACTGGCCTTTGGTGGACTCGCTCTACCACATCGACTCCGCCATCAGGAAGAAGGCCGAGTTCGAGGCCTGGTACGCCGGCCTGTCGAAGGCTGACAGGAAGAAGTACGACTTCTCGGTCAAGGAGAAAGCCAAAAAACATCTCGCCGACAGCATCCTGAACGTGAAAGACAGCCTGAAAGCCTACTCCGACAGCGTGAAGGAGGCCAGAATCAGAATCATAGACGCGTTCGCACTGCCGGATTCGATGAAGTACAAGAGGATCGTCACCTGGACCCACGAGAGGGAGTTCCACAAGATGGACATACGGATGCCGGACACCAGCTACAACTACTGGGTGCACGACTACCCTATCTTCCGCAACGACGTGAACGCCAACTGGCTGGGCGTGGCCGGATCGGCGGCACAGTCCTACAACTGGTTCAACAGGACCAGCCAGAACGGGGTCTCCTTCTACGACGCCTACGAGCCGTGGACCTACTCGGCGAAGACCCTGCCTTTCTACAACACAAAGACCGCCTACACGGAGCTGGCCTTTTTCGGAACGCTCTTCGCCGACTCGCAGAAGGAGTCCGACAACCTGCACATCCTGACCTCGCAGAACATATTCCCGGAACTGAATTTCACACTCGAGTACAACAGGTTCGGAGGCAACGGCATAATGGAGAACGAGAAGACAGTCAACAAGACCTTCGTCGCCTCGGTCAACTATCTCGGCAAGAGGTACATGATGCACGCCGCCTACATCCACAACAAAATCCTGCGCAATGAGAACGGCGGCACCAGCGACAACAAGATGGTCAGCGACACGACCCTCGATGCCAGGGAGTACCCTGTCTACCTCTCCGACGCCTCCTCGAAGGTCATCCGCAAGACGGTGACCCTCGACCAGCAGTACAGGATCCCGTTCAATTTCATCAAGGACATCAAAGAGAACAAACTGGACAAGGTCTACAGGGACAGCCTGCTGGCCTGCGGAGACTCGGCGAAGATCGCGGCCGTCGACAGTCTTGTCGGCCTGAGGAGGCTTGAGCGGGCCGCCGCCGACACACTGCCGGAAAACGACATCACCACCGCCTTCATCGGACACAGCAGTGAATATTCAGTGTTCCGCAGGGACTACACCGACAATCTCTCCACCGAAGCCCAGAAAGGATTCTACAACAACATATTCAATTACAGCCCGACAAGTTCCTTCGACTCCGTCAGGGTGATGAAGCTGGAGAACAGGGTGTTCCTGCGGCTGCAGCCGTGGGCCGACGACGCCGTCGTGTCCAAACTGAACGCCGGTGTCGGAGACCGCCTGCTCAACTACAACGTCTTCGACCCGACCTTCCTGAAAGGCACGACGCACGAGACCTGGAACTCCGTCTTCGTCTACGCCGGAGTGGAAGGGCAGATCAGGGACTACATCCATTGGGACGCCACCGGAGACTATGTGTTCCTCGGCGACCAGATCAACGACATGTCCGTCAAGGCCAACGCCAGACTGGACCTGTATCCGTTCAGGAAAGCGAGAAAGAGTCCTCTGAGCCTCAACCTGCACTTCGAGACAAAACTTGAGGAGCCGGAGTACTACCTCCAGCACTACTACTCGAACCACTTCAAGTGGGACAATGACTTCGGCAAGATCTCCACGACCCGGTTCAGAGGAAGCCTCGACATCCCGAGATGGAAGTTAGGACTGGATGTCGGCTACGCCCTCCTGTCCGGCAACACCTACTACGACTCCACCGGCGTGGCCTGCCAGAACAACTCTCCGATGAGCGTGCTGAGCGCCACCCTGAAGAAAAATTTCGCCTTCGGGCCCGTGCATCTGGACAACAGGCTTCTGTTCCAGCTCTCGTCTGACGACGAGGTGCTGCCGCTGCCGCTGTTCGCCGCCAACTCAAGGCTCTATTTCCTGCTCAACGTCAAGAAAAACATAATGCAGATGCAGCTCGGAGTCGAAGGCTGGTACAACACCAAATACTACTCTCCGGCGTGGAATCCTGCCGTGGGAGTGTTCTACAACCAGAAAGAGGTCAAGTACAACAACGGCCCGGTCCTCGACGCGTTCGTCAACATACAGTGGAAGAGGGCCTGCATCTTCGTGAAACTCGAGAACATCGGCAACGGTTGGCCGATGGACAAGGCCGACTATTTCAGCGCCCACCACTACATCCGGACGCAGCAGGCCCTGAAACTTGGCATCTACTGGCCGTTCTACAAGCAGCCAAGCGAGAACAAGCAGGTCAGCGCCAGCGGAGGCCTCTCCGGCGGAAGCGGAGGAAGCGGCGGGCGGTCTTCAGCCCGGTCCTCTTTCTGACATAACCATTACCGACAACACACTTGAATATGGGTCTGAAACGCGTGACAAAGAAGTTCCTGAAGTACCTTGTACCGACATTGCTGGTGCTTCTCATCATACCTTTCAGCGAATTGAACAGGAAAAGCGAGAGCGGAGGCGGGATCTTCTCGAACTCCCCTTTCAAATGCGTCATCAAGCTTGACGAGAAACTAAGCGACGGCTACCAGACAGGTTTCTGCTACGAGATGGCGCAGGTGTTCGCCCACCATCTCAAGGATTCAGTCCAGATCTCGCTGGCCGGAGAAGACAGCACCTATCTTGACTCTCTGCGCATGGAGACGATAGACATCCTCGTCCTTCCGGATTCAGAAGCGGTAGAGAACGGGGAGTTCTCGTCATTCCAGCTTGGGGACGTGCCTGTCGTCTGGGTGGTCAAGGCCGACAAGAGAAGACACCGCGAGGTCATCGGATGGATCAACTATTTCAAGAACACGGAAGAGTACACCGCGGTCTATGACAGGTTCTTCCGCGGCTTCAACCCGTACCGCAAAGGCGTGAAGAAAGCCTCCGGGACACTCAGCCCCTACGATGACCTGATCAAGGCCGGGGCCAGGACCATAGGTTGGGACTGGAAGATGTTCGCCGCCCTGATCTGGAGCGAGTCAAGGTTCAGAATCCAGGCGAAATCCCCGAGAGGGGCCGTCGGTCTGATGCAGATGATGCCCCGCACCGCCAGCCGCTACGACATCGACAACCTTCTCGACCCGAAGGAGAACATCGAGGCAGGGGCCGCCTACATCTCCCGCCTGCAAAGCAAGTTCTCGGACACGGCGGCCGACAGCGATGAACTTGTCAAATTCACTCTCGCGGCCTACAACGCCGGCGAGGGGCGCATCTACGACTGCATAAAACTCGCCCGCTCGCAAGGCATAGAAGCAGGAATATGGGACAGCCTGCGCACTGTCCTGCCGCAGATGAGCCAGGACTCTATCGAGTTCGTGGAGGAAGTCCGGCACGGGAAGTTCTCAGGAAAAGAGACCATCGCCTATGTGAAAGCCGTGCTGAACCAGTACGACATATTCAGTGGAGTTCCGCCGCGCTACAAGGCGCAGCCCACCGACACCACCCTGCTGATGATCGAGTCGGCCGAGAACATCGAGGCTCTTCTACCTGGCCCTGACAGTCTTGGCAGGGTCGACCTTGGAAATGAAGACGCAAGGAATGAGGAGGAAAAGCATGATGACGAGCCAGGCCCCGGCGTCAGCGGCAAGCACCGCCGGCAGATTTAGTCTGACCGGGACGAAAGGCACGAAATAATTCTCCGGATTGAGTCTGAGGACGTGGGTCCATTTCTGGACAGCGCAGAGGGCGAAAGCGATGCCGTCGCCCCAGAGCATACCCTTGAACACGATGACAGAAGCCACCCTGAGGAAGACCTTGGCGATGGATTTGTCCGTCATTCCCAATGACTTGAGCGTTCCGATGGTGGAGATGTTCCGGAAAAGCATTATCAGAAGTCCGGAGACCATGTTGAATCCCGCCACGATGGTCATCAGGACAAGGATGAAAAGCACATTGAAGTCGATGAGGTTCAGCCAGTCGAAGATCTGGGGATAGCGGCTGATGACGGAAGTGGCGATCAATTGGTCGTCATCCTCGCCGGCCGCCCGAAGGAGGATATTCCCGATCACATCGGTGGCCTCTTTCATTCCGGCGTCGTTCTTCGCCGCACCGGCAAGCTCCACCTCCAGAAGCGAGACCTCGTCCTCTTCCCAGCCGTTAAGCCTTTGCAGGTCGGCGATGTCGGCAAGGACGATGATGTTGTCCGTCCCGTCCATCACTCCCTCGTACACGTCCGTGACGTTGAAATTGCGGACCTTGACCTTCTCTCCAACGAAATAGGTCAGGAGTCTGTCCCCGGCTTTGACCCCGAGAAGTTCCGACAGTCTGACCGGGATGCTGACAGCGAGTTTCACCGAGTCGCCGGGAGTCTTCTCTCTCGGAACGCCTTTGAACAGAACGCCCTGGATGGTCTCCCCAGCCTTCACGATGCCGGCTCGGTACACGGCCGGAGTCACAGCCTTGACCTCCGGAAGAGCCTCGATGCGAGGCAGATAGGAGGGCGAGGCACTGACCGGGAAGGTCTCGTTGATGTAGTTCATGTCGACCGGCATCAGCTGCACGTCACCTGTGAGGTCGGAGATACCGTCGCGGATCTCGTTCCTGAAGCCGGAAGAAACCGAGACGGCGATGATCATGACAAGGAAAGAGACGGCGATGGAGACCATCGCCAACTTTCCTTCGAACCGAAGACGTCGGGCTATGAACCTTGAGGCGTCCAAAATGCTTTTCTACGAATATTTATGAATATCCTGCCGTGAATATCCTATCGTGAATATCCTATCGTGAATATCCTACCAGATGTGGACTCTTTCGCTTTCAGGCCTCCACATCGGGTCGCCTTCCTTGATTCCGAAAGCGTCGAAGAAGGACTGGAAGTTCTTCAGGGACACGTTCACACGGTTCACGGCGAGAGAATGGACATCCAGTTTTGTCAGACGGGCCTTCTCCTGGTCTGTGATGTTCTGCGCCCAGATAGCGCCGTAGGAGAGGTAGAACCTCTGGTCAGGAGTGAAGCCGTCGATCAGGCCGACATTCTGGCCGTCGATGGCGTTGTGCATAGCGGTGTAGGCGATGCTGAGTCCGCCGTGGTCTCCGATGTTCTCACCGAGAGAAAGCTTTCCGTTGGCCTTCAGGCCAGGAAGAACCTCGACGGCGTCGAACTGGGCGACCAGCACCTGCGCCTTGGCGTTGAATTTCTCGGCGTCCTCGGCGGTCCACCAGTCGGACATATTGCCGTTCTTGTCAAAAAGCCGGCCCTGGTCGTCGAAGCCGTGGGACATCTCGTGTCCGATGACGACTCCGATCGCTCCGTAGTTTACCGCGTCGTCAGCGTCAGGATTGAAGAACGGAGACTGCAGGATGGCGGCAGGGAAGCAGATCTCGTTGGTGGTCGGATTGTAGTAGGCGTTCACCGTCTGAGGAGTCATCCCCCATTCGGTCCTGTCAGTCGGCTTGCCCAGCTTCGAGAGTTCGTCGGCGACGTACCAGGCCCCCGCGGCGCGGATGTTCTCGTAGTAGCTCTTCGCAGGATCGATGTCAAGTGTGGAGTAGTCCTTCCACTTGTCAGGATAGCCGATCTTAACCGTGAAATTGTCAAGTTTCTCGTGCGCCTTCACCTTTGTGGCGTCGCTCATCCAGTCAAGAGAGTCGATGTGCTGGCTGAAGGCGGTCTTCAGATTCTCCACGAGGGTGAGCATCTTGGTCTTGGAAGACTCAGGGAAATACTTTTCGACGTACATCTTGCCCACGGCCTCGCCCAGAATGGAGTTAGGCACCTGCATTGCCCTCTTCCAGCGAGGCTTCTGCTCGGTCACACCGGAAAGCTGGGTGCTGAAGAAGTCGAAGTAGGCGGCGTAGAGATCATCGCCGAGCGAGCCTGCCGCGCCAAGGATGAGCTGACCAGCGAGGTAGTCCTTCAGGACGGCCTCGTCTGCCGAAGCGAAATAGCCGGAGAAGGCCTTGAAGAATGAAGGCTCGCAGACAACCAGTTTGGACTGGTCGGCTATGCCGCGGCACTGGAAGTAAGCCTTCCAGTCGAAGCCGGAATTGTCAGCCGCGAGTTCGGCTGTGCTGCAAGGATTGTACTGGGCCTGCACGTCCCTCTGCTGGACGCTCGTCCAGGAATTCTGAGCGAGGACATCCTCGACCGCCAGAGCGTTGTCGGCGGCCTTTTCAGGCTCGGCCACTCCAGCGAGAGCGAAAACCTTGGCGAGGAAGGTGCGGTAGCCGGCCTTGATCCCGGCGTTCTCCGCCTCGACATAGTAGTCCCTGTCACCGATTCCGAGTCCGCCCTGCTCGAGATAGAGGATCTGGCTGTCGCTGTCGACAAGGTCAGACGTCACATAGGTGGAGAAGAAAGCGGATTCCGAAGCGTTGTGCAGTCCGGCGATGGCCTTCACGAGGGCGGCCTTGTCGGCTGCGGCGTAGATCTCGTCGATGTAGTTCTTAAGCGGAGCGACGCCCTCGGCGTTGAGCCTTGTGGAGTCAAGACCGAGTTTGTAGAGATCGGCGATTTTCTGTTCGACCGAACCTTTTGATGTCTTAAGGTCGCTCATCTGGGCGAAAAGGTCGTTCAGCCTCTTCACATTGTTTTCCCTGAGCTGGTCGAAGGTGCCGAAACGGGCATATTCAGCCTTGAGAGGATTCTTCTTCTGCCAACCTCCCGTGGCGTACTGGTAGAAATCAACAGCCGGAGACACGGAAGTGTCAAGATTGCCGGAATCGATGGCAGGGACGGATTCCGCCTCCTGGTGACCGCAGGCCGCAAGCACTAGCGCCGATACCATAATCAATAAACTTTTTTTCATATTAATTAAATCACTATTTGCACTTTTCCGTACACAACCTGCAAAGATAACTATTTATTCGTATCTTTGCCGCAATTTCTATTTGCAGGATTCATAGACTATTCATAGACTCATGACAAGATTTGTGAAATTCGTGAAAGACTGGATGCTGCCTCTGGCGATCGCCATCGGAATCATCTCCTACCTGGTGCTGTTCTTTGTGCAGCCGCTGAAGGCAAGCGTGGAACCTGGCTTCTCAAAGTTCGCCAAAGACATCCAGCCGGTGTTGGTCGCCACGATGTTATTCCTGCAGTTCAACAACATCTCCCCCCACGACCTGAGGTTCAGGAAATGGCATTTCATCATCCTCTCGTTCCAGGTGACGATGTTCGTGGCGCTGACCGCCCTTGTGGCGGTTCTGCCTGAAGGCAGTCTCAAAATCCTGACCGAATGTGCGATGCTCTGCTTCATCTGCCCGACAGCGGCGGCCGCCGGAGTGATCACCAGGAAACTCGGCGGAAGTCTTTCTGACACAGTGTCCTACGTTGTCCTCATCAACATCACCGCCGCGATTATCATCCCGATAGTGATACCTATAGTGAACCCGGAAGCGCACGGCGGTTTTCTCAGCGGATTCGCCGCGATCTGCATGAGGGTCTTCCCTCTGCTGGTCCTCCCGCTCCTTCTCGCCTGGTTCATACGCTACACGATGCGGTGGCTCCAGCGCAGGCTGATGCGCTTCGCCGACTGGGCTTTCTATTTCTGGGGAATGTCGCTGGCGTTCTCGATCTACCTTGCGACAAGGGCGCTGGTGAACAGCGGTATCTCCTTCTGGACAGCATTGCTGATAGCGGTCATCTCGCTTTCCTGCACGGTCATCCAGTTCGCGGTCGGAAGAGCCGCCGGAAGGATGCCGGACAAAAAGCGCGGCGACATGTCGAGCAGAGGCGACGAGATCACGGCCGGACAGGCCCTCGGCCAGAAGAACTCAGGCTTCCTCATCTGGCTGGGATATTCCTACATGACCCCGGTGACATCGGTAGCGGGAGGTCTCTACAGCATCTGGCAGAACATAATCAATTCTCTGGAGCTGCTTCAGCAGAGCCGCGCCGAAGACGCTGCCGGGAAATCTACTTCAGAGCGTCAAGACGGGCCTGGGCCGAAGCCTTCTCAGCCTCGTCGGAAGTGACCCTCACCAGCATCGGCAGGTACTTCTTCTCCAGCTTGGTGTTCTTTTCGCTGCGGGCCAGAAGCACGCAGTTCTTGATGGTGGCGTAGTCGTCAGGATTCTTCTTAAGAACCTTGTTGTAGTACTTTAGAGCCGTCTTGTTGTCGTGCTTGTACACGAGATAGTACGAGCCGAGGTTCGTCATGTAGGCCGGCTGGGTCGGATAGTACACAAGCATCTTCTCCGAAAGTTCCTTGAACGCATCGAAGCAATGTGGAGTGCCTATCTTGAAGAATGCGTAGCAGTACTCCTGCATCACTGACGGGAACAAGTCGCCGTCCTCGGTCTCCACACCCGGATAGACCCACTTGGGATGATGCGTGCCGTTGTAGTCGATCAGGGCCTTCAGGCCGTCCAGAGCCATGTCGGGGCTGTCTTTCTCGTAGCCGATCAGCGAGGAGATCTTGAAGAGCCTCAGGTCTAGACGGTCAGGATTCATTTCTATGGCCTTCTCGATGGCCTGCGTGGCCTTTCCGAAAAGCTCATCGTCGTAGTTCACGACCTGGAAGTAGTTGACATCCTTGCCGAGGGTGTCCTTCAAAGTCAGCACAGGGGCCGCTCCAAGGTACTTCGCGGCATCACGGGTCTCTATCGCGGTCGACTGGCTCTTGCTCAGGTAGTACGAGAACTTGCCGAGAAGCATGTCGGTGTCCTCCGGATAATCCTTCTCCCAACGCTGCAGAAGGGTTTCCACTCCCACTCCGGCGGCTCCGAGGCGGGAGACGAGGAGGTTGTAGCGGTCAAGATAGTCCTGCCGCTGCGTCTTGGTCTGCGCGAAGGCCGGCAGAAGAGCCAGGACGGTCAAAATTGTCAATGCTATTTTCTTCATGTCTATCAAATTTCTATCTACACATCCATCAGTATCTTACGGCCTTTCGGGAGGAGGTTGTTGCACCGTGTCCCGAGATTCTTGACGAAGCCTAGCGGATGCCCCTCGTGGCGGACCAGCACAAAGCCCGCAGGAGCGTCCTTCAGGACTATGCTGTCACGGTGCAGGTACTTCAGAGCCGTTTCCCTGTCGACATCGGCGGCAGGATATTCCCCCTCCGGCAGCGCGAGGCTCAGCGCATAATCCGCAGACGGCACGACATCGCGGCCTTTCACCGTCCCCACGGCGACACCGGTACGGAGCGGCCTTAGCGGCTCAAGAGCCTTGACCTCTTTGAATATGCATTCAGGAATATCCAGGATCAGGTCTCCTCTGGTCTCCCGCCTGAAGCCGGAGAACCGCACGCCGGGGTCTCCGGCACGCCCTGTCTGCAGACCGGCACGGCCTTTCACCAGGGCCGAGACGAACTGGCCTTCGCCCTCGACGAGGCCGGGCACCAGAAGACCGCCGGTCTTCGTGGCGACCACCCCGGGGAGGTCCGAGTAGGCATATTCATAAACCGCTCCCCCGAGTTCAGAGGCGGCCCACAGCACAACGCCGTCGTTCTCCGCTTCCTCGAAGGTGCAGGTCGAGTAGACCATCGCGCCGCCGTCAGCCAACGCCGGCCACACGTCGCCGATGATCCGCTTCTGCCTCTGGGAACAGAGGTTGACGACATCCTCAGACCATTCGGCGACCGCCCTGGCATCCTTGCGGAACATTCCCTCGCCAGAGCAGGGCACATCGGCCACTATGATGTCGAAAAAGCCCTCGAGCCGGGCGAACGCCTTAGGATCCACGCTGGTGACGACCACGTTCGGGTCACCCCACACGGCCACATTGTCCGCCAGAACCGAGGCTCTGGAACGCATGACCTCGTTGGACACAAGGAGAAAGCCTTCACCGAGAGTCCTGCGGAGGGAGGCGGCAAGGTCGGTTGTCTTTCCTCCGGGCGCGGCGCAAAGATCCAGCACCCGCAAAGGGCGTCCTACGCCGGCATATTCATCAAGGATGGAGCGGAACACGCAGCCCACGGCCATCGCCGAGGAATCCTGCACATAGTAGCAGCCGCAGTGGAAAAGCGGGTCGAGGGTGAAGACCGGTCTTTCCGGCAGGATGTAGCCGTACGGACTCCAAGGCACCGGACGGGTGCCGGATCCGAACCTGCCGCTCACGAAAGCGGACGGGTCGGCGACCTTGGCAGGATTGACGCGGACAGACACGGAAGCCTGCCCCCGGAACGCATCCAGGGCCGTCTCCGCCTTTCCGCTCCCGACCGCCCTGGTCAGGATGTCCGACAAACGGCTATCGTCCAGGCCCTGCATCTATCGCTGTCCGCCGAAAGTGTCCTTCATCTTGTCGATGGTTTCCTCGCCGAACCTGTCCTTCATCTTGCGGATGGTCTCTTCGTCGACACCTTCAGGCATACGGCCTTCGGACATCGCCACAAGCCCGTCCACGATCTTGTCCATCGCCTCGCGGATCTTGCCGCCGAGCATCATCTTCATCATCAGGTTGAGGTCGGCGTGGAACTCGATGGAGAAGTCTGTCTTGGACGGATTGTCAGGCACCGCGTCGAAGTGCAAGGTGCCGCCGAAAGCGAACGGAGCGCCATTGTCGACGAATTCGATGCTCGAGTACGGAGTCCTGTTCTTGACCATCACCCCGATCCTGAAGCCCTGGATGGTGGCGCTGATCTTGTCGTAGTCAGCTTCTATCCCCGCTTTTTTCTCCTCAGGGACAAACTGGAGGAAGTTACGCATGTCCACAAAGGCCATGTACAGTTCGAACGGCTGCTTGGCAACCTGCCCGTGCTTACTGTTTATAACAGTCATGATTATTTTTATTTTTTCTTAATATTATACACCCCATTCAGACGGATTCTTTCTCCACTGACGGAGAATTTCCTTGTCGGATTCCCTGACATAGCCGGTGGCGGAAGCCTCCTCGATGAGGGCATCGTAGCAGGAAAGGGTCTTCAGGCGCACACCGTCCTCCTCGAACCGCCGGGCTGCAAGGTCGAAACCGTAGGTGAAGATCGCCACCATCCCGAGGACGTCGGCTCCGGCGTCACGGAGAGCCTTGACAGCCGCGAGGCTGCTCATTCCTGTCGAGATAAGATCCTCGACAACAACCACTTTAGCTCCCTGAGGCAGAACTCCCTCGATCTGGGAGCCAGTGCCGTGGTCCTTCGGTTTCGGACGCACATAGACGAACGGCTTGCCCATCTTGTCGGCTGCGAGAACCCCGTGCGCGATCGCTCCCGTGGCGACGCCGGCCACGACTTCGGCCTCCGGACACTCCTTCAGAGCTGTCTCCGCCAGCCATCCGGCCACCTTGGAGCGGAGTTCCGGGTCGGAAAGGATGCGGCGGTTGTCGCAGTAGATCGGCGAATGCCAGCCTGAAGCCCAGGTGAAAGGCTTGTCAGGTGAGAGAAGAACCGCTTTTATGCGAAGCAGTTCGAACGCAAGTTTCCTATCAATGTTTTCCATATTCTTGTTAAATTTGCATTTGATCCGTACTTCGTACAAAGATAACATTTTTCACGGGATGCATAAGATTTACCTTGAAAAGAGATGCATAATTATCTGCTCGCCATCGGAGCAGGCCCTTTCAGACCCGAATTCGGTCGAGCTTCACCTCGGTGACAGCCCGGCCGACATCCAGTCCCTGGTCTCCCTCTTCGAAACCTCCGACACACTGGCGAGAATCTACATCCCGACCGATGACATCGAGGCGACCTACAAGGCCTTCTGTTCCCGTTTCAAGGAGGTCAACGCGGCCGGAGGCCTGGTCTCCAACCGCAGGGGGGACTTCCTGCTGATACGCCGCAACGGACTCTGGGACCTGCCGAAAGGCCACCAGGAAGCCGGCGAGGACATCAGGGTGACGGCTCTCCGCGAGGTGCAGGAGGAGACGGGCGTAGGCGACCTTGAACTCAGGGACCTGGTCTGCGTCACAGACCATTGCTACCTCCGGGACGGAATCTGGCATCTGAAACACACCTGGTGGTACGACATGCTCTACACAGACCCCGTGAACCTCACCCCGCAGCTGGACGAGGACATCACCAAGGCCGCCTGGGTGGCGAAATCAGGCCTTGCACCCTACCTCAAGGACACCTTCCCCTCAATAATGGAAGTCTTCCGCGAGGCCCGCGTCTGAAGGGCGGGACTTCTGTGAATATGGCGGCAGCCGTCCATTGTGAATATGGCCGTTCATCACCTCCCGCGAAACATTTTGCAGGAAACGGCCGTATATTAAAAGATTCACTATTGAATATTGTGAGGTATTGACAGGAATTCTTTTATGAAACTTTCGCAATTCCAATTCCTCCTTCCAAAGGAGCGTGTGGCCCAGGAGCCGACAAGATGGCGTGACGAGTGCAGACTTATGGTTGTCCACAAGGACACCGGCGAGATCGAACACAAGCTGTTCAAGGACATCATAGACTATTTCGGGAAAGGTGACACATTCGTGTTCAACGACACAAAGGTGTTCCCCGCCCGCCTTTACGGCAAGAAAGAGAAGACCGGGGCGGACATTATGGTCTTCCTTCTGAGGGAACTCAACCGCGAGCAGCATCTCTGGGATGTGATCGTGGACCCTGCGAGGAAAATCAGAATCGGAAACAAACTGTATTTCGGTGATGACCAGAGCCTTGTGGCGGAGGTCATCGACAACACCACGTCAAGAGGACGTACCTTGAGATTCCTCTACGACGGTCCTTACGAGGAGTTCAAGAAATCTCTTTTCAGTCTTGGCGAGATCCCGGTGCCGAAATGGGTGAAGTCCAAGATCACGCCGGAGGACAACGAGAACTACCAGACCATCTTCGCGAAGAATGAGGGCGCTGTGGCTGTGCCTGCGGCCGGAACGCATTTCAGCCGTGAATTATTCAACAGAATGATTCTGAAAGACATAGACAAGGCGTTTATCACCGAACACATGGGCATAGGGCAGTTCCGCAGGGTCGATGTGGAGGATCTTTCGAAGCACAGGATGGACTCGGAGAGGCTGATCATCACCGAGGAGGCCTGCAAGATCATCAACAAGGCCAAAAGCGGCGGACACAAGATCCTGGCCGTGGGGACGACCGTCCTCAGGGGGCTGGAGACCTATGTGACGACCACGCATGAGGTCAAACCTTACGATGGCTGGACGAACAAGTTCATCTTTCCGCCTTACGAGTTCTCAGTTCCGGACGCCGTGGTTTCAAGTTTCCATCTTCCGGAGTCCACCATGCTGATGGCCGTGGCTGCGTTCGGTGGTTTCAACCACGTTATGAACGCCTACCAGGTAGCCTTGGATGAAAATTACAGATTCGGTCCCTACGGGGATGCTATGCTGGTCAT
>CAVEYE010000070.1:0-2902 GCA_963619595.1 bacterium | reverse complement strand
TATCCTGAAATTGTTTGTAGCCACAAAAATAACACTATTTTTCCAAAGGGAAAAGTCCGTAGAGTTCCGCGTCGATCTTGTCGGTGATCCGGGCGAAATCCTCCGGTCGGTTCTCGAAGTCCAGAGTGTCCGACTCGATGGTCAGGACCTTCCCTTCATATTCAGAGATCCATTTCTCATAGCGTTCGTTCAGGCCGCTGAGATATTCAAGGCTCATCGTCTGCTCGTAGTCCCGTCCGCGCTTTTGGATCTGGGCCACGAGATGCGGCACTCCGGAGCGGAGGTAGACCAGCAGGTCGGGCTTGCGGACGGTCGCGGCCATCACCCGGTACAGCTCCATGTAGGTCTCGTAGTCGCGCTTGGAGAGGTTGCCCATCGAGTAGTTGTTGGCCACGAAGATGTGGACTCCTTCGAAGAGGGTCCTGTCCTGGATGATGACATCCTTGCTTCTGGCTATCTCCAGCACGTCCTTGAACCTCTGGGCGAGAAAGTACGTCTCAAGGTTGTACGACCAGCGCGGGATGTCCTTGTAGTAGTCCTCAAGGTACGGATTGTAAGTCACCGATTCATACTTCGGAGTCCAGCCGTAATGCTCTGCCAGCATCCTTGTCAGCGTGGTCTTCCCGCTGCCGATGTTCCCTGCGATACCTATGTGCATAGTTTTTTTATGAATATCTTTTTAAATATCTACCCGTGGATCCCGATCCCTTCGCCGTCCCAGTCAAGGTCCTCTTCCGGCTCGTTGAAAGGCTGGAGGAAAGGATTGTGCGTCCTCTCGTCGGCGATGGTGGTCCGATGCCCGTGGCCCGGCAGCACATCCACATCCCCGGGCAAGCCCATCAGCTTGTCCATCACGCTGACTATCAAGCGGTCATAATCCCCGCCGAGATGGTCGGTGCGTCCTATCGTGCCTCTGAAAAGGGTGTCCCCGCTCAGCAGCACCTTGTCCACTTCGTCGTAGTAGCAGACGCAGCCGGGAGTGTGGCCCGGAGTGGCGATGACCTTGAAGGAAGCCCCTTCGAGGGTGTCCAGCACGTCGCCGTCCTTGATGTCCACGGTGGTTATGCCGGACAGACCGTCGGCTTCAAGACCGAACTCCTTGACCGCCGCTGGATTGTTGTCGAGGACGATCTTGTCTTCCGGGGACATCAGCACCGGGATACCATATTCCTCCACCACTTTTTTCACTCCGTGCACGTGGTCGAAATGGCCGTGCGTCAGCCACACGGCTACAGGCTTGAGGCCTTCCGACACCACGGTGTCCTTCAACTGGTCGAACTCCTGTGGCCAGTAGCACCCCGGATCCACGACCACGCAATCTCCTTTCCTGTCCCAGAGCAGATAGCAATTCTCCCGGAAGGAATTGAATATGAAAGTTTTTATGTTGAGCTGATGTTCCATCTTTTCTCGAGACCGGAGTTTCGTGGCCTCCGGCGCGTAACCGCGAATTTAACCATTCCCCGCCTTAATCTGAAAAAAAAGAAGCCGACCTTCGGGCCGGCCTCTTTTTTTGTCTTGTCTTCAGACCTGTGTCTTAATCCAGAGTGTGGATGGCGAGTCCGGAGCGGAGCTTCGGCTCGAACCAGGTCGTCTTCGGAGGCATTATGTTGCCGGTGTCGGCGATGTCGATCAGCTGCTGCATTGAGACAGGATAGAGGGCGAAGGCGACCTTCATCTCTCCGCTGTCGACCCTGCGCTTCAGTTCGCCGAGACCTCTGATGCCGCCTACGAAGTCGATTCTCTTGTCGGTACGCAGGTCCTTGATGCCGAGCACCTTGTCCAGCACGAGGTTCGACAGGATTGTGACATCCAGCACCCCGATAGGATCCTTGTCGTCGTACCTGCCCGGAAGAGCCTCCAGAGAGTACCACTGTCCGTCAAGGTACATCGAGAAGTTGTGCAGGTGGTCTGGGTGGTAGATTTCCGCGCCTTCGGCCTTGACGGTGAAGTTCTCCTCGACGGCCGCGATGAACTCTTCCTTTGAAAGGCCGTTCAGATCCTTCACGACACGGTTGTAGTCCAGGATCTTCAGCTGGCTCTCAGGGAAGCAGACGGCCATGAAGAAGTTGTACTCCTCATCGCCGGTGTGGTTCGGATTCTGGGCCTTCTTCTCCGCTCCGACACGGGCGGCAGCGGCTGTACGGTGATGGCCGTCAGCCACATAGAACGCTTCCACATTGTTCTCGAACAGCTCGGTGATCCGTCCGATGGTCTTGTCGTCATCGATGACCCAGAACTTGTGGCCGAAATTGTTCTCGTCGGTGAAACTGTACTCAGGCTCGTTCCTGACGGTACGCTCCACGATTCCGTTCAGCTCGGTGTTGTCCTTGTAGGCGAAGAACACCGGCTCGATGTTGGCGTTCTGGATGCGGACGTGCACCATCCTGTCGTCTTCCTTGTCCTTGCGGGTCAGTTCGTGCTTCTTGATCTTGCCGGTGGCGTAGTCGTCGGTGTGGGCGCAGAGAACAAGACCGTACTGGGTCCTGCCTTCCATCGTCTGGGCGTAGACATAGTAGCATTCCTTAGGGTCGCGCCTGAGCCAGCCCTTGGCCTGCCACTCCTTGAAATTCTTCACGGCCTCGTCGTAGACCTTCGGGTCGTGGTCTTCAAGCAGAGGACAGAAGTCGATTTCCGGCTTGGTGATGTGCAGAAGGGATTTCTCCCCGGCCATATCCTTGGCTTCCTGCGAGTTGAGGACATCATAAGGCGGGGCGGCCACCTCTGTCACGATATCTTTCGGCGGTCTGACCGCCGCGAACGGTTTTACTCTTACCATAGTGTCGCTGTGTGGTTTCAAAATCAGACGGCTCCCCGGAATGCAAGGCCGGAGGGCCGTCAGGATATTCATAAAATTACTTGTTGACCTGGAAGCGGGTGCAGCCGGTGGCGAAGAAGTCCACGA
>CAVEYE010000069.1:0-5512 GCA_963619595.1 bacterium | reverse complement strand
GGGGGAGGGATGCACTTCGTGCACCCCGGAGGGCCTCTCTCCGTCACACAGTGACGGGAAATAAGGCATTCCGCACAGGCGAAACTAAAAAATATGTGGCTGTTTCCCCTTTGGGGCAACCAAAATGCAAATTTACAATAAAAACCTTATTTTTGTACCTGTCTGTCTTCCGGCCGGGACGATTGCCCTGCCATTGACGGTCCGCCGATTGCCTAAGGCCGCTGTCTGACGGCTTACGCTTCCGCCGGAAACCAGACATAAAAACGACGAAAATGACTTCAAGGATATTCATAGCACCGCTTTTCTTCGCCCTGTCGCTGACTTTCGGCACCGCCGCTGCCGCCACTGCCGCTTCAGCTGAAATTTCCGCCTCCACGGCTCTCGACTCCGCCTCTGCGCGGTCCGCGGCCCTTCCGTGCGCTGCCGGTAAGGTTTCCGCAGTCCAGGAATATGTCGCCTCGGCCGCCCGCACCGAGCCTTTGCGCTCCTCCTCGTTCGCAGTGTTCGCGTCGACGGTCGGCGGAGACACCCTAGTCGCGCTGAACAGCGACCAGAGGCAGCTGCCCGCCTCGACTCTAAAACTTGTCACAACCGGTCTGGCTCTGCACCGCCTCGGGGCTGATTTCAGGTACACCACCCGTCTTGGCTACAGCGGCACGGTCAAGGACGGGGTTCTTGAAGGCGACCTCTACATCATCGGCGGCGGCGACCCGACCACGGCCTCGAAGGACTCCATAGCCACCGGCCGCACTGAACTTTTCCGCCAATGGAAAGCCTTCCTCGACAAGGCGGGAATACGTGAGATCCAGGGACTTGTGGTCGGGGACGGCCGCTATCTCGACGGCCCTGCGGAGAAAGACACCTGGAGCTACCAGGACATCGGCACGGCCTACGGTGCCGGCCCCACGGGACTCAACTTCTATGAAAACGCCCAAGATTTCAGAGTCTCGGCCGGCCGGAGCGTCGGCTCGCCCGTCACCGTCAGCGTCTCTTACCCCTCGACCCCGTGGATGATGTATGAATATTCCTGCGTGACTTCTCCGGCCGGTTCCGGTGATGAACTTTACCTTTTCAACTCGGAATTCGCGCCCCGCGCCGCCGTCCGCGGCTCCTTCGCCATCGACCGCAAGCCGAAGACCGAAGAGTTCTCCAACCGTTTCGGAGCCTACACCTGCGCCTCATATTTCTGCAATTACCTGAGGTCCAACGGGGTGAAAGTGACCCAAGGTCCCGCGGACATCCGCCTCGGCCGCATCCGCACCGACCTTTCCTCCAATGAATATGGCCGCTACGCTTCCCGTGTGGATGATCTTCAGGAAATCGGCCGGACATATTCACCGACCCTCGGTGCCATAGCGAGGCAGACGAACCTGAAAAGCGACAATTTCTACGCAGAGACTCTTTTCCGCACCCTCGGCCGCCGGCTCCACCACTCGGCCTCCTATGACTCCTCCTATGTGGCCGTCGCCGATGTGCTGAAGTCGCTGAGCGTCAATGCCGCAGATGTGCGGATAGTCGACGGGAGCGGGCTTTCGCGCCACAACTATGTCTCTCCGTCGTTCTTCGTGCGTTTCCTGTCGGCGATGATGGACAGCCCTTCGTTTCCGGACTACATCCGGACCATCGGCCAGCCGGGTGGCCGTCACTATGAATCCCGTCTGAAGGGGGCTCCGGCCTCGGTCAAGGCCAGGGTGCATCTGAAAAGCGGTTCGATGAACGGAGTACGCTGCTTCAGCGGCTACATCGAGCCGACCGCCGGTTCAAAGGCCGAGACCATCGTCTTCTCCATAATGGTCAACAACGCTCTCGTTCCCGCCTCCCGTCTGGATCCCGTTATCGACCGTGTCATCGTCCTTCTCGCCGCCGCCAACTGATCCCTGCGGCCTTCACTTCCGGTATTCAACCCCTGGGGCTGAAGGAGAAACGTTGTTTCCGTCAGTGAACGCTCCGTCCCGGGCCTTAGCCGGAAAGTAGAACGGGCTTGACCCGATGAAGGTCACTCCGGAGTCCGGTGCGTCCACACCCCCGACCATATTCCTCGCTCCGATCGGTTTGCGGTCGTAGTAGTCCGGTGCCGAGGGATCCAGCGAATTGATGCGGACAACCTGGGCGGAATGGATGAAGCGCCCCTCGCCGATGTACATCCCGACGTGCGTGGCCCGGGCCTTCGTGGAGTCCGTCGCCGCCTTTCCCCAGAAGACCAGGTCTCCCGGCAGCAGCCCGCTCCAGTCCACATCCCCGCTGTCATTGAATATCTCCCTGTCACATCCCGCTACGGCCTGCTGCGAGGCGTTCCGCGGCAGAAGCAGTCCGTTTGCGAAGTACACGCTCCGGCTCAGTCCGCTGCAGTCCACGTTCTTTATCGAGGTCCCTCCCCAGAGGTACGGCACGCCGAGAAATCTGAGGGCGGTGCTGACAAGGTCCTGCCGGAAAGCCGCCTCGCCCTTCAGCCTCGACTCTCTGTCTGAAGCCCAGCTCTCCAGCCTGACGACATCTTCCACCGGCACATAGCCCGTTTTCCCGGACGGCAGAATCACACCTGCGTAGTGCTTTCTGATGACGGGCCGGCCTTCCCCGGAGGCCATCGCACTCCCGTCTGTGGAGTGTTTCCTGGTGACGGACCTGGCTTCCCCGGCTTCCTTTGACCTTCCGTCTGCGTGCGTTTTGCTTTCAAACATCACCCGGACGATGTCACCGAGTATGAACTCGGAGACGATGCGGGAGTCCGGCGACGGCTCCTCGAATATGTGTGTGGCGACTGCCGTGCAGATGTACTTCGGCGCGGCGAGATAGTCCTCGGCCTCCTCTCCGGTCATCTCCACCAGCCCCAGGTCGGTCACCCAGGCGGTGTACGGGTCGGGTGACTTGATTTTCACCCAGTAGCCTTCCCGCCCGACAATCTCCACGACGGTCCCCATAAGCGCCTGGTTCCCCAGTTCCGCCGCATAGTCCGGCTTCTCCCGCATGAAGTCGGCCGAGAACTCCACCACCGCCATCTTTCTCTCCGTATCCGCCGACGTTTCCGCTTCCCTTGCCGCGGTTGTTCCCGAAATCGTGTTCTGACCCGCCGCGGCCAACGCCGGAAGCAGCATCGCCGCCACCGCAAAACTATCTAAACTATAATGTGACATCTTTAGAATTCCCTCCAATATCCGCCCCCGTCACTAGTCCCGCCCCGGATGTCGGGATCGATTAAGACCCGGAGCGTACCCGTCCGGCACGGCGGGCTGCTGACGTTACTTGTAGAAAGTCAGCCAGTTGGTCGTGTACTTGGTCTGAATGTGGAAAATCTCCTGGACATTTCCGTTGTCGTCCCTGTACCAGGAGTAGTTCCAGCCCTTGCCCATGTCGCAGTAAAGCGCGGTCCTGACACCGAGTTCCTTCAGCCCGGCCTTGAACTTCGCATAAGTTATCCTCCTGGCGCAGTCCACGATGCAGAGTTTCCCGTCCAGGTCGCACAAAGCCCTGAACTGGTTGACTGAGCCCGGCTTGAAACAGCCGTTATATTCCTTGCCGTTTATGAGGATCATGTTCTGGCAGAAGCCGCAGCCTCCTTGACTGGCGGCCGCTTTAAGAGGAACGACGGAATTCTTGTGAGCATTGTTGTAGAAATGCCATCCCGCCGACTTGCTCCAGGTGAAGACCCCATTGTTGACTCCGCATCTGTAGCCTTCGTGGAACTCGCCTGAGCAGACGTGATGGCCGGCTATGTTCTTATGGCTGAATTCCTCCCTCTTCTCCCCGGTGAACGCCGCCTCGCACACGAAGATCACGTCCTTCTCGGATTTGGACGGCATCGTCTCCGTCACAAGGTCGATTCTGCTGAATTGAGGAAAATAGACGACAAGGTCGCCGTGCTTTTCGATTTTGACATTGGTCTGGGCGAGTCCGGCGACTGTCGCCAGCACTCCCAGCAAGAACATAAAAATTCTTTTCATAGTTATTTGAGTGTCAGTTGATAACGATTTATGCCCGGATGATTTCAACCTGGCCGTCAAGCCCGATTTTGATGATCTGCGAGGACTGCCCGGTGGCTCCGGCCTCAAGGCGTGGGTTTACTGTGTAGTCCACGGCGGATCTGATCTCATCGGAGATGTCGGCGAAGCGTTTCGGTGTCGGCTCGCCGGAGATGTTGGCCGAGGTGGAGACGATAGGACGGCCGAGCTTGTAGGTCAGCTGTCGGCAGAACTCCATCATCGGGATGCGGATGCCGACGGTGCCGTCGGCCGCCACGGTGTTGTGGGCGAGATGGAAGCGGTCTGCTTTCTGCTCCTCACCTTCGGCCGCTGCCGGGTACGTCTTGGCTCCCGGATAGATGAGCGTCATAGGCCGGTCGTTGACTTCGACAAGGTCGATGGCCATAGGCGGTATCTCTTTGATGTAGAGGGCTATCTGGTCAAGGCTGCAGGCCAGCAGCACAAGCGATTTGCTGTCGGAACGGTGCTTGATTCCGTAAATCCTTGCGACAGCCTCGGGGTTGGTGGCGTCGCAGCCAAGTCCCCAGACCGTGTCTGTCGGGTAAAGAATGACTCCTCCTTCCTTCAGAACCTTGAGCGCCTCGCCAAGAGCCCGCTCAGTCATATTCTCTTGCATATTCATAGATTTTTGTTTCCATCATTCACCGGAAGCGTCCTTTCCGCTCCGCAGGTCGCTGAGGTAGCAGGCCATCGTCGCGGCCACCGCCGCAGTCTCTGTCCGCAGGCGGCTCGGTCCGAGATGCACCGGAATGAAGCCGTGTTCCACCGCCAGAGCCGCTTCCTCGGGGGAAAAGTCCCCCTCCGGCCCGATGAGGACGGTGACCTCCTTCAGCTCCCCGGCCTCTTCAAGCACGTCTTCTATGGAGCGCCGAAGCGTCTCACCCTCAAAGCAGTAGCAGATCATTTTCAGTCCCGCTCCCTGATGCGAGAGGATGAAGTCCCGCACGCTCACCGGCTCTTCGATCTCCGGCAGTTTCGCCTTGAGGCTCTGCTTCATCGCGGAAAGCGCGATCTTGCGGCTTCGCTCGGCCTTGAACACCTTCCGCTCCGACCGCTCTCCGATGACCGGCGAAATCACGTCCACACCGATCTCCGTGGCCTTTTCGACAAACCACTCGAACCGGTCGTTGTTCTTCGTCGGGCAGACCGCCATCGTCAATGAATATGGATGGCCTCCCCAGCCGGGAACGCTTTCCATGATCTCGGCGGCGGCTCCTTTGGGCGAATCGTCTGACAGGCGGCAGCGGAACATCGTTCCGAGGCCGTCCACAACGGTGATCCCGTCGCCTTTGCGGTGCCTCAGGACGCGGACGCAGTGGGCGCTTTCTTCAGCGTCCAGCATCGCAAGCGAACCTTCGCGGGAGTGTGAGTAGAATATCTCCATAAATGTCGTCGGCCGGGGAATGTGGGCCGGCCCCGGGCTTCAATCTGCAAAAGTAACAAAAATTAAGGTTATATTTGTAGCCGTCGGCTTCGGCAGAAGATGCCGATGACGCTTTGTCGGTTGTAAGACAGGGAATTAAAATGAAATTAAG
>CAVEYE010000068.1:0-2816 GCA_963619595.1 bacterium | reverse complement strand
TTTGTAATATTCCTTCATCGCCGGCCGCTCCGCAGGGCCTTTGAACCCGCCGCTGCCGCCGGATTTATTTGATCCGCGATTATGATTGATTTGCTGAAAAAGTCGCTTCTTCCGTTGCTGGTCCTGGCTTCGCTGACAGCCGCCCCCGCGGTGGCCTCCGCCCAGGGTTCGGGTAAGAACAACACTTTCGAAGGCGTGGTCCGTCTAGACAAGACTGTCCACGACTTCGGCGACATACTTGTCTCCGATGGTCCGGTGACCGCCACCTACAAGGTTACGAACGTTAGCCAGAAGGCGATACTGATCTACAATGTCGTGACCTCCTGCGGCTGCACCGAGGCCGAGTGGACCAAGAGTCCGATCAAGCCAGGGGAGTCCGGGATGATTAAGGCCACATTCAAGAACGATGAGGCCGGCTATCCGTTCGACAAGTCGCTGACGGTCTATTTCTCCGATGTCAAGCGCCCGGTGGTGCTGAGGCTGCGGGGTGTGAGCCACGACAAAAAGCAGCCGCTGGACGAACTCTATCCCGTCCATTTCGGCAAGCTCGGCTTCAAGGTCGTGGACATCAAGGGCGGCAACCTGTCGCAGGGACAGCAGAGGAGCGGCGAGATGAAAGTCGCCAATTTCGGCGGATCTCCGCTGAAAGTCGAGTTCAAGGATGTCAGCGAAGGCCTTTCCATCAAGGTGACTCCGTCCACGGTCCCGGCCGGGTCCACGGCCACGCTCACCTACACGGTGACCGCTGACAGAAACCACTGGGGCAAGAACTACTACTACGCCACCCCTGTGGTCGGCGGCAAAGTCTTCAAGGCCGTCGTCTCCGCCAAGGCCGCGTCCGCCAAGCCTGACACCGGAGCGGAGGCTGTCGTCGCCGCTCCGAATCCTGAACTTGGCGCAGGCAAGAGCAGGATAGGAATATATTCATACATCAAGGAGAACTTCTCCGGCTGGACGGACGAGCAGAAGAAAAAGAGTTCCAGTCCGGTCGCCGCCTCCAGCACCGTGTCTTTCGGCAAGGTGAAGGCCGGGACGAAGGTGGACAGGTCGTTCACGCTTGAGAACAAAGGCAAGTCGCCGCTCAAGGTCTACAAGGTGGATTCGGACTGTCTCGGGGTGACCGCCGCAGGGTTCAAGGATCTGGCTGCAGGGGCGAAGGGACAGCTGGCCGTGTCGCTCGACACAACGGGACTGCCGGAAGGGGAGTGCCTTGTGGTGCTGACGCTGACGACCAACTCGCCGGACAGACCGATAATGTCCCTTTACCTTACGGGATGGGTTGCAAAATAAGTTGGCTTTAAACAGATTGTCGCTGTTCGCTTATGGCTTTGGTTCAAGTACTTTTCGATTCACTCCGAGGGGCGGTCCTGGTCACGGGACTGGTCGTCGTGATGATGATGATCATCGAGTCTTTCAATGTCGAGTCCGAGGGACGGCTGTTCCGGGGGCTGCGGCGCTCAAGGTTCGCGCAGGTGGTCCTGTCCGCCCTTCTTGGCGCGGTGCCGGGCTGCGTCGGAGGCTTCGCCGTGGTGTCGATGTACACGCACAGGATGCTGGGATTCGGGGCTTTGCTGGCGATGATGATAGCCACCGTGGGAGACGAGTCCTTCATGATGCTGGCGATGTTTCCCGCCAAGGCCGCGGCTCTTTCGGCAGGGCTTTTCGTCCTTGCCGTCGTGGTCGGACTGCTGGTGGACAGCTTTTCCCCGAAGCCGCTTCCCACAAGGCTCGAGGACTCGTTCGAACTGCATTCGGACGAATGTGGACACCATCACGGACATGACCGGGAGGACGAGGACCACCGACATTACGGCAGGCATTCCGGCGGACATCATTCCGGCAGGCATCTCGTCCGGCATCATTCCGGCCGGCATCTCGGCCGGCACAGGGTCTTTATGGCGCTAGGTGTCGTTTTGTTTGTCGGAATCCTGCTTGCCGGTCTTCTGGAGGAGGAGCCGGAAGTCACCGCCGGGAGCGACGCTCTTTCCGTGTTCAATGAAGAATGGATATTCTGGATTTTCGGCGCGCTGAGCCTTGTGGTCCTCGCCGCTCTGGTTTTCGCTTCCGACCACTTCGTCGAGGAGCATCTCTGGAGCCACATCGTGAAGAGGCATCTGCCGACCACGTTCGCCTGGACGTTCGGCGTGCTGCTGGCCATAGGAGTCCTCTTCCATTTCGTCGACCTTTCGAGCTGGGTGAACGGCAACACCCCGCTGATGATCCTTCTCGCCGTCCTGGTCGGCCTTGTGCCGCAGTCGGGTCCTCACCTGGTCTTCGTGACGCTTTTCGCCTCCGGAGTCATTCCGTTCCCGGTTCTGCTGGCCAATTCCATAGTGCAGGACGGCCACGCCTCGCTCCCTCTTCTGGCTGACAGCAAGTCGTCTTTCGTGAAGGCCAAGGCCATCAAGGTGGTCCTCGCCCTCGCCGTCTCCTTCGTCTGGCTGCTTGTGTGACGCGCCCCACTGATTTACCCGCTCAATGATGCTGCCGTCAACCCGCCGTCCCTTTCGGCAGGCTGCTCGTGTGACACCGACCTACGGAATTTCGGTTAAAAAATCGCCAGTGGCGTGCCGGTTTCCGCAGTTCCGCGCTAACTTCGCGTTCTGCTTATATATTCAAAGAAATCATGGCATTCTACGTAAGTGAAAGGAAAACGACAGCGCCGGAGAGGTTCTCCACTCCGCTGCAGGAGAAGGTGTATGAGACTATGGAAAGGCTCGGCATCGCATTCGAGCGGGTGGACACGGATCCCGGCATCACCATGGAGGATTGCCAGAACATCAACTCCGGCATCGGGGGAAGGATCGTCAAGACCC
>CAVEYE010000067.1:0-3117 GCA_963619595.1 bacterium | reverse complement strand
GCGTCGAAACAGGTCTCGAAGAGAAGCAGGTCCACGCCGCCCCGGACCAGACCCCTGATCTGCGTCTCGAAGGCGGCTGCCATCTCGTCGAATGAATATGGCCGCTCGGCAGGGTCGTTTATGTTCTGGGCGAGTGACAGGGATTTTCCTGTTGGGCCTACGCTTCCCGCCACCCAGACTTTGCGGGAGGCTTTGCCGGCGGCCCGTCTGGCTATCAGCGCCGCAGCCTCGGCCATCTTTCCGGCCTGGCCAGACAAAGCATATTCGGATTGGGAAATAGCATTGGCACTGAAAGAGTTGGTGGTGATTATTTCGGCCCCTGCTTCAATATATTCAGAGTGTATTTCCTCTATCGTTTCCGGGGCGGTGAGATTGAAAGATTCGCTGTTGCCCTGAAGCCCTTTGCGCTGGAGCATCGTGCCCATTCCTCCGTCGAGGATGAGTATCCGTCTGTCGAGTGCCTCCCTGATTCCGTCCATATCCGTTTAAAAGCAAGATTTGAGTATTCCTATGACATTGGCCGACTTGCCCATCGTGTAGAAATGGACTCCCGGCACTCCGTGCGCCAGAAGGTCCTTGCACTGGGCCGTGGCCCATTCCTGGCCGATCTGATAGACGGCCTCCTTGTCGTCCTTGTGTGCGGCGATTTCGGTTGTAAGTTCGACAGGAATGTCGATCGAGAAGGATTCCGGAAGCAGCCTGACCTGTTTAAGTGTGGAGATCGGCTTCAGTCCCGGGATGACCGGAACGGTGATCCCGGCCTTGCGGCATCTGTCCACAAAATCGTAGAACACCTTGTTGTCGAAGAACATCTGGGTGGTGATGTAGTCCGCCCCGGCTTCGACCTTCCGCTTCAGGTTGGCGATGTCGTCCTCGATGTTGGCCGCCTCGAAATGTTTCTCAGGGTAGCCTCCCACACCGACAGTGAAGAAGCCCTCGCAGCCGTTCTGTTTCTCGAACCGCCTCACGGCCTCTACCAGTTCGTTGGCGTGGCTGTAGCCGCCGGCGATGGGGGAGAACCTCTTCTCGCCCACAAGGCAGTCGCCCCTCAGGGCAAGGATGTTCCGGATGCCCATGAAGCGGAAATCCTGGAGCTGGAACTCGATCTGCTCGGCGGTCAGACCTCCGCAGATAAGGTGCGGGACGACATTGACCTTGAACTCCGACTGGATGGCGCCGCAGACTGCGGTCTCGCTGACGCGCCTTCTTACAAGACGTTTCCTGAAACTGCCGTCCGGCTGCTCTTCATAGGCCACCTCGTCTCTATGACAGGTGATGTTTATGTGCTTGGGATTGAACTCAATAAACGGTCTTATCTCATTCAGAAGTTCATCTTTCGTGATACCTTTGAGGGGCGGTACGATCTCAAGTGAAGGGTACTGCTTTCTGTTGTCCATCATCGTGTCTGCGATTTCTTTTCTGCCAACGTTAAAAATATCTGTCCACCAAGGTCAAGGCCAAAGCCAAGGTAGGGGTCATAGCCGGGCGAATGAAACTACGGTCAGCACATCTCCGCTGACCCTGAACCTCACATCAATTCCTCCGAACGCCATCCCGTAGATTCTTCCCGGATCGTTCTGGGAACGCGGCCTCGGATCCTGGGCCAGGACTCCCCGGAGCGCTTCAGCGTCGATCCCTTCAGGAACAGGCGCTTCAAAAACCACCTGTAGAGGTTTCCATCCGTTCTCGTCCACAAAGCCGGCGGCGGCCCCGGGGTGGCTGTCCGTGTAGGTGACGTACGGCTTCACATCGTAAACCGGAGTCCCGTCCATCAGGTCGGCTCCAAGCACGTTGATGACGGGGCCGTCCGGGCAGTCATATTCAATGGACTCGATCCGGACGGAAGAGAGGCCGAGCCTGTTGGGACGGAAAGGGGAGCGGCTGGCGAAGACCCCGATTCGGGTGTCGCCGCCCAGCCTCGGAGGGCGCACTGTGGCCTGGAAACGGTCTCCGTCCTCAGGTACTGCGGAGAAGCCCCACACGAGCCAGACGTAGTCGAAGCCTTCAAGCCCGCGCACTGCGTCGGGATTCCGGAATTTCGGCTCGAAGACGATCCTCCCTTTCAGTCCAGGGACCACGCCGGCCTGCCTCGGAACTCCGAATTTCGTTTCAAAGGGAGACCTGAAGACGGCTACCGGCTCAATGAACATAGATGACCTGGTCCCACTTGAGGGCCTCCTCGTCCTGAGGCTTCCTCTCGTCGGCCGGATAACCGACGGCGATAAGGCACAGAACGGAATATTTATCAGGAATATCCAGGATCGTCCTCACCTTGTCCTCGGCGCTGACACCCGGCTCGGCGCTCTGGCGGCCTCTGATGTGGCACCAGCAGGAGCCGAGTCCGAGATCCTCGGCCTGGTACTGCATGGAGACGGCGGCGATGGCTCCGTCCTCGATCCACATCTCCTGCCCGGCAGGTTCGCCAAGCACGGCGATCACGACATCCGATCCGTCCACGAACTGGGATCCGGCAGGTCTGATTCCGGACAACTCCTTGATTTTAGTCTTGTTGTCCGTGACCACGAAATGCCATTTCCTCAGTCCCTTCGCTGACGGCGACATAAGGGCGGCTCTCAGGATGGTTTTCACATCCTCTTCGCTGACTTTCTTTCCGGTGTAGGCGCGGTGGCTTCTGCGCGTCCGCGCGAGTTCCTTAAAACTTTGCATCTTCGGTTGACTTTTCCGCGAAAATACAACATTTCTCCGAGGATTTAGCATCGCCGGCGGCAACATCGCTCACACGCCTGTGTAGATGCCGTCTCCGTACGAGAAATGTCTTGTGAACTTCACCGAAGCGGTCGAAGGAGTGCTGATGCTGATGAAGCCGACTCCGCCTTCAACATTGTCCGGGAAAGACACCGGCTCGGTGAAGGTAGAATCTCCGTCCGTGTAGTCATAGATGCCCATGGCCTTGAGGTAGTTGTACTCGCCTCCTGAGATTCCCCAGACCCTGGCGTTGAAGGTCACGTCGCTTTCCGCGTACTGGAACGCGTAGCCGGCCGGCATCTGCACGAATTCCGGATCGACCGAGAATGTTATGGAGAATGAACCGTCCTTGAACAGCCTGTCGGAGAAGACGTTGTAGATGTTCTCCGAAGCGCCGGTCAGGTCGATGTC
>CAVEYE010000066.1:0-17383 GCA_963619595.1 bacterium | reverse complement strand
ATACTCACATACAGAGTGGCTGACAGACGTGGCTCAAGAGACCAGTATGTGGACGGTCTCGACGAGGTCGTGAGCCTCCTGAGGAACTGCAAGGAGCCAACGGTTCTGCATACTGACCAGGGAAGCGTGTACGCCTCGATGGCATACAACGACCTGATAAAGGACACGAACGTCATACGGTCAATGTCCAGGGCCGGAAAGCCCACCGACAACCCTGTCAACGAGTCTCTGAACGGCTGGATCAAAGAAGAGATTATCATCGACTTCAAGATAGAGCAATGCCGAGAGAGAGATGACTTTAAGGCAATCATTGCCAGATACGTAAAGTTCTATAACGAGCAGCGCCCATGCTTCGCGATAGGCTACGACACTCCGGCCAACTACAGGAAGCGTTATTACAATGGCGAACTGCCGCATAAAAACACTTTTGAGAGCCGGGAACTGTCCACGGTGCCGAAGTTTGTTCGGAAGAAGATTGATGCATCTAAGAATGAGCAAGTTACAGAACAGACAGAAGACGTGTCTACTTTTGAAAACGAAAATGATGAAAAATAAGGCGAAATGTCTACTTTTAGATTTGCACCATCGTTCTGGAAGAACTCTTCCAATGGTGGCGAGACTCACAAGATGTAAAGGTTTTCTCATATCTAACGTAAGTGATAGGTACCATCATTTTGACATAAACAGTATGGAAACACTGATTGCACCACTCGATTCGCTGTCCTGCAATGTGTTGGTCTTATTCTGTATTAGAAATGGATTGGGGGGATGTCGTGCTAGTAGTGTCTATAGAAGCAATATCTGACAAAAGTTTTAGCGGACATCCCTGATTATACATAAAGAGAGGGCGTACTGTGAGAGTTAATAGATCCAAGAGAGGCGACCTGTGCGACTTATTAGCCTTGTGTCTATATTATGTTTTAGGCCCTCTCCTTTTGAAATATAAACTTCGGACGTACAAAAGGTTACCTTTGTGTAATGTATAACAAAGGTTAACCGGGGAGAGGAAGTGAACATTGCGTTCTATAGCCATAGAGGGCTACAATAAGTACTAGACTTCCTCTCCTAAACGCATTGAAGTGACCAATTAGAGTAATAGACCACAAGTGTCTGATAAAAGTTTCAGTCGATGGTTCAATACGAAGGTTAACCGCCAAAAGCACAACAAATTTATGCAATTTTCTAATTACATCGGAGTGGACATCTCCAAAAGCACGCTGGATGTCGCAATTTATGCCAGCGAAATGAAGAAAGCCGACACCAAGCGCCTGACAAATGACGCTGCCGGCTTGAAGGAACTGATTGTTTGGGTTAAAGAGAAAGGCGTGAAGCCCAAGACAATGCTTATCTGTGCGGAACATACCGGGGTATATAGCAACGCCTTACAACTCTTCTGCGAGAAGAAGGGCATTGCGTTATGTCTTGAAAGCCCTCTCCAGATAAAGCGCTCGATGGGACTAGTAAGAGGTAAGGATGACCAGATTGATGCCATACGTATCGCCCGGTATGCGTATGACCACAGGGAAAAATTGACTCTTTACCAACGTCCGTCCGACAATCTCATAAAGCTGTCTAATCTACTGCGTGAAAGGCGCCTGTATGTGCGCCAAAGGGCTACACTTATGACCGCACAGTCTGAGCTTGGACAGTATGAGTCGAGCAGGAGCCGAACAAGACGCAGTTCCCTCGTCGACAAGCTGGCAGATATGGTGAAGGATATTGAAAAGCAGATGGTTGAAATTATCAACAAGGACGAGAGCCTTAAGAAAAACTATGACCTGATTCGTTCTGTCGTAGGTATAGGACTTATAACTGCCGTGGATACTATCGTGTATACCAATAATTTCCGTAATTTTTCCACGCCACGGCAGTATGCAAGCTTCATCGGAGTGGCACCGTTTGACCATACTTCAGGAACGAGTGTCAGCGGCAGGACAAGAGTGTCTCAATTCTGTCGCAAACAGCAGAAGTGCTCCATCACGATGGCCGCCAGAAGTGCCATCGTCAATGATCCGTGGATGAAGAACTATTATCATCGGAAGATGAAGGAGAAAGGTGAGCAGCGCAATCAACACGGTGTTGTATTGAATGCGGTGAAGTTCAAACTTATTCTTAGAATGTTCTCTGTCGTAAAGTCGGGAACGCCATACAAGGTTATGAAGTATTGACATGCAATCGGTTGAACTATCTTAAAACTAATCTTTTCTAGTGCCAGATTGTATCCGGGCGGTTGCAAATTAGATATTTAGACCTCGTGTCCATTGGAAGTTATAGATAAGCTCATCTCGGATGGCGAATCGGTTGATAGTCAATCATTAAAAATAAAGACATAGGCTTGTACGTGGCATACATAAGTCGCGTACAAGGTAGCTTTATACATCTATGAAAAACTTCTCAGGGGATAGCCTCGCGGCCGGGGCGGAACGCCCCGATGAGCGCAACAAATGTATGTTGTGACTAACATTGAAAATAAACTCAAATTTTATTTGGAAAAGTCTTAGAATACTTTTGTAAAATCAAACAACGAAAAATTATCACCAAAGTCTACTTTGGAAAATTATTAACATCTTAAAAAAAATTCCGTGTCTACTTTTTGAGGCTGGTACAAAGGACCGGGAAGGCGAATGCTGATTATCGGAATACAAGACTTTATTCTTATTAAAATATCGGAATTTCTGATTGGATAATTGTTCGAATATCGGAATAGTATTATCTTTGCAGACATGTAGCATATACTATGGTAAGTGAAAAGATAATATTGCAAGTCCTGGCAGAGCAAAGGGATGAAATAAAGAACTATCAGCCGAACAAACTGGTGTCCCGTATGGAAGAGTCATATTTCGAATGGGACAGTAATCTCGCTCAGGTTGTCATAGGCGTCAGACGTAGCGGTAAATCCACGTTGTGCCACAAGGTTCTTCAAGAAAGAGGCGTTAGATATGCTTATGTCAATCTGGATGATGACCGATTGGCTGATATCCAGACAGAGGATTTGAACACTGTGTTGTCCTGTGTATATCAGTTGTATGGGACAGATGTGCCGTATCTCTTTTTGGACGAAATACAGGACGTGGATGGATGGTACCTCTTTGTGAACCGATTGCTACGTACGCATCTGAAAGTCTTTGTAACCGGCAGCAATGCAAAGTTGCTCAGTGGAGAGCTGGCAACGCACCTTACTGGCCGTTACAATGAAATCCGCCTGTTCCCGTTCTCGTTCTCGGAGTATTGCTCGTTCCACCACGTGAACAAGTCTGGATTGACCACAAAAGCGGATGCAGAGAGGAAGACAGCTTTTTTCAACTACATCAATAACGGTGGATTCCCGGAGATGCAGAACCTGCGGAACAAGCGCGGGTACATCGATGGTCTGATTGAGGCGATACTGCAAAAGGATATCCAGAAACGATTCCGGATACGCAATGTTGACACTCTGAGAAAGATTGCGCACTACGCCATAGACAACTCGTGCCAGGAAGTTAATTTCGATGAACTTTCCAAGGTGTTCAATCTGTCAGACAAGACGGTACAGAAATACTTCTCTTACCTGCAGCAGGCTTTTCTTGTACAGGGACTGAAGAAACATTCTTTCAAAAGCAGGCTAAGAATCAGGAACACGAAATCATACATAGTTGATCCCGGTCTGCAGAACAACCGTGAGAATTCAATGGCAGCGGAGAATATCGGCTGGCGTTTGGAAAATGTGGTGTACATAGAACTGTTGCGCAAGTGCGCGAACGAGTTCCTGGATGTATATTACTACAAGCCGGGTCCTCAAGGGAAGGAGGTGGATTTTGTCGTATGCGAGAGAAGCCGTGCACTGGAACTTATACAAGTTGCTTACGATATTGATTCTCCTAAGACATTCAAAAGGGAGACGTCCGCTCTGATTGCAGCCTCGGATGCTCTTCAGTGCAGTAATCTTACCCTGGTTGCTTTCGCTCAGACAAGGGATGTTGAAATAGAAGGGAAGGTTATTCATGTTAAATCCGCTTTAGACTGGCTTTTGGAGGAGAATGATAATTGATTATGAATCGCGGAAAGATACTCGTAGTCGATGACAACCAGGGCATACGCAGCGCCATGAAGATACTCCTGCCGATGCACTCGCGCAGATGGAGCTCATCGCGTCACCGAAGACACTTGTCACCACGATGGAGGCCTTCCGGCCGGACGTGGTGCTGCTGCTGGACATGAACTTCTACACCGACATCACCACCAAGCGCGAGGGTTCCGGCATCGGTCTCAGCCTCTCCCGCCAGATAATGCGCGCCCACAACGGCACTCTGGACCTCACGCGCAGCGACTCGGAGAGGACGGAGTTCACGATGGTGTTCAGATAAAATTATGACGAAATCATGAATCGACTCCGGAGAACTTGGAGCCTCGCGTAAAACGTGAGCACATCTTGCCTGTCCCCGACATTGAGTGCGTTCCGGCCATTTAGTCTCATCCGTGTCTAATATGTGATATTGCATAGTAAAGGGAGTCCTGCCATTATCCCTACTCTATAGGCTGCACGCAATTATGATACAAGCACCAATCCCGATAGTAACATCAGTCCGGTTTCCTTCTGCGGTATGATGGAGCATCGTATAAATTAAAAAAATGTTGCTGTGTATGAGTACAAGGACGAGATCCTCAGGAAGGCGAACGCACAGCTTCCGCCGTACAGCAGGATCGCATATGTCAACCTGATGGAGCAGCCGTTCGAGAAGACCCCGAAGATGTCGATCAAGAGGTACCTTTACAGATAGAAGAAATCCATCTGCCGATTATGGCAGATGGATTTCTTCTCAAGCCTTATCTCCTATCTTTTATTGAAGACGAACTCAATCCTGCCGTCATATAGGCTGCCGGAACTTTCGTCATATATCGAGGTCCTGAAACCGAAGGTGAAGGTTCCGTCTCCGATATCTTTCACAAACGCTTCCTCATTCTCACCGTCTGTCCAATGGCTCGGCGACATGGAACTGCACGAGAGCTTGCTGCCGGTCCACTTTTCGATATCAGTAATTTCGACATAGCCGATCGTATTCCTTTTGGATCCATCCGGAGCGTAGGAGCAGGACGGTACTGGAACTATCATGCTGAAGGCAAGGGCGTTGTCAGAGTCCTTCTCTACCGTTGCCTTGATCCATGACTGAACAAAACTTGACGTGCCAGAGAACTCATGAAGAAGATCCCTTTCTCCTTTGCCGTCATGGTTCAGGTCTATCGGCAGGCCGCTCCAAGTCATTTCGGAGATCATATACTCGCCAGTTACCGATTCGGCCAGACTGGCAAATGCATTATCTGTATTCTCTTTCTCAGTGCATCCGGCAGCTAGGCACAGGAGGCCTGCAAGAATTAATTTGGGTAGAGACCTATTCATATTTTGGTAGAACTAACATATATACGAAACCTGTTCCAATTTCCTTGACTCTATATCCACTGACCCCGTCAAGTGAGTCTGATGAAAGAATGATTGGATCTGTATAGTAGAGAAGTGCCGTGCCCAAATCATCACTTTCATCTTTGGTCTTTGTCGTGACTGTAATTGTACTTTCATTCTTTGAGGTTGTGCCATATCCTAGCTTAATACTTCCTGAAGCAGATGAGTTTCCAACCTTTCCAGAAATTGTTCCCGACCTGTAAACAACAGAGATATCTTGACTCTCCGTATCCCATGAACAAGCGCTAAAATCAGTCACCCAAGACCAATCAGGGACAAGAATGGTTAATAAAGGTAGCTCTTCCTCAATATCCGACAACATTCCTGCCTCATCATATTTAGACAACACCTCGCGGAATGTTTCTGTGCCGTTTACGATATGGTTTTGCACCCAGGGATAGAACACGTCATAATCTTTGTCAAACTCCTTCAATGATTCCTCTTTGATGAAGTTTCTCAGATCTTTTTACTCGTAAATCGCCTTTGATAATATTTTGGCGAACTCCTCTGAGGCATCAGTCTCTGACAGTTTTGGGGCGTCATTGCTCAAAACGGAAGAATCCATTTGCTCGGCTTCACAAGAAGCGGCCATTATTGCAATTGCTGCAACAATAAATAACTTAGAAAATTTCTTTAGCATAGTATAGTAAACTTACGTTAGTTTATAAGTATTGGTGGTGGCCAAATTTTTCAAGACAAAATTAGACAGCATTAACACGCCTATGGTGGCAATATAGTCTATATTTATTGGAGATTTATTTACAGGTTGAATAATTTACTGTTAATGAAGGTTCATTTACCTTTTTATGCTGTATCTTTGCTAACCAAACAATCAATAATCACGGCTTTTATGAAAGATAGAGCATACTAGAAAGGCACTCTTTCACGCAATGATGTGAATTACCTTCAGTATCAAATTAGTGATGTTTCAACAGAAAAGGACTTCTTTGACGTAGTTTCGACCAGAGCGATTTTCGACGATTATCCCGATACCCGCAGTACCATGCACTGTCATGACTTCAATGTAATCTTCTGGTTCAGAAAGAGCCGAGGAAAGCATATCGTCGACTTCACGGAATATACAATAGACGAGGACAGCATATTCTTCATGTCTAGGAACAACATGCACCTGTACGTCCCGGCAAACGATGAAGACGGCAAGGCGATAATCTTCTCGGATGACTTCCTGCAGAACCTCAGCCCATCGATGGAGCTCATGGCCAACTGCATGCTACATAATACGATGAACGGTCTTAACCTTTGCCGTGTCCCCGATGATGTCGCTGTAGATTTGGACAGTATAGTAACTGCAATGGAGGGAGAACTCGTCCGGGATTCCGAAGATGCCATGCGGAATGCGAGCCTGACAGCCTTGCTGACCCTGTTCGTGGTCACGGCTAGAAGAAGATGCAAGTGGGATTGTTTCGAAAGCGCACCTGACAACAGGCAGTCGTTCAGGAAATATTCGGAGTTCGTCGATCTGGTGGAACGAGAATACAAGAAGACTCATTCCCCGCAGGACTATGCGCAGGAGCTCGGTATCTCCGTCTGCCTGCTGCACAGGTACACGAACCTTCACGGACATTGCACGCCGCTGAAGGTCATCACGGACAGGGTGATGCTCGAGGCGAAGAAAATGCTGCGGTTCACGCCACTTAGGGTGAAGGAGATATCAGCGGCCCTCGGCTTCGAGGACCCGTCCTATTTCAACAAGTTCTTCAGTAGAAACGAAGGTATGTCGCCTGCTGATTTCAGGGAACTGGATTGAACTTTTATCTACAACCGCATTCCTCTTGACCTTGCATGAGACTGGGATTGTTCCTGTCTCTTTTTTTCAATCCTCTCTTTTGAGGTCTCCCTCGCCTTTTCCCAAATATTCTCTCCTATAGACTTATGGATGCCTCTTGTTTCATATTCCCTGATCTGGTCCGGTGTTGAATGGTCTATAAGATTCTCAGCAATCTGCATGAAGTCCCGCTCCCAACTGTCCATTGTGTTCTGGTCTCTTAGGATGCGACTTCGAAGGCTCCGGATTTCATTGACCATTGACTCGTTTGTCTTCTCCGTGGTATTAAGGCTGGTTTCCAATGCTCCGAGCCTGCTGAGCATATCACTCTTTTCATCCCGAAGCCTTGCGATTGTTCTTTCCATTTCGGAAATCGTATTAGCCTGTTCTTCAGATTTGGAAATTAGAGTTGTATTTTCTTCTCTCGTTTCGTTCACGGCGGTCATCAGCTCTGCGGACTGCTTGTTGGCCGGCTTATCGAACAGCGCCAGCACGGCACCTTTGGTTGACCTCCAGAACGACATTTCCTTTATCTGTCTTGTAAGTGCAGCTAGTGTCTTTCTCCGCTCCTCTACAGTCCTGGTTATAGACTGAACCATTGCTGTCGCCATTGTCCGTACTGTTTTTATACATCGTCAAAAGTAATAGTTTTTGGCGATTTTTGGCGACTTAGATGAATTATTTTGACAATTCTAGACTATACTTGACATTTTTGACAACGCATACAACTTATTTATATTATTGATATTCATTATTTTACCTCCATATTCGCCATTTTATCCAGTTATATATTCGAGTCCCGCCTGAGGCACGGAAGGACGACGCGGAAGCGCCGTCCTTTTGTAATTCATAGCGGGCGATGGAGGCCCTGGATATTCAGAAACAGGAGTCAGCGTCCGTTACTTCAGGAAGACGAAGAAGACGGCGAGAACGAGGCAGGCGAAGGCGGCCAGATGGTTCCAGTGAAGGGATTCTCCCTTGAAGAGGAAGGTGACGACCAGAGTGAACACGACCAGCGAGACGACCTCCTGGATGACTTTCAGCTGAAGAAGGCTGAAAGGGCCTCCGTTGCCCGAGAAGCCGAGCCTGTTGGCAGGCACCTGGGCACAATATTCAAAAAGAGCCACACCCCAGGAGAAGAGGATGACCAGAATCAGCGGCCAGTCCGTGGAAATCTTCATTTCCTGCAGCTTCAGGTGGCCGTACCAAGCGAAAGTCATGAATATGTTGGACAGCACCAACAGCAAAACAGTTCCTACAGCTCTCATATTGGACATTACGCATATAAAACCCCGCGAAGTTAGAAATTTTACAGAAGAGCCAGATGCTTTGAATTGAAATTTTCATCGTGATTTTTGCTTATAATTATTATTGGGATTACCTTTGTGGGACTGGTTTAAAACAATTTGTAAACAAATAAGAAAAAATCATTATGAACGAAGAGAAATTCAGAATTGAATCCGATCTTCTGGGAGAACTTCAGGTTCCTGCCGAGGCCTACTACGGTGTGCAGACACAAAGGGCCCTCAACAACTATAAGATTTCCAACACAAAGATGCGCGACTACCCTGAGTACGTCATCGCGATGGCCTGCATCAAGCTGGCCGCCGCGCAGACGAACAAGGAACTCGGAGCGCTCGACCCGACAATCGCCGACGCGATCGTGGAGGCCTGCAAGGAGATCATCGACGGCAAGCTGCACGACCAGTTCCCTGTGGACATGATGCAGGGCGGAGCCGGCACATCCGTGAACATGAACGCCAACGAGGTCATCGCCAACAGGGCGCTCGAGATCTTGGGCCACAACAAGGGCGAGTACCAGTTCTGCTCCCCTAACGACCACGTGAACTGCGCCCAGTCCACCAACGACGCCTACCCGTCAGCTTTCCGTTACGCCTTCATCAGGATGAACAGGAAACTCGAGAAGGCTCTGCAGGACCTCATCGATGCTTTCAGGAAGAAAGGCGAGGAGTTCATGCATGTCATCAAGATGGGCCGCACCCAGCTTCAGGACGCAGTCCCGATGACTTCAGGACAGGAGTTCCACGCTTTCGCCACCAATCTCAGCGAGGAAATCCTCAACCTTGAAAGAAACGTGAACCTCCTCTACGAGATCAATATGGGCGGAACAGCCATCGGCACAGGCCTTAACGCCAAGCCTGGCTTCGCGGATCTTTGCGCCAAGAAACTGACGGAGCTGACCGGTGAGAAATTCATCGCGGCCCCTGACCTTGTCGAGGCCACTCCTGACACCGGAGCCTACGTCAGCTATTCCGGAGCCCTCAAGAGACTGGCTGTCAAGCTGTCCAAGATCTGCAACGACCTCCGTCTTCTGACTTCAGGTCCTCGCTGCGGACTCAAGGAAATCAACCTCCCGCCTATGGCTCCGGGTTCATCCATCATGCCTGGCAAGGTCAATCCTGTCATCCCTGAGGTCACCAACCAGGTCTGCTTCAAGGTCATCGGCAACGACACCACAGTTTCCTTCGCCGCCGAGGCCGGACAGCTTCAGCTGAACGTTATGGAGCCGGTCATCGCCGAATCCATCATGGAGAGCATCACCTGGCTGACCAATGCGATGAACACCCTCCGCGAGAAGTGCGTGGAAGGCATCACCGTCAACAAGGACCGCTGCTACGAGATGGTCAAGAACAGCATCGGCATCGTGACAGCCCTCAACCCTATCATCGGCTACAAGGCCAGCAGCAAGGTCGCCAAGGAAGCCCTTGAGACCAACCGCTCTGTCTATGACATAGTCCTCGAGAAAGGTCTCCTCAGCAAGGAGGAACTCGACAAGGCGCTCGACCCTAAGAACATGATCAGATAGCGTAATCCGAAAGCGGCATCGCCACGACGCCGCTTCCAGGATATTCACAAAACAAAAAATCCGGCCTCCTTTCGGGGACCGGATTTTTCTATCGTGTCTTAAGATTTTCTGTCTTAAGATTATTTCCTGGCGACCTTCTTGTCACCCGCCTTGGCGGCGAGGCGCTTCTGGTTCCAGACGGTAGCGTCGTACATGACGGCTGTACCGATGAATATGGAAGCGTAGGTTCCGATGCAGATACCAAGGATGAGGGCCACGGACAGACCTCTGATGGACTCACCTCCGAAGATGGCGATGGCGAGCATCGTGACGAGGGTGGAGACAGAGGTGTTGATGGTACGGGTCAAAGTGGCGTTGACAGCCAGGTTGGCGTTGGTCTTCACATCCATATTCGGATGCAGGGTCCTGTACTCGCGGATTCGGTCGAAGATAACCACGTTATCGTTGATGGCGTAACCGATGATCGTCAGGATGGCCGCGATGAACGTCTGGTCGACGTCAAGGTTGAACGGCAGGATACCTGAGAACAAAGAGAAGAAGCCGATCACGATGATGGCGGTGTGGGCGAGGGAGACAACTCCACCGAGACCCCACGTCCATCCCTTGAAACGGAGCGCGATGTAGGCGAAGATCACGAACAGCGAGAGGATGACAGCGATGATGGCGTCTCTCTTCATGTCGTTGGCGATAGTCGGGCCGACCTTGTCGGAGGAGATGATACCGTTAGGGTTCTCCAGCGTCGAGGTGAACTCGGCGAGGGTGATGTCGGTCTCCTTGAAGAAAGGCTTCAAAGCGTTGTAGAGTTTCTGCTCAACCTCTGCGTCAACCTCAGTGGACTCCTCGGCGTTCTTGTAGGAGGTAGTGATCTTCATCTGGCTCTCACCACCGAACTGCTTAACCTCGACAGCTCCGTCGAACTCGGCGATAGCCGCTTCGCGGACGGTCTCAGCCGTGACAGGCTGGTCGAAACGTACCACGTAGGTACGGCCACCGGTGAAGTCGACACCGTAGGAGAAGCCCTTGGTGAAGATGGAGACGATGGAAATCAGGATCACGATACCGGAAGCGATGTAAGACCACTTGCGCAGACTGATGAAGTCCACGTGGGTGTTCTTGAGGAAGTTCTTGGTAAGGTTGTTCTCGAATGTGATGTTCTTGCCCTTCTCCACGCGGTCATCGAAGATAAGCCTTGTGATGAAGATGGAGGTGAGGACAGAGGTGATGATACCGATGATGAGGGTCGTGGCGAAGCCCTGTACAGGACCTGAACCGAAGAAGAACAGAACGACACCGGTAAGGAGGGTGGTCACCTGACCGTCGATGATGGCGGAGTAGGCGTTGGAGTAACCGTCGGCGATGGCCTTTCCGAGACCCTTGCCGGCGGCAAGCTCTTCCTTGATACGCTCGTAGATGATCACGTTGGCGTCGACGGCCATACCCATTGTCAGGACGAGACCGGCGATACCAGGCAGGGTGAGGACGGCTCCGAATGAAACGAGGACTCCGAAGAGGAGAAGCACGTTGCAGAGGAGGGCGAGGTCAGCGGCGAGGCCGGCTCCCTGGTAGAAGAAGATCATGTACACAAGCACGAGGAGGAACGCGATGATGAACGAGATCATACCGGCGTTGATGGACTTGGCTCCGAGGGAAGGTCCCACAACCTGCTCCTGGATGATGGTGGCAGGGGCCGGAAGTTTACCGGACTTGAGGACGTTCACAAGGTCGGTGGCCTCTTCAGGAGTGAAGTGACCGGTGATGGATGAGCTTCCTCCGGTGATGGCGTTCTGCACGTTAGGGTAGGAATATACCATACCGTCGAGTACGATGGCGATCTGCTTTCCAACGTTGTCGCCGGTCATACGGGCCCAGATGTTGGCGCCCTCGGCGTTCATCGACATCGAGACTGAAGGCTCGCCGTTCGTGCCGTGGTCGTAAACCACCTTGGCGTCTGTGATGACACCGCCGTCAAGCTTGGCCTTGCCGTCCCTTGAGGTGGACTTGATGGCTACGAGTTCGAAGATGTTCTCACCGGAGACATACTCTGAAGGATGAACCGACCACATCGGCCTGAACTCGGCAGGGAAGATCTCGGCGATCTGCGGCATAGCAAGATACTTGTTGATCTTGGCCGTGTCGATCGCGGAAGCGAAACCGATGCAGGCGTTGCCGGTGAACTGGGAAGGAGAGAGAACCGAGAAGAGAGGGTTGTTCTTCCTGATGGCGTCAGCCTCGGCGTCGGCGCTCTGTCCGAGAGCCTCGTTGATAAGGGCGTTGCCACCTTCAGCGGCCGCGGCGGCGCTGTCAGCGACGGCGGCGGTGTCCTCAGGCTCGGCGGCAAGAATCTCGGCCAGTTTGGCGTTGGCCTCGGCGAGATAGCCGGAGATCTCCTGGTTGGTGAAGGTCTCCCAGAACTCGAGGGAAGCGGTGCCCTGGAGGAGTTTCCTCACACGCTCAGGCTCCTTGACTCCAGGAAGCTCGACGAGGATACGTCCGCTGTTGCCGAGTTTCTGGATCGAAGGCTGGGTCACACCGAAACGGTCGATACGGTTTCTCAACACGTTGAACGAGTTGGCGACCGCGCTCTCGGCCTCTTCGCGGATCACGTTGATGACCTCCGCGTCGGTTGATTCCGGCTTGATCTTGTCCTTCATCTCATATGTGCCGAAGATCTGGGCGAGGCTCTGGCCGTTGCCCACTTCCTTCCAGGCGGTAGCGAAGAGGGAGATGTAGTCCTCCCTCGAGTTGACGCTGCGCTGCTTGGCGAGATCGAGAGCCTTGATGAACTCAGGAGTCTTGTTGTCGCCCGAGATGGCCTTAACGAGGTCCTCAAGCTGCACCTGCAGCATAACGTTCATACCACCCTTGAGGTCAAGACCGAGGTTGATCTCCTTGGCCTTGCACTCCTTGTAGGTGTTCCAGAGGAAAACCTTCTGCGTGGAGATGGAATCAATGTAAACCCTGTTCTGTTCTTTCCTGATGGAGTCCAGATAGTAAGCCTGGTCATTTTCAGGAATCTGAGAGAATTCCGGAGAGTTCTGGGCCGCTACGGCGAATTTCTCGGCGAATTTCTCGGCTTTCTTTTCCTGGATGGATGTCACCGCTGTGTAGGATAGCTGCCAGATGGAAGCGATCGCAAGCAGAATGGCGACAAGCCTAATCCAACCTTTACTTTGCATAACTGTTGACTTTTATTTGTATTGTTTTAAATTCTTCCTCGCAAATGCAAAAAGCACTCTGCATAAAAATAAGGGTACAAATTTAGCATTTTTTTCTAACAAGAGAACGATTTTAACCTTTATTTGTTTTTCTTGCCCGTCATTTGCGGACTCTTTGTTACTTATCTGACAAGTATTTCTTATTTTTGCAGATGCAAAGAACGTGATTGTTCCGGAATCCGGAACGAGGAACAAGGCAAATGAGAAACAAGATATTCATCAGCATATTCATCGCCCTCGCGCCGCTCGCGGCAAGCGCTCCCGCGGCGGCACAGACCTCACCCGCAAGGCTTCTCGCCAAGGCGGATTCGTGCAGGCTGGCCTATGATTTCCCGCAGGCGGTGAAATTCTGCGAGGCGGCGAAGGAAGCGCTGGACTCCGCTAAGGCGGCGAAGGTGGAAGACCACCTTCTGATGGCACGCAATGGTCTGAATATGATGGATTTCTGCAGCCAGCCGACAGTGGTGGCCAAGCAGGTCTTCTCCCTCAAGGACTTCTTCCTTTTCTACCCGTTGGAAGAGCGGGGATGGCGGAAGACCCCGAACCAGCTCGATTCTGCTGGCGGGCCTCTCGCGAGAGCCGTCTACATCCCGCAAGGGGCGCAGGACATCTACTACTCGGCCAAGGACGGGGAAGGCATCCGCAACATCTACGGCACGCACCTCCGGGATTCCGTGTGGACGGCCCCGGCGCTCATAAACGAGCAGATGACAAGTTCTTCGGATGAGATCTACCCTATGCTTTCTCCTGATGGACAGACACTTTACTTCGCTTCGAAGGGACTCTACGGGATGGGCGGCTACGACCTCTATGTCTCGCACCGGGACAGCGGAAGCGGCGACTGGGAGATGCCCGTGAACCTCGGGTTCCCATATTCATCGCCCTACGACGACTTCCTCTTCGCCAACACGCCGGACGGGAAGTACTCCATCTTCGCGTCGAACAGGGAGTGCGGCCGCGACAGCGTGACCGTCTATGTACTTGAATATGACAGTATGCCGGTCCGCAAGGCCGTCACCGAGGTCTCCGAGCTGCGGAATCTCGCCGCCCTTGTCCCGTCGGGCGACAAGGCGATGACGGACCATTCCCACTCCGGGGAAGCCGGACAGACCGACGAAAGCACCAGGAAATATATTGACAAATTGCGGGATGTCAGGGCTTTGCGCGATTCTCTGACTCGGTTCAGCGCCAACCTTGACGCGCTGCGCTCCAGATTCTCCACCGCGTCCGACAGCGAGAAGGCCGTTCTGACCGCCGAGATCACGGACAAGGAAATGTTGCTGCCGGTCCTCAACGACACCCTGGGCAAGGCGGTCAGGCAACTGCAGGCCATCGAGATGGACTTTCTGGACAACGGCATCGTGATCGACACCCGCAGGCTGCAGGATGAGGCCGACAAGGAGATGGTAGGCGCGGCTTCAGGCTACACCTTCACCAAGAACGGTTTCGGCCCTGCTCCTGAACTGGACATCCTCAAGCCGAAGCCGGTGTTCGACTATTCCTTCATGATCCTTCCGGAAGGCCGGTTCGCCGAGAGCAACACTCTGCCGGACGGACTCATCTACCAGATAAGGATCTTCACCCTCGCCAGGAAGGCCGCCGTGGCCGACCTCAACGGACTCAGTCCGGTGTTCGAGAGGACGACCGGCTCGGGGAAACTTGCCTACTCCGTCGGACTGTTCAAATCCTACAAGAGCGCGCTTGACAACCTTAACAAAGTGAAAAAGAGAGGTTTCCGCGACGCCCAGATCGACGCTTTCCTCAACGGGCAGGTAATCGGGGTGACGAAGGCCCGCGAGATGGAGTCCTCACTGCGTACGACTATAATGGTCAGGATTCTCCCGGACAACGGCCAGTCTCTTTCCGACGAGGCGCGCGCCGTGCTGCGCGGACACCCTGACAAGGAGCTGATCAAGAGCGCCGAGGCCGGGACGGTTGTGTTCAGCGTCGGGCCGTTCGACGACAGGAGCGAGGCCGAAGCGCTTGTGGAAGCCCTCAAAGCGGCCGGAGCGGGAAACGTCACGCTCGAGGAGACCTCCGCCCTATAACTTTCCAGGCCGCCGGCACTCCGGCGTGCGCGAAGCGCCTCGCCTTACCGAGGAAGGGATCCAGGGGGCTTTGACCGGGGCAGAAGCCCACGTGTCGTTCATCGAGAAGACCGAGGACGTGCTGCTTTACGCCGACGAGAGCCAGATCCCGCGGATTCTGATCAACCTTGCGAAGAACGCCGTACAGGCACGGGAAATTCTGGAAGTTTCCGCCACTGGCTACCCTATGAAGTCCGCGAGGACGATCGCAGCGACGGCCTCGACTATGACCGGGGTGCGGAGGGCGAAACAGACATCGTGCCGGCCGGGGACATTGAGGACGGTCTGCTCTCCTGACTTGACATTCAATGTGTTCTGGGATTTCGTTATGCTTGAGGTCGGCTTGAAGGCCACGCGGAAGACTATCGGGGATCCGTTGGTGATGCCGCCGTTTGCTCCGCCGGCGCCGTTCTTGGAAGTCTTCACTGCCCCGTCTTTCAGTTCAAGAGGGTCATTGTGCTGAGAACCTTTCATCCTTGCGGCAGCGAATCCGTCACCGAACTCTATGCCGCGTGCTCCCGGAATGGCGAACACGGCGTGGGAGATCCGTGATTCGACCGAGTCAAAGAACGGCTCACCTAGTCCGGCCGGGACTCCGCTGACCGTACATTCCACCACTCCCCCGAGCGAATCTCCTTCCCGGGCGGTTCTGTCCAGCAGGTCGCTCCATTTGGAATGGTCCGGTTCTCCGCCGATCTCAACCAACCTGGCGGCGAAATCGAAGCCGCACATCTTCTTGGCGATGACTCCGGCGGCGACAAGCGGAAGGGTTATCCTGCCGGAGAAATGACCTCCGCCGCGCGGATCGTTGAACCCGTTCCACTTCACGGATGCCACATAATCGGCGTGTCCAGGCCTCGGCACGGCCTTCAAAGCCTCATAGTCGGAAGACCTGGTGTTGTTGTTTCTGAATATGATGGCGAGGGGCGCTCCGGTGGTGCGTCCTTCGAACACTCCGCTCAGAATCTCCGGCTCGTCGGCCTCGACGCGCGGCGTCGTGCCTTTGGCTCCGCTCTTGCGCCGCAGGATGTCCGGCATAAAATCCTCAACGCCAAGCTCCAGCCCGGCCTTGACACCGTCCACGACAATCCCTATCGCATTCCCGTGCGACTCCCCGAAAATCTCCACCTTGAAATTCTTACCGAATGTGTTCATTTTTCTGACTCAACTTTCGCAAGTAACTAAATACATGTGACAAAGTACCTTATCTCACGTTACCCCCCCCTCCCTAAATCCTCCGCCTCCGCCACTTTCGTGACGGGAAACAAGGTCTTCCGCAAAAATACTCTTTTTCCGGGGAAATTCCATCGTCTGTTTATTCAGCCATCTTCCAGCCGTCGACGGTGCAGGTCTCGGATGAGAAGTTGATACCGAGTTTGATGATTTTCCTGCCGGAGGCAAGGAACGGCTTGGCGTAGCCCTTCTCTTCTATCTGCCGAAGAGCGATTTCGGGACTTTGGTCGCGCTTAAGCTCAATGATATATACATATTTGTCGGTCTCGACGACTATGTCTATCGCAAGTTCAACATAGAAGTGCAATTCGGAACCAGGTATAGCCCTTAATAATCTATACCTGAAAACACCGAGGGGTTTGGGGGCGAGCAGCCCCCATGTGACGTGATTTTCATCAAGCAATGCATAAAAAAACAAAAAGGGAGACCGCTGTCTCCCAAAGATTAATTTTGCACTTGCTTGTTGAATTCACGCTTGAATAATCACTCAACTTTCGCAAGTAATTAAATGCATGTGACAAAGTACCTTATCTCACGTTCGAAGAGTATTGCCAAGAAAAATCAGTTCACGTTACCCCCTCCCTAAATCCCCTTCCTCGGGAAGGGATGCACTTCGCGCACCCCGGAGGGCCTCCACGTTACCCTTCCCCTAAATCCCCTTCCTCGGGAAGGGGACTTGCTCCGTCACTGCCGTGACGGGAGATAAGGTGTTTCGCACATGCGAAACTTAAATAATTATAATCACCAAACTGATTGCCAATCCCATAGCCTATGGAAACCATACTCTTTTTCCGCAAAAGC
>CAVEYE010000065.1:0-3429 GCA_963619595.1 bacterium | reverse complement strand
ACTCGTACCGGATCGCCTCGATCGGGTCGAGATTGGAAGCCTTCCTGGCCGGATACCAGCCGAAGAAGATTCCGATGACAGTGCAGACCAGGAAGGAGAGCACTATGCTCCAGACTTGTATGAGAATAGGGTAGGAGAGGGCTACCTTGACTATGTACGAGGCCGCCACTCCGAGAACCACCCCGAGCAGACCGCCCGTGATGCTGATCAGCGTCGCCTCGATCAGGAACTGCGCGAGGATGTCGCGCCCTTTCGCTCCGATACTCATTCTCAAGCCTATCTCTTTGGTACGCTCCGTGACGGAGACGTACATGATGTTCATGATACCGATGCCGCCCACGAGCAGGGATATTCCCGCCACCGCCGCTAGGAGGGTGGACATCATGTCGCTGGTGCTCGTCATCATCGATGAGAGTTCCTGCTGCGAGCGGATGTTGAAATCGTCGTCGTCCGACTCCTTCAGCTTGTGGTTCGTCCTCAGGACCGCGGTTATCTCCTCGATCGCCTGGTCCGTATATTCCTCGCTCAAAGCGGAGCAGACGATTTCCTGAAGGTAGGTGACCGCGAGGATCCGCTTCATCACGGTAGTGTAAGGGGTGATGATCAGGTTGTCCTGGTCCATGCCCATGCTGTTGTAGCCTTTGCTCTCAAGCACTCCGACGATGCGGAACGGGATGGTGCCGAAGCGGATGACCTTGCCGACGGGGCTCTCACCGTTGGTGAAGAGTTCGTCGACCACGGTCTTTCCGACCACGCAGACCTTCGCCGCCGTCTTTATGTCCTGCTCTGAGAATATGTCGCCGTCCTGGACCTTGTAGCCTCTGATTTCGAGGTAGTCCTCGTTGACGCCGTAGACGGAGGTAGGAGTGTTGTTCGCCCCGTAGACCGCCTGCCCGGAGGAATTGACGGAAGGGGAGACGAGGTTGACGTGGCCGCAGCTGGTGCGGATGCTCTCGAAGTCCTTGACTTTCAGCGTCTGCATGTCATCGGCGCTGAGCCTGACTCCGCCCTTCATGTCCTCGCCCGGATGGATCATTATCATGTTCGAACCCATCTCGCTGATCTCGGCCTGGATGCTCTTCTTCGAGCCTTGTCCGATGGCCAGCATCGTGATGACGGAGCCGACTCCGATGATGATGCCCAGCATTGTCAGGAATCCCCTGAACTTGTTGTTGCCCAATGCCTTGAGGGCTATTCTGAATAAATTGCCAAAATTCATTGTCTTTCCATTTTAATATCCTTCCGCTACTTGTCGTTCTCCACCGGAAGTTTGGCGAGGGCCTCGGCCGCGTCGAGGACATTGTCGTTGCGCACGTCGCTCGTGACCCTGCCGTCCCTCAGCGTGATCGTCCTCGTGCTGTAGTTCACGATCTCGGGATTGTGGGTCACGAATATGATCGTGCGGCCTTCGGAGTGAAGCTGCTGGAAGAGGACCAGCACCTCGAAACTCGTGCGGGTGTCCAGGTTGCCTGTCGCCTCGTCAGCGAGAATCACGGCCGGGTCGTTGACCAGAGCCCTGGCGATAGCGACCCTCTGCATCTGGCCTCCGGACATCTGGTTGCTCTTGTGCTCCAGCCTGTCTCCCAGACCCACGGCCTTCAGTGCCTCGACCGAGCGGTCGTACCTCTCCTTCTTTGAATATTTCGGATTGTACATCAGCGGAAGTTCCACGTTCTCCACGGCCGTGGTCTTCGCGAGCAGGTTGTAGTTCTGGAACACGAAGCCGATCTTGCGGTTGCGCAGGGTCGCGCGGTCGTTCTTGTCCATTGTCCTGACCGAGACTCCGTCGAGGTAATATTCCCCGGAAGTAGGGGTGTCAAGGCAGCCGAGAAGATTCAGGAGCGTGGATTTGCCGGATCCTGACGTGCCGACGATGGTGACGAACTCACCCTCGTTGATTGTGAAGGACACTCCGCGCAGGGCGTGGACGGTCTCGTCTCCCACGATGAAGTCGCGTCGGATGTCCTCAAGCCTGATAACTTCTTTCATATTCAAAGATTATTTCTTCTTCTCCTCGTTTCTCGGGCCCGGTGCGAACGGGCTCCTCTCAGTGGTGGCGGCCTTCTTCACTGTCTCCGCCGTCAGGCCTGTCACGACCTCCTCTCCGTCCGAGAGTCCGCTGGAGATTCCGGTCCTGTCGCCGCTGGTGTTGTTCGTCGTGACCACCTTGGGCGAGATGGAACTTCCGTTCTTGACCCACACGATTCTGGTGGTGTCGGTGGCCTCCGCCTGTCCGTCGACCGAGATTCCTATCTCTTTAAGCACTTCCGGGTCAGGATTGAACCTGAGAGCCTTCGTAGGGACTGAAAGCACGTTCTGCTCGTCGAGGGTGTTGATGGTGACGTTTGCCGTGAGGCCCGGCTTCAGCTTGAGGTCAGGGTTCGGGGCCGTGATGACCACTTCGTAGGTGACGACGTTGGATGTGGTCGTGGCTTCCAGGCGAACCTGCTGCACGTCTCCCTTGAACACGTCGTCCGGGTAGGCGTCCACGGTGAAGGTCACGCTCTGGCCTTCCTTGACCTGCCCGATGTCAGCCTCGTCGACATCGGCGATCACCTGCATGTCCGTGAGGTTCTTCGCTATCGTGAAGAGTGTAGGGGTCTCGAATCCGGCGGCTACCGTCTGGCCTTCCTCGACAGCCCTGCTGATGACGACTCCGTCGATAGGGGAGGTGATGGTGGCGTAGCTGAGGTTTCTCTTAACCTTGGTGATTGAGGCCTGAGCCTGGCTGTAGGAGTTCTTGGCGGTCTCGTACTGGTAGAAGGACGAATCGTACTCGGAATCGCTCACGAGTTCCTTTTCGTGCAGCGTCTTGATCCTGTTGTACTCCTTCTGCCTGTACTCGTACTCGGTCTTGGCGGCTGAAAGCTGGGCCTGGGAGGAGACGAGTTCGGCCTGGAGGTTGACCTTGTCCATCTCGGCGATCACCTGGCCGGCCTTGACGATGTCGTTGTAGTCGGCGTAGAGTTTGTCCACGATACCGGAGACCTGTGTGCCGATGTCGACCTTGGTGACAGGCTCGACAGTGCCTGTGGCTGTGACTGAACTAGTGATTTCGATTCTTTCCGTCATCGCTGTCTCAAGGGTGACGGCGCTCTTTCCTGTCGGACGGAACACGAGCCAGAGTACCGCGGCTGCGCAGAGTACTCCGATGGCGATCCATAAAACCTTATTTTTCATATTGATTCAATTAATTCATTTTATTGTGATGACTGTACGCTATCTTGCATATTTGTAGATGTCGTAATTTCCCTGGTAGATGTCGAGTATGGCGTTGTCCATCAGCGCGGTGTATTTCGACTGGAGGAGCTGCACCTGGGCGTCCAGGAGGGTGTTCTGCGCCGTGATGAGTTCCACGGTGTTCTTCATTCCCACGCTGAACTGCTCGGCGGTGAGGTTGTAGCTTTCTTCGGCGTACCTGGCCTGCTC
>CAVEYE010000064.1:0-25096 GCA_963619595.1 bacterium | reverse complement strand
CCTCCGGGGTGTGCGGAGCACATCCCCTCCCCCGAGGGGAGGGATTTAGGGAGGGATTTAGGGAGGGGGTAACGTGAACTGATTTTTCATGGGCAATACCCTTCAAACGTGAGATAAGGTGTTTTGTCACAGGCAATTGATTAGAAGCGAAAGTTGAACAATGACTAGAATAATCCTGATAGAGACTTCGACATCTCTTTGCTCCACCGCCCTCGCCGAGGACGGAAAGATCGTCTGCGAAAGACTCAGCGACGAGCCGAGGGCGCACGCTTCGAAGACAGCTCTCTTCGTCAGCGAAATGCTCTCAGAAAGAGGGCTGAAGGTCTCCGACTGCGACGCGGTCGCCGTCAGCAAAGGCCCGGGATCCTACACCGGCCTCCGCGTCGGCGTGTCCACGGCCAAAGGTCTCTGCTTCGGAGCGGGAATACCGATGCTGTCCGTAGGCACCCTCGACACCCTTGTCTGGCAAGCGAAGGCCGAAGGACTCGTCCCGGAAGGCTGCCGCTACATCATCCCGATGATCGACGCCAGACGGATGGAAGTCTACACGGGAATATTCACTCCTGACGGTAGCCAGGTCTCTCCGACCGAGGCCAAAATCATCGATGCGGACTCCTTCAAGGAGCAGCTCGCCGAAGGCCCGGTCCTCTTCATAGGCGACGGGGCCGGCAAATGCGGACAGGCTCTCGCAGGGCCGGACGCCAGCTTCGCGCAGTGCTGCCCAAAGGCGGCCTCGATGCTCCAGCCGGCAATCAAAGCACTGGAAGACAAGAAGTTCGAAGATGTGGCCTACTTCGAGCCGTTCTACCTGAAGGAGTTCATAACGACCGTCAGCAAAAAGAAACTTTTTTAAAACTTCAAAGAATATGAAATTCGGTGTCGCCAGCGACCACGCTGGCTTTGACTACAAGACGAAGATATCCGCCTTGCTCAAAAAGAAAGGTTACGAAGTAGTGGACTACGGCACATTCTCCAGCGAGAGATGCGACTATCCCGACTTCGGTCACGCTCTCGGAAACGCCATCGACAATGGCGAGGTTGACCTCGGCGTCGCGTTCTGCGGCACCGGCAACGGCATCTCCATGACCCTCAACAAGCACCAGCACGTGCGTGCCGCTCTTTGCTGGGAGACCGAGATCGCCCGCCTGGCAAAGGCCCACAACAACGCCAACGTGCTTGTGATGCCGGCCCGTTTCATCTCCTACCAGATGGTCACGAGCATTCTCAACAAATGGCTGGACACTGAGTTCGAGGGTGGCCGTCACCAGGGCCGCATCGACAAGATGCCTATCAGCAAATAATTTGGAAATCAAAGCATTAATAGCGGACAGAAGATTCCTTTCCGGTAATCCCCGGCTTTCCGGAAGCATCGAGGACTACCCGGAAGGGATCATCTTGCCCGTCGACAAGCCCTACCGCTGGACTTCGGCGGATGTGATCCGCAAGATCAAATGGGCGGCCTGCCACCACTTCGGCAAAAAGAACCTGAAAGTCGGCCACGCGGGCACCCTCGACCCCCTCGCCACCGGAGTGCTGCTCGTCTGCATCGGCAAAGCCACCAGACTGGCGGAGACCCTCCAGAAAGAGGGCAAGGAATATCTTGCCGGCGTCTCGTTCGGGGCCACGACCCCTTCCTACGACAGGGAGAAGGCGATAGACAAGGAATATCCCACCGACGGGGTCAGCGAGGCTTCCCTGCTGGAAGTCCTGCCGACCTTCATCGGAGAGCAGGAGCAGATCGCTCCGCTCTTCTCGGCCAAATCCGTCGACGGGGTCAGAGCCTATGAACTGGCCAGAAAACAGTACAGGGAAGCGCACAAGGCGAAGACCGAGGTGCTGGAGGATTTCGACCATTCCGTCGCAGACACACTCAGCAGGCAGTCCATCAACATCTACGGGATGGAACTGGCCGGATTCTACCCTTGCGGCAAGACGGAGGACATTCCGGAAGATGACAGCCTGCGGCCTAATCCGAGGATAAACGTCATAGACACATCCCCGCTCGGCCTGCCGATGGCGGAGATCCTGGTAAAGTGCAGCAAGGGGACCTACATCAGGGCTCTGGCCAGAGACCTCGGCGAGGCGCTCGGCAGCGGCGCCCACCTGTTCTCCCTGCGCAGGACCGCGTCCGGCGGCTTCACGGCCGGGAACGCCCTGACCGTGGACGAAGCGGCGAGGCTTCTGTCCAAAAACGAAACTGTCTGAGACTGAAAAAAGAAACGGCGGGAGTCTCCGCCGCTTCACCTGATGTTCCTTGACCCGACTTTGGACACGTCAAGGACACCTTTCACCTTGCTGAAAACCTTGATGGCGTCGTCAAGCGACTTGCCGTCAGGAATCCTCACAACCAAGGCCGAGATGTAATCCTGCTCGGAGATGATGTCGGCTCCATACTTGGCGACGGCCTTGCGGATCGCCTGCGTCCCGATGTTCTCGTTGTAGTAGACCACCAAAGTGTTGTATGAATATGCCAGACCGGCGGACACCGGCCTGACCGGCGGCAGCTCTCCGATGGAAGGAATGTCCGGGGACTCGTTCGGGTCCACCCTCGACAGCTGCTTCTCGGTTCTGCTTATCGTGCTGCAGCCGGCGGCGGCCACAAGCGCCGCCACAACTATGATTCTCTGAATACGATTGTCCATCATTCCGTGAAATCGACCGGCGCTCTACCTTACAAGATTGAAGCCAGACGAAGCCCATTCCGCCATATTATTCCCGTCCGAATAGACAAGATAGGCCTCCAGGTCGGGTCGCGACTCGATGAAGGCCTCGGCCTGTTCCAGACCGATGACCATACAATATGTTGCGTAGGCGTCGGCCAGAGCCGCGTCCGGGGCCACCACGGTGGCGCTCAGCAGTGAATGCTCGACAGGATAGCCCGTGCGAGGGTCGATGGTGTGGGAGTATTTCTTTCCGTCCTTGATGTAGAATTTCCTGTAGTTCCCGGAAGTCACGACACCCCGGCCGGAGCCGTCGCCCTGCCATATTCCTGCGAAACCCTTGCTTCCCGGCACTTGGTTGTCATCCTCGGGACGGTCCACCGCGATCGTCCACGGCTTCCCCGAAGGGGACAGACCCTCGCAGTAGATCTCGCCGATCTCCACCAGCATATCCGTCACTCCGAGCGAATGAAGGTAGCCGGCGATTTTGTCGCAGGTGTAGCCCTGCGCGATAGCGTTGAAGTTCAAGGCCGGACATATTCCTTCCACCACAGGGTTCATCCCGCCGTCGAATTTGTCCATTCCGCAGATGGCCTTGAGGCTGTCCACGGTGGCGGCTGACGGCAGGGAGTCTCTCGTGAATCCGAATCCCCAGGCGTTGAAAAGCGGGCCGGAAGCCATGTCGAGCGCTCCGCCGGTCTCCTCGTAGAGAGACTTGGAAAGGGCGAAGATTTCTTTGAGCATAGCGTTAGGGACCACTTTCTCCCCTGCGTTGAAACGGCTGAGAAGCGACCCCTTGTTGTAGCCGGAAAGAGTCCGGTCTATGCTGTCAAGAATCGAGTCCACCTGCCGCCCGACCTCGGCAGCGTCGACCCCGGCCGGGCATCTGTATTTCACTGAATATGTTCCGCCCTGCGCGAATCCGGCCACCTCGCGGTAGGCCGCGCGCCGGCTGCAGGACACCGCGCAGAAAGCGGCGGCGACAAGACAGAGGACAAAGCCCCTTGATATTCTTAAAAGAGTTTTCATCGACGCGATATTAGGCATTTAGATTCAAATATCGTCAGCCTTGGACTAGTTTTTGTTCAAATGGTACTGTTTTTGTGTTTTTTGTGCGATATTTGCACTCTTATTACAGTTTTGAAAATGAAAATAACGCGCACTGTCCTTATAGGATTGTCCCTGGCCGCCACCTGTCTTGCGTCCTGCAAAAAGGACGACGATTCGTCCACGACTCTTGATTACCTCGACGGATCGATCTCATCCGTGTCGCTGCCGACCTACGTCAGCAAAGGTGAGACCTTCACTCTGACACCGAAGGGAGTCACCCATCCGGACACCGGCCTTGCCGAGGATGTCGGCTACTACTGGACTCTGTCCTGGGAGTCTTCGGCCAAAGACACCACGAAAACCGAATCCGACAAAGTCTCCGACGGCACTTTCGAGTTCACGACCCCGTCAGCGGTCGGCACCTACACCGTAGGCTGCGTAGCCTTCGCTAGCAACTACTACTCTCTCTCCTGGTCAGGGAGTATAACAGTCGTCGATCCCGCCCTGGACTCAACGGTCTCAAACGCAGGCTACAACCCGACTTCGGCGTTCGCCGACGACCGTGACGGAAACATCTACTACACGACAACTTTCGCAGGAAAGACCTGGACCCGGAACAACCTGTTCTACAAAGAAGCCGGGATCTCCTACGACAACTGCGAGGCCATGGATCCGATTTTCGGCCGTATGTACAATTGGGAAGAAGCCAACAAGGTCTGCCCTGAAGGATGGCATCTTCCTTCGGACGCCGAGTTCACGCAGATGGCCAACGCCCTCGGAAACGGCTCGTTCACGGCCGGCGCCGATTTCAAAGGCGTCGCGGGAGACCTGATGGTCAACGCTGAATTTCTCGGAGAAAGGATGTGGGAATACTGGCCGCAGATCAACATCACCAACAAGACCGGCTTCTCGGCCCTGCCTGTCGGCTATGCCACCTCATCCGGAGAGACAAGCTCGTTCAGAGGCCTTGACGAATACGCCGCTTTCTGGACCTCCGACTCCGACGGCGGACTTGGGGTGTACCGCTACGTCTATGTAAAGCAGGACATCATCTACGCCGGATCGAGCGACAAGGAATCCTTCAGAGCATCGGTCAGATGCGTGAAAGACTAACGAAGGTCTGTCACCACATAAGAAGAACCGAGAGTCTTTTCGTCAAAACGGAAAGACTCTTTTTTTGTCCCGGCCGCCTCGAAACGGATGTTTGTGATCACGAATTCAGACACCGATCCATTGTTGAGAGTCACCTCGGCTCCGACAAGGGTGGTCGTGCCGGCCTTGAAAAAGAGTTTCAGCGCCGAGATGTCCATCGACCCCCTACCCTTGCGGAGAGGCGAGAGGGAAGACGCGTCCACGGCCTTGTCCTTGAACTTGACCGAACCGAAGGAGGTTTCACTGAAGGCATCGTCGATGGCGCCGACCATAAGCGCCGGATTGGTGGCGTAGCTGTCATAGGAATCATCGACCGACTCGACCAGAGCCTCTTCGGAAACCCTGTCTATGGTCCAGCGGGTAGCTCCGTCGCACCAGACCTCAAGGCCGCTGCCATCCACGAAGAACGAATCGCCCTGCACCTTCACGCTCCCGCTGCCAGTCATCTTCGACTTCTGGGTCGGCATCGTGAATGAATAGTCGAACGTCACCAGGGAAGAGGAAACCTTGGCCGCGAAAGCCTCGAGCGTCTTGCTCTTGGCATATGAAGCCACACCTGAAGCCAGAAACGCCAGAAGGGCGGCGATGATGATTCTTGAATATGTTCTCATGATTTCTGTCAAAAAGCACAGACTGTGCCAGCGTTACTGTTGCTGTTTGTTCTTGTAGGCGGCGACAATCGCGTCCAGTTCCTCCAGAGTTCCCACCAGCACCTGACGAGGCTTGGAGCCTTCCTGAGGGCCGACGATTCCGGCCGCGGCCAGCTGGTCCATCACCCTTCCGGCCTTGGCATAGCCCATGCCGAGCCTTCGCTGAAGATCCGAGGTAGAGCCTCTCTGGCTCATCACCACCAGTTTGGCCGCCTCCTCGAAGCGTTCGTCCAGTTTGGTCATATCGACCGGGCCTCCTGAACCCTCCTCGACATTGTCCTCGACGGAAGGCAGATAGAACGGCGTGTCGTAGCTCTTCTTGTAGCCCGATTCGTCACCGATGAACTCGGTCAGACGGTTGATCTCCTCGCTGTCTATGTAGGCGCACTGCACACGTTCCATCTCCACGCCGGCGTAGTAGAGCATGTCTCCCTTACCGATGAGTTTCTCGGCTCCAGGCGAATCAAGAATCGTGGCGGAATCTGTTCTTGACACAACCCTGAAGGCGATTCTGGTCGGGAAGTTCGTCTTGATCAGACCCGTGATGACATCCACGGAAGGCCTCTGCGTGGCAAGTACGACGTGGAGACCGGCGGCACGGCCCTTCTGGGCCAGCCTGATGATGGACGTGGTTATGCTTCTGGCCACAGTCTTGGCATCGCCCGAGCCGCCGACAGACATCGTCAGGTCGGCATATTCATCAATGATCGTGACTATGTAAGGGAGGAAGTGATGTCCCTCGTCCGGACGCAGCTTGCGGTTGCGGTACTTCTCGTTGTAAGTCTTGATGTTAGGCACCGACGCACGGCTGAGCAGTTCGTAGCGCTGGTCCATCTCCACGCAGAGCGAACGCAGGATCTTGTCGGCCTTGTCCGCCTTCTTGACGATGGCGTTGTCCTTCTCATCCTGCTCGTCATTCGCCGGCAGCACCGCGAGATAGTGATGGAGGAGACGGCCGTAGGCGGAGAACTCGACCATCTTCGGGTCGATGAAGACAAGTTTCAGTTCTGACGGATGTTTCGAGTACAGCAACGAGCCGACTATCGCGTTGAGTCCCACTGATTTACCCTGCTTTGTCGCACCGGCAACCAGAAGGTGCGGAGCGTCGGCGAGGTCAAAGACCTTGACTCTCTGCTGGATAGTGTAGCCGATCGCCACCGGGAGTTCGGCCTTGCTCGTCCTGAAGGCTTCGTCGTTCAGAACCGCCCTCATCGGCACGATGGACGGACGGTCATTGGCCACCTCTATGCCGACTGAATCGGTCAGGGTCACCACACGGACTCCCCTGGCGTGCAGATGCATTCCGAGGTCCTCCTGAAGTTTCTTGATTTCAGAAATCTTGACTCCGGGAGCCGGGTAGACCTTGTACAAGGTCACCGTAGGGCCCACAATAGCCTTGACATCGTTTATCTGGATCTTGTAGTTCTCCAAAGCCGAACGGATTCGCTGGTTGTTCCTGGCGAGCTCGTCGTCGGAGACATCGTTGCCGTTGTCAGGATAGGCGTCCAGAAGTTCCAGAGACGGAAATTTATAGTCAGGAAGTTCATCCCTCACGTTGATGCGGGGCAGTTCACCCTTGATGTCAGTGGAAAGTTTCTCGCCCTTGATCACCTGCATCTGTCCCGTCTGCTGTCCCGTCTGCTGAGCGGTCTGCTGTCCGGTGACAGCAGGCACGGATGTCTGTACGGGCCGCTCCGGAGGCGTTGTCCGTTGTCCGGCCGGATCCAGTTCCGGAGATTTCACTTCAGACTCTCCGGACACCCTTTCAGGGACAGCCACGACACGTTCAGGCCTTCTTTCAGGCCTTTCCACCCGGACCGGAGCCGGCTCAGGCCTGTCCTCCGCGGATCCGGCCGTTTCCTTCCCCAAAGAAAGCAGCCATCTGGAGAAACGCTTGGAGACAAGCAGAAGCCACAACGCTGTCAGAACTGCCAGAATGACCCCGGTGATGATTTCGCCGAGGACAATGTCAGACCAGTGGATGATGCTCTCGCCGAGTTCGCCGCCAAGTCCTCCGCCTAAAGCGTTGCCCAGACCGGCGAGGTCTGAGATGAAAGCGAGTATGAATGAAGCGAGCATCGCGCCGGAAACGGTCACGAGGACGGTCTTCAGCATCGAATGCCTCCATTTGTGCAGAAGAAGGCGCACGGCCGCGGCGAACAGGATGACGATGAACGCCAGGCTGCCCAGACCGAAACAACGGCGGACGAGCAGGTCCGCCCACCTGTAACCAAGCTTGCCGGCGACGTTGCCGACCTCGACCGACGTGTCACCCACAGCCGAGGCCAGAGAACTCTGGTCGGCCTTCCAGGTGAAGAAATACGACAAGGTGGCCAGCAATGTGAAAACCGCCAGCACCGCCGAGGCAAGACCGGCTATCTTGACCAGTCTTTCCTTGTCGTCATCGTCCAGGTTCTTCCAGAATTTAAACACTATTTCCTGTTTTTGTTGTTCCGGTTGCCTTTCTTGTTGTTGTTCCTGCGTCCCTGGCTCTGTCCCACATTCATGTTAAGGGCCGGACGGGAATAATTGGCGTCGAACGAGATCTTTGACAGTTCGAGGTCGGCCGGCACTCTGATCCTGCCGCCGGAAAGTTTCTCGATGTCGGCGAATATCGTCTCGTCGGCGACGCTGTCCTTGTTCCAGATCAGATACTGCTGCCTCATGTAGATGGCGAGCGAACGGATCATCTTGGTCTTGACCTCGCCTTCCGGTTCACCGGCGATGAGGTCGATGATGCTCTCGATGTTGCGGCCGTAGTGGTTCGCCTTGACGGGAGCTTTCATTATCGGAATCCGCATCGGCGGCTCAGCCATGGACTCAGGATGAGGAGCCGGGTACGGAGAATCGATGTCGAGGTCATAGCCTGCGATCATGTAGAGATGGTCCCAAAGTTTCCTCTCGTAGTTCTCCTGCGTGTGGACCTGCGGGTTCAGGAACTCCATCACCTTCACCACGGCCCTGGCCTGCTCCGTCCTTTGCGCCTTGTCCGGAATCGCCTTGACCTGTTCCACCATGGTCAGCACGATGCGGCCGTACTCGGGCATCTGCAGTTTTTCCTTCTCCGTGTTGTAGTAGAGCTTTATAGTGTTGTCGTTAGCTTCCATATTTCCAATGTCGATTATGTCAAAACGCCCACCCTTTCAGAAGCATCCGCCGAAAGTGTCAGCTCTTGCAAAGATAACAAATATTGGTAACGCTTGAAAATAATTGTTAGATGGAGACCCGAAGAACGGGAAAGTCCCGACATCCCGATGCGGACGCCGGGGCTTCCAAGCCGGCGCTAGGCCACCCCGTCCCTCAACGGATTGAGTTTCTGGCGGATTTTGAAAAGACGCAGAGAGACGGAGTTCGGAGTACACCCCAGGCCTGCGGCGATCGCCGCAGGCTTGTCTCCGGCCTGGTACTTCATCAGGATAATCTGGTCCCTTTCGTCCAGTTCCGACACCCTGCTTTCGTAATCATCCTCGAATTCCGCGAAGAGAATTCCGCTGTCGGTTCCAAGCCCCGGTTCGGCGAAGGACTCGACTTTCCACTCGAAGTACTCATCGTCGAACTCCGAGAACGACGTGAAGACACGGAGACTGCCGATCTTGTGTTTTACCGCGTCTTTGACACAGTTGTGGGCGATGGCGCCCACCCAGGTGGACAACGCATTCTTCCTGTTGTAGGAGACAAAGTAACGGCAGGCTTTCGCACAGGTCTCGCTGACGATGTCCTGCACTTCATCTTCCCGCAGGAAAACCTTTCCGCGGTAAGTGCCCACATAGAATCTGACAGCGGCTTTGGCGTAGCCTATGATCTGCTCCGCGATTGAATCCGTAAGTTTTGCCATAATTTTAGGTATTTTATTGATTAAAGTTCCGTATGTGCGAAACACCTTTTCTCCCGTCACTTATGTGACGGAGCAAGTCCCTCCCCCGAGGGGAGGGATTTAGGGAAGGGGTAACGTGAATTGATTGTTTCGTGCGATACCCTTCGAACGTGTGACAAGGTGCTTTTGCCATATGCGGTTAGTTACTAGCGAAAGTTGAGTATTGATTATCTGCGTGTTACTATAAATTTCATTTTAGATGTCTGTCTTGGCAGGGTGGCGAAAACACCAGAAGTCCGTGTAGACACGGACCCGGACAGGTGACCTGCGCCACCCTTCAAGACAACCATCGATTGTGGTTAAACAAGGGGGTTAAAAAAACAGACAGCTTTCCATAAAACCAAGTTCAAGTCAAGTCATCACTTCAGTCTTAAAACTGAAGCACGACACTCAAATCAACATCTGTGCCAAATATCAAGAAAATCAAGAACATTCCGTATTTTACTGTCACTTCGTCTCCATCCCTTTCTCTACATCATCGGTAAGCACATACCAGATGACGGAAGACACGTCCTTATAGCCCATACGACGGTAGATGCCGGCATAACGACCGACCTGTCCGGCGTAGCCGGAATGTCTGTCACCGAACTTGTAATCGATGACGGTGACCCTGCCGTCACGCACAAGCACCCTGTCTGGCCGATAGACTTTGCCGTCAGTGTCAATCAGTTCGGTTTCATTGAATATGCCCTCTCCATCCTCCGGGAACCATTCAGGATGTTTCCCGACGGCCTTCGTAAGCATATTCAGGTACTCCGCCTCGCCACCCGCGTCGATGTCGCCGGCTTCGAAGGCGCGTCTGACAGCTCCAGCAAGATCGGAAGGAGTCTTGACCTCCGACAAGATTCCGTGAAGGACAGTTCCGTTGTAGACAGCCTCCTTCCTTGACTCGTCCAGGAAGAAATCCGCAGCGTCCGCACTGAACTTAAGCCTGCCGCGCCCATCTTCATCCTCCCTGGATTCAGGTTCCGATCCGGATTCTGTCTCAGGATTCAGAGGGAAGGACGGATAACCCGGCATCAACTCGGTGACGGCATCCTCTTCCTTGTCCTTTTCAGCCTCTTTTTTCTCCACCTCAATGTAATCATAAAGAGTCCCCTTCGAGAAAGCCACGCGGCCGCCATCCTCTTTCAATGAATATCCGAGAGCCTCCCCTCTGGTACGGAGATAGCAGTAAAGCACCTGCGAGAAATCGGTGAAACCATAGTCCGGAATGACACCGGTCTCCTTAAGGCTCCCGAGGCAAGGCATCCCGGCCACCGCCTCAACACATTTCTTCGGCGGCACGGCGGCGATGACGGTCAGGCCCTTGACAGCCCTCGTGAGGGCCACATAGAGGGTGTTGATGTTGTCGATGTACTGGTACTGAGTCTCGGCGAAGCTCTCGCTCACGAAAAGAGACTGCTCGTTCTTCGGCTGGCTGAGGGTCACGTGGTAGACTCCGTCCGCCACTCCCTCCAGTTCAGTGCCTTTCACGTCAGGCCTTGCCCAGCGGCTGGTCCCGGTGCGGAACATCTCGACTCCCTCGGCGTAAGGGAAGATCACGTGGTCGAACTCCAGGCCCTTGGACTTGTGGATGGTCATGATCCTGACCGAATCCGGGTCGGACGGCGAACTGATCTTCGGGTCGGCGTCCTGCCAGGCCTTCAGGAAGCCGTCGAGGGCGTTGCCTCCTGTCGAGACATAGTCCTGGACATAGTCCATAAATGACTGGATGTACTGGGTTTCAGAATCGAAAAGTTCCGGATTCCTGGCCTTCAGAAGGCGGAGGATCCGCTCGCAGAGGTCCGAGAGGCTGATGTAGGAAATGTTTTTGACATCGATGCCCATCTCTCCGGCCAGATACGAACCTATGGAATCTTCCTCATTGCCGACCGACGAGACAAGCGACACAGCCTGTCTCACGATGGCTGACGACTTAAGGCTCAGCGAATCGTCGGTTATGACGCTCACCCCGTTGTCCATCAGGTATCTGGCGACCTCGCCGCCCTGTTTGTTGGCACGGACAAGGACAGTTATACTGCCGTACTTCGCACCGGACTCGTGGACGGCGCGCACGGAGGAAAGGACCTCGTCGAGAACCGATTCCTTGTCACAGAAAACCACATCCACGCTTCCTTCGGCCGTGTCTTTGCTCTTGACAAACTGCTTCTCGTCGGAGTAGATGTCTGCCACCTTGTAGGCCGGGCCGCCGTCGGACGGCTCGCCCAGCATCGTATCCAGGACTTCGGGTGCATATTCAAAGAAGGCATTGTTGAATTCGACGATGTTCTTCAGGCTGCGGTAGTTGCTGTCAAGAGGCTCCACTTTGCTCTGCGTGAATTCGTTCTGGACTTCCCTCGCCATCATCCTCCAGTCAGAGCCGCGCCAGCGGTAGATGCTCTGCTTCACGTCTCCGACAAGCAGGTTCTCACGTCCCTGGGCGACGCTGTTGGCGATGAGGGGGCGGAAATTGTCCCACTGGATGCGCGAGGTGTCCTGGAACTCGTCCAGCAGGAAATGTTCGAAGCGGACTCCGAGTTTCTCGTAGATGAACGGAGCGTCGGTGCCGTCGATTATGTCGCGCAGGATCACGTTCGAATCATCGAGGCTCAGCACGTTCTTCTCCTTCATCAGCTCGGCGAACTCGCGGTAGAGGTCGCCGGCGATGCCCATCTCCCCGAGTATCGTCTGGATCTTGACGGCGGTCAGGTAAGCCTTGTACCTCGGCCCGGTGAGCAGCGAGCAATAATTCCGCAGAAGCGGCATAAGAGTCCCTTCAAGATGGGCGTACTTCGGTTTGTCGGCCTTCTTGAACCAGGCACCGAAGTCTTTCTGCTTGTTCAGGACAGCGTCCGTAGGGTAGACGAGGCCGTCCTTCGGCTTGACTTCAGCCTCGGCATAGATTGACTTGAAACACGATTTGAAGAAATCTCCGGAACACAGTCCGGCCTCCCCTGCCGCCTTCACGAAAACCCCGGCAGCTTCCCTGGCATCCTTTTCAAAGGCGGACACCAGCGCCGAAAGAGCCTTCTTGGTCTTGTCCAGATTGGCTTTTGAATATTCAGTCTTCTCGTCGACTCCGTACTTCTCGACGGCCTCGCGGTGCTGGTCCGACTTGAGGGTGAGGGCGACCTCCTTGAGTTTGTTCTCAAGATTGTACCTTTCGCCTTTCTCAAGGTCTTCCATAGCGAGCCTGGTCAGCCAGGAAAGCAGTTCCTTGTCGGCCGAGGTGAGCGAATCGAGCACCCTGTCCACACTCTCCTTCACGAGGGAATCCTTGTCCAGTTCGACCTGGTAGGACGAGAACTGCCCGATCTCCCTGGAAAACGCCTTCAGAGTCTGCTGGAAGAAACGGTCGATAGTGCTGACAGCGAAAGCCCCGTAGTCGTGCAGGATGTCGCAGAGAACCGTGGCTGAACGCTTCCGCAAAGACTCCTCCGAGCTGAAAAGCGGGAGAAAGTCCTTATAGTAAGGGGATTCCGCAGTCTTTGTCGACAGCACGTGCAATTCCTTCAGAATCCTGTTCTTCATCTCGTCAGTGGCTTTGTTGGTGAAAGTCACGGCGAGGATATGCCTGTAGGAGTACCTTTCCTCGTCGGTGAGAAGAAGCCTGATGTATGTCTTGGCCAGGTTGTAGGTCTTACCGGAACCGGCCGATGCCTTCATTATGCGTATCATCGTCCACAAATCATTCTAAAGTCACAATATTCACAGGTCGCCTTTTCCTCCGTCCTGCGGAACGGCACATCCACCGAGGCGATTTCGGCCAGAAGGGAATGGAGCTTGTCCTCCGTAAGTTTCATGAATTCTCCGCTGACAGGGACTTCCTTCACCTGGTCGGTGAACAGGTTTGCCGGCGGGTAGATGACATTGACCAGCCGTCCTCCCGGGAATTCCTTGAGTCCGGGGCAGAAGACATCGTAGAGGTAGAGCTGCAGGGCGATCTTAGGCCTGTTCTTGTTCACAGGACCGAACAAAGCCTCGGCCACCTCGGCGGCGTTGGAATCCGTGATGTTGACATCCTTGTCCTCCACCTTGCCGGTCTTGTAGTCCACGACACGGACCTCGCCGGGTCTCAGGCTGTCGAGCCTGTCGATGAACCCGATGAATCTGAAACCGTCGATCTCACATTCGCACGGAAGTTCAAGTCCAAGTATCTCAAAGCCTTCCGAGCCCGCGGACTTCAGCAGTTCAAGATCCCTCGACAAGGTCTTGAGGACATATTCGATGATAACATCCTGCACGACGAGGTCGCGGCCTGTCACCTCAAGCGAATGGAGTTCTTCCATTATGAAGCCGACTACGATGTCCCTGATCACGGAACGCCGTTTGAGCAGAGAGGCCAGATAGTCAGCCGTGACCTTCTTCCCTCCGGCCATTTCCGGCGAGTAAAGCTTCTCCATAGTCTTGTGGAACACATTGCCGAGCATTCCTGAATCCAGATCCTCGGAGACCTCGTCGGTCTTGTGGAGTTTCTTGACCGTGTGGTAGTAGAACTTCGCCGGGCAGTCAAGGTAGTTCTTCAAGGCCGACGCCGACAGTTTGGAGCAGCGCAGCGTCTCCACATCCTTTTCGGTCTTCGGAATGTCTTCGGACGAGAATCCGCCGGCCACATTGGCCTTCACGAACGACCGTTTCAGAGGCACGTTGAAATGGTACTGAAGCTGCTTGATGTAACGGCTTTCCTCTCCGTTCTTCAAGCCTTCGGTCCTTGAATCGTAGACCAAGGTAACCTTCTCCGCCCTCTGGATAAGCCTGTAGAAATAGTAGGCCCAGACAGCGTCCTGGAATTCGTAGGTAGGCAGTCCGAAACCTTTGCGCAGTTCCGGCGGCACGAAGGACGAGCTGACGCTCCTTCTCGGAAAGACTCCCTCGTTGCAGGAGAGGATCATCACCTTAGGAAAGTCCAAAGCCCTGGTTTCCAGTGGGCCCATTATCTGCAGGCCCTTCAGCGGCTCGCCCTTGAACGGCACGGAGACAGGCCCGAAAAGCTGGCCCAGCAGTTTCACATAGGTCAGCGGCAGGATCCCCAGCCCGATGGACTTCAGCCTGTTCACGGCGTTGTAGGCCGCCTTGGCGAACTCGAGTTCCATCGCCATCGACTTGTCGGCGGCAAGCTTCGGAGCGATGCCCTTGATGACCGACTTCTGGTACTCGGCGAACGCCTCGACCTGCCCGGCGTCAGCGGACTTCGGATCGGTCACCACAGGCCGGAACAGCAGGTCGAAAAGCGGAAGACCGGACAGGTCCTCCTGCGGGATGTAGTACTTTTTCCCTTTCTTGACAGCCTTGACCCTTTCCTTCACATCCTTGTCGCCGGCCGTGATTTTCTTGAATATGCCCGAGCAGAACAACGACCAGACCTGGGTGTGGTAGAAGTACCATCCGCCGTCTTTCTGACGGAGGTGCATCTGCATGGCGGACAGGAGGTTGAAGAAGTCGTAGAAAGAACTGTTCTTCATCGGATAGCCCATCGTGACGTTGATGTCCCTGACGTTATCCGGGATCGAGTTCAGCACAGGCACCAGCAGGGACTCGTCCGGCAGGACCACGGCGCAGTTCTCATCCTCGACCGTGGTCGGGATGAGTTTGGCCTGGCCGACCGATGAAGGCACGCTTATCACCTCTATCTCAGGTACTTTCAGGCCTTCAGGGTCGATTTCGAAGCTCTGCGGGAAATCCACCACGTTCTTCGACATGAAGAAGGACGACTTGTTCATCGTGTCTTTGACCATGCCGCTTGAATAGTCCCAGCAGAACTCCGCGAGACCGGCGTCGCGCATCTTGCGCATCACCTTCTTCTCGCATTCGTTCAAAGCGTTGAGTCCGACGAACACATAGGTCTCAATTCCCCCGAAGGTCTCCGAAAGGACATCGGAAGCGGACTCCGTGTCAAGTCTCGACGCGAGGGAGCGGTAAGCCATCCCCTCATAGGCCAGCCCATTCGCCGACAGTCTTCCGCGGAACGAGGTGTAGAGCGGCATAAGGATGTTCCAGACCTGCAGGAAGCGTTCCTTGACATTGGGGTTGTCGGAGCCAAGGTCCACCGTCAGCTTTCCTTCGCGGCTGAAGTGGCTGACAAAGCTCTCGATGGCCTTTCTCTGGTTCTCCGTGAGGTAGGAATATGAGTCCTGGATGCTCTTGAAATCAGAGATGTTGGCGAACAGTTTCTCCGGCTCGACGAGGTACTTGTCCACGTCGTCGAAATCGCCGAGGATCACGTCGCCCCAGAAGATGAACTCGTCCAGAGGCTCCGCCTTCGGATTCAAGGCCGAGTAGCATTCGTAAAGGTCAAGCAGAAGGTTCACCCTGTCCGCCGGACGTTCTTTGGACATGGCGAAGAAGAAATCGTTGATGGTCATCATCTTCGGGGCGACCACAGGCTTTCCTGACCCCTGCGCCGCCTCGCCGAGGTACTTGGTGAAGAAGACCTGGCTGCGCCTGTTGGGGAAGATGAAGCACCTGCCGGGATTCTTCCCGTCAGCGAAGTAGTGGTCGACGACCTGTTTAAGAAATTGTTTCATAGGAGCCGCATTTACTTTTAAGTGTCATTAAACTTAGTGTCATTCAATCTGTTCCGGCATTGAATGAATCCCCGTCAGACGCGAAGTTAACCGCCAGATAGGAAAAACGATGGCACAAGCCACAAAAAAAGCGGCCGAAAAATCATTCAGATCTCCAAACCGCTCAACTGAACCCGGCCAGACACCCTGTCTTCCGGAAATTCATCTACAGATCCTCGTCTCCGTCCAGGCCGAACCTCTCGGCGATGTCATCCGGAATCCCGTCGACGGCAGCATCATAGTCGATTCCGTCCCAGGCCGCATCCATCGAACGGCGTTCCTTCTTGGTCGGGCGGCCTGTCCCCCGGTCGCGGGTCAGGAAGAATGTCTCTACCGGTGCCTTGAGCTTGTCAAGTTCCGATTGAGGAGTGAGATTTTCCGCATATTCAGAAACCAGTTTCGCTCCGAGACGATGGTCCGTGAGCTGCTTCAGGCGGTAGGAGTACCTCACCGCCCCTTTGCGGATCTCGATGACCTCGCCGACGCACACCGCCCTTGACGGCTTGACGGCCGCTCCTCCGACCTTAACTTTCCCGCCCTTGCAGGCGTCGGTCGCCTCCGTCCTGGTCTTGAAGACCCTTATGGCCCAGAGGACCTTGTCGATTCTTTCTGTCTCAGCCATCTTAAAAAATTTAAGTTTCGTATGTGCGAAACACCTTATTTCCCGTCACGGCAGTGACGGAGCAAGTCCCTCCCCCGAGGGGAGGGATTTAGGGAGAGGGTAACGTGGAGGCCCTCCGGGGTGTGCGAAGCACATCCCTCCCCCGAGGGGAGGGATTTAGGGAGAGGGTAACGTGAGATGATTTTTCTCGTGCGATACTCTTCGAACGTGAGATAAGGCACTTTGTCACATGCATTTAGTTACTTGCGAAAGTTGAGTTAGAAAACTTTAACTCCACTCTTTCAGATGCGGGTCCGGCATCTCAGGCTCGATCAGAGAACCCGGAGCGACCTGCTGGTTGGTGTACGAGTCCGTGACCGTCCTCCTTTCGACCAGAGCCTCCAGAAGGACCGTGTCCTGCTGCTGCGGAAGCACATAGAAATCATTCATTTCCGACGGCACAAGCAAGGTCTGCCCCTCTTTCAATGAATATGTTTCCTCCGCTTTCCCGTCAAGGCTGGCTCTTATCTGAGCCTCGCCGCCCACGCAGTGATAGATCGCGAAGCTGCCCGGCTGGTCGGAGAATATGTGCAGTCCGTCCTTGAGGTCGAGTTTCGTGACGACGAACTCAGGACAGGCGGCAAGTTTCCCTTCCGGAGCGGTCACAGGGGCATATTCATTAAAATCTATAAGGTCGAAGGCTTCTTCGAGAAGGATCTCCTGCGGATCCGGCAGCGAGGTTCCGAGGTCATTGAGATTCAGCGACAGTTCCGAACTTTCCGCGATTTCGACCACCTTGAGGCCAGGTCCCGCCGCATAGACCGTCCCGGGCTTCAGGAAAAAGCAGTCGCCTTTCTTCGGCCGCACGATGTTCAGAGCTTCCCGGACCGTGCCGTCCTGGCACATCGCATAGAACTCCGCAGGTTCCACCGTCCGTTTGAAGCCCAGGGCCAGTTCCGCTCCCGGGGCAGCTTCCTCGATGTACCACAGGGCAGTCTTGCCGAAAGAGTCGTACCTCTCCTCGGCGATGTCATCCGGGACATTGACCCTGAGCGGCATCCACGCCCTGACATCGAGCGTCCTGAGCATCAGCGGGAACTGAAGGCCGTAAAACTCGAAGGCGTCGTCGCCGACAACCCTTTCGAGGAAAGTGCCCATCAGTTCGCTCAAGGTGTTGCCTCCGAACCAGCCGCCCTCGACCATCGAATCCTTGAACCCAAGGTCGGCTATGTGGTAATCTATCTCTCCCCAAGGTTCCTGCACTCTGTCCACCAGGAACCTCAACGGGTACAATTTTTTGTTTTCCTCTTCCATAGACGCGAATATAGCAATCATAGGCTTAACAAAAAAGTCTCCCGCCCCAGCTTGCTTCCTCAACCCCTCGGTTTATTCGTATGGTGCGGATCCACCGTATAACATAAAAAAACAGGACAAATCCTGCGACTTGTCCTGTTTGGTAGCGGGGAGAGGACTCGAACCTCTGACCTCCGGGTTATGAGCCCGACGAGCTACCAACTGCTCTACCCCGCGATGTTGGACTACAAAGGTAAGCATATTTTCCGGAAATGCAAAAATATTTTACGAAATCCGGAAAATCATCATCCTTTGAGGAAACCGGTCATCGCCGCCACATCATCCTTGGCGAAAGATTTCTGCTCGCCGGTGCTCAGATTCTTGATCTGGACAGTCCCGGCCGCAGCCTCGTCGCCACCGTTGATGGAGATGAACGGAATAGACTTCTTCGCGGCATAGTCGAACTGCTTCTTGAGTTTCGACGGCTCAGGATAGACCTCGACGGACACGCCTTCCGCACGCAGAGCCGAAGCCACAGGAAGCACGTAGCGCAACTCCTGCGCCCCGAGGCAGGCGAACAGCAGAGTGGTGCTGGAAGACAACGACTTAGGGAATTTGTCAAGACCTTTCAGCACATCATAGATCCTGTCGGCGCCGAAGCTGATGCCGACTCCGGACATATCCGGCAGACCGAATATTCCCGTAAGATTGTCGTAACGGCCTCCGCCGCAGATGCTTCCTATCTGGAAATCAAGGGCTTTCACCTCGAAAATCGCTCCCGTGTAGTAGTTGAGGCCTCTCGCCAGCGAAAGGTCGATCTCGACAGGACTTTTGACCCCTGCCGCCTCGATCAGGCCGAACAGTTCCTCCAGTTCGTCAAGGCCCTTCAGACCGGTCTCGGACACAAGTCCGGAAGCCGAGCCGCCGTTCATCAAGGTCCGCATCGCGGCGATCTTCTCCGCCGCCGTGCCGGAAAGTCCAAGAATCTGCTCGATCACGGCCACGGCGCTGTCGGTCAAGCCCTTCTCACGCATCTCGGCCTCCACGTTCTCAAGCCCGATCTTGTCCAGCTTGTCGATGGCCACAGTGATGTCCACCACCTTGTCCGGGAAGCCGCAGATCTCGGCGAAACCCGTCAGGACCTTTCTGTTGTTGATCTTTACAAGGACATTGACATCCAGCAGGGAGAACACCTTGTCCACGATCTGGACAAGCTCCAGTTCGTTGACCTGCGACTTGCTGCCGATCACGTCCACATCGCACTGGTAGAACTCTCTGTAGCGGCCTTTCTGCGGTCTGTCAGCCCTCCAGACCGGCTGGATCTGGAATCTCTTGAACGGGAACGAGATCTCGTTCTGGTGCTGCACGACGAAACGGGCGAAAGGCACGGTCAGGTCGTAGCGCAGACCCTTCTCGCAGACCTCCTTCGAAAGAGCCACGCTGTTCACGCCTCCCTCCTCGGTGCGGAAAGAGTCGAAATCCACGCCGGAGAAGCAGTCTCCCGAATTCAGCACCCTGAACAGCAGCTTGTCACCTTCTTCACCGTACTTGCCCAGCAGCGTGGAGAGGTTCTCCATCGCAGGGGTCTCTATCTGTGAATATCCGAACGTGCGGAAAACTCCTTTGATGGTGTCGAAAATATAGTTCCTTTCGGCCATGCTCTGCTGACCGAAATCGCGGGTCCCCTTCGGGATGGATGGCTTCTGTATCATAATCTTGCTTCTTGACTGTTTCTGTTCTACAACGGGTTCCTTGCCACGGATGACATGAAATCTTGCAAAAGTAATAAAAAAGGTGGAGATTTATAAAGGAATATGTTCAAAGGAATATGTTCCCCCGGAAAAGGGAAGAGACGCCGCCGTCGCGGCGGCGATTTGCAAATATAATGGTTGAATGTCAAAGAAGTTGCTTAACTTCGCGTATTCCCGCATCTGACAAAAAGGAAAAGGAATATTAAGGAATATTTTTATGAAGGATTTTTTCAAATGGGTGCTGGCCGTGATCTGCGGCCTTATCATCTGGGGCATCGTGAAGGCCGTTATGTTTTTCATGATGCTGGGTTCGATGGCCGCCTTAGGAGCGACCTCCACGGCGACGCTTCCTAAAGACGGCGTGCTTCTTCTCGACCTGTCAAATGTCGCGATAACCGAGCAGACAAGCGAAGTCAGTCCGATGGTCGCCCTCCAGGGCGGATCGATGACCGCGCAGGTAGGCATTCTGGACGCTGCCAACGCCATCCACAAAGCCGCCGAAGACCCCGGTGTCGAATACATTCTCCTGAAGACCGACGGCATCGTCAGCAGCGTCACCAAGATGGAGGAGCTCCGCAAGGCCCTCACCGAGTTCAGGAAGAGCGGCAAGGCTGTCGTGGCCTACGGGGAAGCTTTCACATCCGGCTCCTACTACATCGCCTCGGTAGCGGACAAGATCTACACGACCAGCCACCACGGCGGCAACATGTTCATGGTCGGAATCAGCGGCAGGATGATGTTCCTCAAGGACCTGCTCGACAAACTCGGAGTCAACTACCAGCTCATCCGCCACGGCAAGTACAAGAGCGCCGGCGAGACGTACATCAAGAACGCCCCGAGTCCGGAGAACATGGAGCAGAACCAGGAGATGATCGACTCGATGTGGGAGACCATCGCCGAAGGCACGGCCGAGAGCAGGGGCATCAGCGTCGACTCGCTCAACTACTTCATCGACAATCTTTCCATCGCCCTTCCTGAGGACATGGTGAAACACAATCTCGCCGACGCGGTCCTCAGCGTCGAAGAGTACAAGACCAAGATCGCGGACCTCGCCTCCAAGAGCAGCTACAAGGATGTCAAGTTCATTGATTTCAATGAATATGCAGCCGCCAACGCGGTGACTTCCTCCGCCAAGAAGAAGATAGCCGTCATCTACGCCGACGGCAACATCGTGGAACAGGACGACCCTGACAACATCAGCGGAGACCGCTTCGCCTCGATCATCGCCAAGGTACGCGCCGACTCGACCGTCAAGGCTGTCGTGTTCAGGGTCAACTCCCCGGGCGGCACCGTGCTGGCGGCCAGCAAGATCAAGGAAGAGATCGACCTGACCAAGGCCGTGAAGCCTGTCATAGCGTCCTACGGTGACTACGCCGCTTCAGGCGGCTACTGGATCTCCAACGGCTGCGACCACATCTTCTCCAACGCCACCACCCTGACCGGCTCGATCGGTGTGTTCTCCGCCATCCCTGAGTTCAGCAAGACCCTCAAGGACGTAGCCCACGTGAACATTGTGCCGATCAATTCGCACAAACATTCCGACATGCTCCAGCTCACCAGACCTTTCGACGAGCAGGAGACGGCCTGGATGCAGATCTACGTGGATGACATCTACAACCAGTTCGTCGGCATCGTGGCCGAAGGACGCGGCAAGACTTTCGAAGCTGTCGACAGCATAGCCCAGGGCCGTGTCTGGACAGGAGCCGACGCGATCAGGATCGGACTTGTGGACGAGATCGGAACGCTCGAGGACGCCATCGCCTACGCTGCCTCGATGGCGGGAGACCCGGATGTCTCAGCCTGGAACGTGACCGGCTATCCTAAGCCGCTGACCCTTATGGAGCAGCTTATGGAGCAGTTCGGCCAGAGCGCCGGCACAGAAGAGGCCGTCGCCAACATCTTCGAGGGCACGCCTTTCGAGAAGGTTGCCGCGACGCTTCTTGACTGGAAGAAGACCTGGACCGACGGACAGGGAGACCTCCTCTTCGCGAGAATGCCTTTCGAGATCGAAATAAAATAACGTTAAAGGATACGGATCACCGTGACGGAAGCCGTGTCACCCGTCACCTTGACGGAGTCATCGATACGGTGACCCACAAGCGAGAGAACGTGAGAGCCTTCGCCAGCGATGACGAGGGCTTTCTCTTTGTCCGTCACGCCCATCTTCAGGTCGACGAACATGTCGCTCAGCTTCTTGCCGCCCTTGAGACCCAGCGGCCTCATCCAGTCGCCCCGCCTCCAGCCGCGCACGACGAACGGGAATGGAACGGCGGAAGAGTCGAACCTTGTCTCCCCCGGAGCTGTCTTGACAACGGACGCGTCACTGTCCAGAACGACAGAAAACCCTACTCCTTTCAATGAATATTCACCCGGGCCTGTGACCAGAACTTCCTGTCCGTCAGACGTTTCAGACTGCTCCCGACGGATCACGGCGATGGAACGGCCGCCGGTCACGGCAAGATATTCATTGGAGTAGAACCGCTTCCCGCTGACAGTGCCGCCCTTTTTGAGCAGGACCGCCACATCGCTTGCGGCGGAGGCGGTGAAGCCGTAAGGTTCAAGGATGCGGAAAAGTGCATATTCCCAATTCCGCCTTGCCATAAGTCGCTGGAAATCAATTTCAGGCAAACCTTCGCCGGAGTAGGTCACGGCCTCGCTTTCGACCGCGGCGAGGAAATCGTCCGCTATGGACTGCACCTGGGCGAACCGCTCCATATCCTCGCCCAGTGTGTTCAGGAACGACGGGTTCAGCTTTTCAAAAAGCGGGAAAATCTCGTTGCGGATGCGGTTTCGCTTGTAGGACGAGTCCGCGTTGGTCCGGTCCTCACGCCAAAGCAACCCGCGCGAGACGGCATATTCAGAAATCTCCTTTCTCGGGAAACTCAGGAGGGGACGGAGGATGGTGACGCCGGGTGCTCCGGCCAAAGGAGAGACAAGCCGCATTCCGCACGCTCCGCGCGCCCCCGTCCCTCGCAATAGGTTCAGAATCAGCGTTTCCGCATTGTCGTTAGCATTGTGTGCCACGACAAGGAATGAGATTCCCCGGTTGCGGCAGACCTCCCCGAACCAGGCGTAGCGCAGTTCTCTCGCGGCCATCTCGACGCTCACGCCCTTTTCAGCGGCGTACCCCAGAGTGTCGAAGTCCTTTTTTATGAATACCCTTCCGTGGCTTTCCGCCCATTCTCTGACCAGGGCCTCATCGGCGACGCTGTCCTCCCCTCGCAGATGGAAATCGCAATGCGCCACCGCGAAATCCGGCCGCAGGGTGGAATTGAGGAACAGGTCCGCCAGGCACATCGAATCCACTCCCCCGCTGACAGCAAGAAGAGCCGCCTCCCCTTCGGGAAGCAGCTCCTTCAAGATTCTGTCAAACCTTTCCTGCATGGTCGGGGACAGCTATTTCTTGCTCGCGAACGTGTAGGTGAAGCCGAACTGAAGGGCCTGGGCGAACTGCACCCTCTTGTGGCCGTCACAGTCCTCGTGGTCTTTGTCGACGATCAGCACGGTGTCGTCGTAGATAAGGTTGGTGGTAAGGTTCAGCGAGAACAAGCGGCTGATCTTCCACATCATACGGGTGTCCCAGTTCACACGGAGGTTCTGCGGGTTCTTCAGGTAGTTGGAGAACAGAAGCAGATGCGTCGAGCCTTCGAAATTGTCGTTGACTTTGATCTTGGCGTCGGCGGTCAGCTGGGCACCGAACTCGAACCTGGCCGGTTTGTAGTAACTGCCTGTCGTGTAGTAGATTCCCTGCTCGTCCTTCTCGTCAGGATAGGCCTCCGTGTCGTTGTAGTCCTTCTTCCTGTCCATACCGTTGTTCTTCCTCAGTTTCTCCGAGCCGACGATCGTGAAACCTCCCGTGATAGGGGCGAGGTTGACGGTCAGCCATTTGTTCGGCACCCAGTCGATACCGAGACCGAGATTGACCGTTCCCGGAGAAAAGAGTCCGGACTTCAGCACGCGGGCGTTCTTCCAGTCCTTGCCGGACGGTTCCTCGTCACCTTCGACCGCGGGGGTCGGATAGTTGTAGCCGTTGGCGAACTGGCTCAGGAAAGTGAACTTGGCAGAGTAGTTCAAGGTCTTGGTGGCCTTGTAGCCCCAGGTGCTTTCAAGAAGTATGCGGTCTTTGTTCTTCTGCAGAATAGGCTTGTCCGCAGAGTAGAGGAAGCCGTAGTCCAGCTGGAGACGGTTGTTCCAGTACATCTCCCCCTTCTTCCATTTTGCGTTGCCGTCGATGTAGGCGCTGAGGGCGTAGTTGTTGTAACCTCCTTTGGCCCAGTTCGTGAAACTGCTCTGGACAAAGTTGAGGTTCGTCATCAGAGACCTCGTCCAGTAGTCCGGTTTCGGGGTTTCCGTCTTGGTCTCCCGGGTCTGCGTCAGCATCCTCGCCGCCGCTGCCGCCGCCGACTGGGTGTTGTTCTCGGTCTGGGCCGAAGCGACGCCCGCGGACGCGAGCGCCAGAGCCACGGCGGTGATAATCTTGCAAATCTTCTTCATAGTCCACACAGTTTTCCTATCCGGTCTAATAAGAGATGGCGAACACGACTCTCTGCTTTGAAGGCTTGCCGGAATAAATGTCCTTGCCCTCCTCCTCGCAGACGAAACTGTCCACAGGGATGCACCTGATCGTCGCCTTGGTCTCGTCCTTGATCTTCTGCTCGGTCTCGGCGGTGCCGTCCCAATGGCAGAGCAGGAACTTGCCTGTGCCTATCTTGGCCTTGAACTCCTCCCAGTCGTCGCATTTCTCCACATTGGCGGCCCTGAAATCGTAAGCCTTCTTGTAGATTGTCTTCTGGATGTCGTCCAGAAGGGCGGCTATCGACTTGTCCAGACCTTCAAGAGCCACGGTCTGCTTCTCAAGAGTGTCGCGTCTGTGCACCTCGACAGTACCGTTCTCAAGGTCGCGCGGTCCCATCGCGAGACGTACCGGGACTCCCTTGAGTTCCCATTCGGCGAACTTGAAGCCCGGACGGAGGGTTTCACGGTCATCGATCTTGACGGTGTGTCCTTCGGCCTCGAGGGCTTTCTTCAGCTGGTCCATCTTCTCAAGGATCTTCGAATGGTCCCCGTCAGTCTTGTAGATCGGCACCATCACCACCTGGATCGGAGCGAGGGCCGGAGGAAGCACAAGGCCGTTGTCGTCGCCGTGAGCCATCACGAGAGCGCCCATAAGCCTTGTGGAAACGCCCCAGGATGTGGCCCAGACATACTGCTGCTGGCCTTCCTTGTCCGTGTACTTCACATCGAACGACTTGGCGAAATTCTGGCCGAGGAAATGCGAGGTGCCGGCCTGCAGGGCCTTTCCGTCCTGCATCATGGCCTCGATCGTAAGAGTGTCGAGAGCGCCCGCGAACCTCTCGTTAGGACTCTTGTGGCCCACGATGACAGGCAGGGCGAGGTACTCTCTCGCGAACTTGGCGTACACGCCGACCATTCTCTGAGCCTCCTCCTGGGCCTCCTGAGCCGTGGCGTGGGCCGTGTGGCCCTCCTGCCAGAGGAACTCGGCGGTACGGAGGAAGAGCC
>CAVEYE010000063.1:0-2398 GCA_963619595.1 bacterium | reverse complement strand
CCCTCCCCCGAGGGGAGGGATTTAGGGAGGGGGTAACGTGAACTGATTTTTCTTGGGCAATACTCTTCGAACGTGAGATAAGGTACTTTGTCACATGCATTTAATCACTTGAGAAAGTTGAATAAGAATAAATTATGTTTGATTTTTTAAGGAAGTTTTTCAGGAAAAGAAGCCTGGCCAAGCATTCCAGCAATGTTCCCACCGGCATCCTTCCGCTGCAGAAGATACATTCCTACGTGGCCATCATAGATGTCGAGGAATCCTCGTTCGACTCCTGCAAGACGGCCATAATGAACTTTTTCCGTGGCCACGACATCAAGGGCTGCGTGTTCTTCCAGGATTTCAGGAAGATCGGCAACGAGGACAGGCTCATCACAAGCATCCAGACCACCATCACCAAGAAGGATCTCGACTGGATAGGAAGGCCTTCGAAGTACAAGCTGAACGTGCTGGACGAGCAGTCTCCGGACCTTTTCATCTCGCTGGTCAAGGATCCTGACTTCGCCATTGAATATATGGCCAGGACATCCAGAGCTAGGTTCAAGATCGGCCGCAAGCAGATGGACGGGAATCTTTTCGATTTCGTGATCAACGACCCTGCCGGGAAGGAAATCTCGCAGATGGAGTGCTTCACGGCCATCAAGAGTTATCTGACCAAAATGAACTGATAATCAGAACGACCTATGTCCAACTTTGCAAAAAACGCTCTCGTCGCCGTCAAGGGATTCGCGATGGGGGCCGCCAATGTCATTCCGGGAGTGTCCGGAGGCACGATCGCCCTGCTCACCGGGATATTCAATGAACTCATCGAGGCGCTGAACGCGGTTCTGTCGCCCGGTTCGTGGAAACTTGTCTTCCAAGGGAAATTCAAGGAATTCTGGAAGAATATTCACGGGACTTTCCTTCTCTGCCTCGCGGCAGGCGTGCTGGTGAGCGTGTTCTCGCTCGCCAGGGTGATGGAATATGTGCTGGCCTACCATCCGGTCCAGACCTGGGCGTTCTTCTTCGGGCTGATCGTCGTGTCGGCGATCTACATGCTCTGCGACATCAAGAAGTGGAAGGCGGCGGACTGCCTCTGGCTCGTCTTCGGAATCATTCTCGGAGCGGTGATCTGCCTTCTGTCTCCGACCCAGACAACCGATGCCACCTGGTTCATCCTAGTCTGCGGAGCCATCGCGATCTGCACGATGATCCTTCCGGGCATCTCCGGCAGTTTCATTCTCGTGCTTCTAGGCAAGTATGAGTTCATTATGGGCGCGCTCAGCGAACTGAACCTGCCGGTGCTGTTCGTGTTCGCCGTCGGCTGCCTTCTCGGCCTCGCCGCCTTCTCGAAATTCCTGCACTGGCTGATCGGCCACTACGAAAGGCCGACTCTGATCACCCTGATAGGCTTCACCCTCGGTTCTCTGGTGAAGGTCTGGCCGTGGAGCGACAAGGCCAGCCTGCTGACAGCCCAGCTGATGCGCGGCGGACAGACCGCTGAACAGGCCGAAGCCCAGGTGGACGCCCTAGCGCTGACCCTTCAGGAAAGTTCCGGATTCAACCTCGGCTCCGCCGCCATCGATCCTCAGATAGGCAGCGCCATCCTCTGGATGGTTCTCGGAGCTGTTCTCGTCATCGCCCTCGAATGGGTCAGCCACCGCAAAGCCGGCAAAGCATAGCGGAAATCCTTACCTGACAGGCATTTATGAAGCCAACTCTCCGTTTCCTTTCTCTGGCTCTGGCCCTGACGCTGGAAGCCGCGGTAGCATATTCACAAAACAATGTGACGGCCGTCCGCTACAACCAGGACATAGATCGCGACCTGGCAGTGGGCCTCTGGGGAGTGCCGCTGCCTTATGACTACGATGGCGACGGCGTGAAGGACCTGGTTGTGTCCGCACCCGACCTGCCATACCGCGGCCTCTATTTTTTCAGGAACATCGGGACTCCGCGGCGGCCGTTCTTCGACCGTGCGGTGAAACTTTCCACCATCGGAGAAAACAACATCCGCTTCAGCGAGACCGGCGGCGAAACCTTTGTCCTCTCGCCCGGGCGGGAATGGAGCGGCTTCTTCAGCAACCTCTACACACAGCCGGAAGTCATTGAATATGAAGGCGAACGCATCGGCGGAACTTTCAAGAACAGCAGAAGCGACCTTTGGAACTATGTTGACTGGGACGGCGATGGAGACAAGGACATCATCGTGGGTGTCGACACCTGGGACGATTATGGCTGGGACAACGCTTTCGACTCCGCTGGACGGTGGACCAACGGTCCTCTGCGCGGTTACGTCTATCTTATCGAGAATGTGGACGGACACTTCATAAACAGAGGCAAGGTCTCCGCCGGTGGAGTTCCGATGGAAACCTATGGAAGCCCTGCGCCCTGCATCGCCGATTTCGACGGGGACGGCGAC
>CAVEYE010000062.1:2106-3312 GCA_963619595.1 bacterium | reverse complement strand
GCGGCGATGAAGTCGGCGGAATTCTTGACAACCGGAGTCACACCCTCCATAAGGTTGGCGAGATCCTTCGTGACTATGCCCTCGTTTAGAGTGTCGAAGCAGGCGGCTTCAAGCTGGTCGGCATAGTTGACGAGTTCAGGGAGGTTGTCCATTTCACCCCTCTTGCGGAACGCTCCGCTCCAGGCGAAGATCGTGGCGATAGGGTTGGTTGAGGTCTCCTCTCCAGCCAGATGCTTGTAGTAGTGGCGGGTGACGGTGCCGTGGGCGGCCTCGTACTCGTAGTTGCCGTCAGGGCTGACAAGCACGGAAGTCATCATCGCCAGCGAACCGAAGGCCGTGGAGATCATGTCGCTCATCACGTCGCCGTCGTAGTTCTTGCAGGCCCAGATGAAACCGCCTTCGCTGCGCATCACGCGGGCTACGGCGTCATCGATCAGCGTGTAGAAGTACTCGATGCCGGCCTCGGCGAAACGGTCCTTGTACTCGGCGAACACCTCTTCGAAGATTTCGCGGAAACGTCCGTCGTACTTCTTGGCGATGGTGTCCTTGGTGGCGAACCAGATGCTCTGCTTGAGGTCAAGGGCGTACTTGAAGCAGGAGTGCGCGAATGAACGGATGGAAGCGTCGGTGTTGTGCTGTCCCTGGAGGACACCCGGACCCTTGAAGGTGTGCACGATCTGCTCTTCCCTCTTGCCGCTTTCGCCTTCGAATATGAGTTTGGCCACTCCCGGTTCATCCACCTTGATGTCAACGCTCTTGTAAACGTCGCCGTAGGCGTGACGGGCGATGGTGATAGGCTTCTTCCAGAACTTAACGGCCGGAGAGATGGAAGGGATGGTGATAGGTGTGCGGAACACCGTGCCGTCCAGCATCGAGCGGATCGTTCCGTTCGGACTCTTCCACATCTGATGCAGGTTGTACTCGGTCATACGCTTGGCGTTAGGAGTGATGGTGGCGCACTTGACGGCCACGCCGTACTTCTTCGTGGCGTTGGCGGAGTCCACGGTCACCTGGTCGGCGGTCTCGTCACGATGCACGAGACCGAGGTCGTAGTAGTCTGTCTTGAGGTCGATGAACGGGAGGATAAGCTCATCCTTGATCATCTTCCAAAGAATCCTTGTCATCTCGTCACCGTCCATCTCGACGATAGGGGTGACCATTTGAATTTTTTTCATAAATATCTTGCTTTTAATGTTTTACGAATAT
>CAVEYE010000062.1:0-1867 GCA_963619595.1 bacterium | reverse complement strand
CATATTCAAAAGGAGTGTCCGGCGCGATGGTGAACGGCACGATGCCCCAGTTGATGCAGTTGCTGCGGTAACGCTTGGTGGCATATTCATAGCAGATGTTGGCGTCGCCGCCCAGCACCTTCTGGCAGGAAGCGGCCTGCTCGCGGGCAGAGCCGTCGCCCGGCTTGTTGGCGAACACGCAGGAGCCGAAGGAGGTGTTCTCCGCCTTGGCTCCGACTTTCGCGAGGGCTTCAAGCACGTGGGCCGGGGTCTTGCCGGCGCGGCGCTCGTGGTCTTCCGACTGGATCCTCTTGCTCAGCCCGACATATTCAGGAACGCGGCGGGAGAGGGCGAACTCGGAGAGTTTCAGAGGGTTGGAACGGTAGCTGGAGGTCTCGCCCGAAGGGATCAGCTCGTCCGTCGTGGTGACAGGGTCGTGGATGACGGCCGCCAGTTCGAGGAGCATGTTCTCCTCCATCGGGAACATCTTAGGCCAGTCCTTGATGTTAGGGCCGTAGCGGAGTTCGACCGAAGGGTCGGCCTTGCCGTAGCCGTTGAAGACGCGGCTCTTGTAGATGCGGTCGTCAAAGGCGTAAGGCTTGTGGTTGTCCTCATACTCGATGTCGGTGGCCGCCGTGATGACTCCGCCGTTGGCGGCCGTGGCCGCGATCGAACGGGCGTCCATCAGGCAGACAAGGGAAATCTGGCCCTGGCCAGGCTTCGAGCCTTCGCGGTTAGGGAAGTTGCGGGTCGTGTGACGGATCGAAAGTCCGTTGTTGGCAGGCACGTCGCCGGCTCCGAAGCAAGGTCCGCAGAACGCAGGCTTGATGACGACGCCGGCCTCGAGGAGTTCCTCCGCGATGTGGTTGCGGGTGGTCGCGAGATAGACCGGAGTCGACTGAGGGTAGGCCGACATCGTGAAATAGTCGTTGCCGATGGTCTTGCCCTTGAGGATCGCTGCGGCCTCGCTGAGGTTGTCGTAGGTGCCGCCGGAGCAGCCGGCTATGAGGGCCTGGTCAGCGAAGGCCTTGCCGTTCTTCACCTTGCTTTCAAGGTCGATCGTGATCTTGTCGCCGAAACGCTTCTTGGCGTCTTCCTCGACCTTCTTCAGGATTCCGACAGGGTCTGCCTGGAACTCGTGTACCGTGTAGGCGTTGGAAGGGTGGAAAGGAAGGGCGATCATCGACTCCTGCTTCGAGAGGTCGATCCTGATCATCGAATCGTAGTAGGCGATCTCGCCAGGCTGGAGTTCCTTGTAGGCATCAGGACGCTCGTGCATGTCGTAGTACTCCTTGACCTTTTCATCCGTGATCCAGATGGAACTCAGGCAGGTGGTTTCGGTGGTCATCACGTCGATTCCGTTACGGAAGTCGACAGGGAGTGAAGCCACGCCCGGACCTGCGAACTCAAGCACCTTGTTCTTCACGAATCCGTTCTCGAACACGGCCTTGACAAGGGAGATGGCCACATCGTGAGGGCCGATTCCGTGACGAGGGCTGCCCTCAAGCCAGACAAGCACAACCTCGGGAGCGTTGATGTCCCAGGTGTTGTGGAGGAGCTGCTTGACAAGCTCGCCGCCGCCTTCGCCCACACCCATGCATCCGAGCGAGCCGTAACGCGTGTGGCTGTCTGAGCCGAGAATCATCCTGCCGCAGCCGGAGAGGGCTTCGCGGACATATTGATGGATGACAGCCTGGTTCGCAGGCACATATATTCCGCCATACTTCTTGGCGGCGGAAAGTCCGAAGATGTGGTCGTCCTCGTTGATGGTGCCGCCAACGGCGCAGAGCGAGTTGTGGCAGTTGGTCATCGCATAAGGAATCGGGAACTTATCGAGTCCGCTGGCGCGCGCGGTCTGGATGATGCCTACATAGGTGATGTCGTGGGA
>CAVEYE010000061.1:0-7749 GCA_963619595.1 bacterium | reverse complement strand
TCCTCTCAACCGAGGTTGACTTCGGCCCGGAGATAGAGGTTATATTTGTATTAACAACAAAATCTAAGGATCATGTTTTCATTCAGGACTACGGCGCTGGAGGACCAGCTGGACAAGGCTTTGCTGGACGGCAAGGTCGGATGCTTCTGCACCCAGAACTGCTGGGACACCGCTAGAGGAAGGTACATGTACGATCTGTTCTCGGAGAGAGGCAACCTAGCGGCCGTCCTCAGGCCGAGGGACGCCGAACTGACCCCGGGAACGAACCACATAGCGTTTGAAAAGGAACAGCTTGAGGGTCTGGACGCCGTCGTCGTGGAGATACAGGACGCCGGATCGAGATACTTCAACTACACGAAGGACGTGTTCAGCCTGATGGAGACCATCTCCAGGATGGAGAATCCGCCGGCCCTGTACGTGGTCGACCACATCAACCCTGCAGGCAGGATCGTCGAAGGATCGATGCCCATCGGAGCATCCGAGCCGTTCACCCCGAAGGTGGCCCACAGGCACGGCCTGACGCTCGGCGAACTGTGCAACATCTGGTACAACGAGATCGGAGCCACGTTCGCCCTCCACATCATCTCGGCCCTGGCCAACGACTCGACACGCCAGCTGCTGCCGTGGACGATAGCCCCGGCCTCGGACATCCCGGGGATGTTCACCTGCCAGATGTACAGCGGCGGAGGCCTCTGGAACAACACCACCGTCACGCCTGCGATCGGCACGGCGAGACCTTATGAATATCTCGGCGCGCCTTTCATCCTTCACAACAGGCACGAGGTGCTGCCGGCCCCTCCGGGAGTGCTGATGCGCCCCTGCACGTTCACCCCGTCCACAGGCCGCTACGAAGGGCAGGTCTGCAAGGGCTACCAGATCATGCTCCAGCCCGGAGCCGAGTACCATTCCCTGCTCCACACCCTCCAGCTGATGCGCTATTTTCTGGAAAGATACCCGGAATTCAGGCTGCTGGACGGTTTCGAGACCAAAATCGCTGACCCTGTGATGATGGACTACCTCAGAGGCGGCTTCGACTTCCTCGGGGTCAGGGAACACATCAAGGCCGAGGAGCAGAAATGGATCCGCAAAGCCAAGCGCTTCACCCTTTACGACGACCAGCCTTACCGCATCAAGTAAAGGACTGCACAATGAAAAAGAGAGCCGGGGAAAACCTCGGCTCTCTTTCGTTTTCTGACCTATGACAGAAATTACTTCTGACGGTTCTTGTATCTCTGGTAGAATTTGTCGACGCGTCCGGCGGTGTCAACGAGCTTGACTTTACCTGTGTAGAACGGATGTGAGGTGTTGGAGATTTCGACCTTTACAACCGGGTACTCAACGCCGTCGACCATGATGGTCTCCTTGGTGTCGGCGCAGGAACGGGTGATGAACACCGTGTCGTTCGACATATCCTTGAAAGCTACAAGGCGGTAGGTTTCGGGATGGATTCCTTTTTTCATTTCTTTATAAATTTAAATTGTTGTTTCTAACCGTTTCCGATTTCAGGATCCGCTTCAAGCCGTATCTTCAAATCAGACCGCAAAGTTAGGATTTTTCCCGGGATATTCAAACACTTCCCCACTTTTTTGCCGCATTTTGATTTTAGGGGAAATCGGATTATTTTCGCGGGGCGGATCCATCGGCCCTGCCGGCAGCAGTACGGCTCCGGAGGGGCGGAAGGGTCCTGGAAAAAAACGCACTTGTAAAATGGACACGAAAATCATCATATTCGACTTCGACGGCACGCTTTGCGACACCAGACAGACCATCATCAGGACACTCATCATGACGATGGAGGAACTCAGGCTGCCAGTCGCCACAGAGGAGGCGTGCGCCGCCACCATAGGACTCCGGCTCGAAAGCGGCTTCAAGGTCCTGTTCCCGCAGCTGGACGAAGAACACATCGCCCTCTGCGCCTCGACCTACAGGAGGATCTTCGATGTCAACAAGAAGAAACTTGTGCCGACCATATTCCCGAATGTGCCGGAGACCTTGCAGGAACTCCACGACAAGGGCTATGCGATGACCGTGGCCTCATCCCGCTCGCACGGATCGCTGGACGACTTCGTGGCCACCTTCGGGTTCGACAAGTACTTCTCCCTCGTCGTGGGAGCCAATGACACGCCAAAAGGGAAACCCGCCCCCGACCAGGTCCTGTACACCCTGCGGAAAACAGGATTCACCGCCGATGAGGCGCTCGTCGTCGGCGACATGCCGTTCGACATCCTGATGGGCAAGGGCGCTGGAGCAAGGACCTGCGGCGTGACCTACGGCAATTCCTGCCGCGAGGAGCTGCTTTCCAGCGGCGCTGACTACGTCATAGATGACTTCTCACAGCTTCCCGGGCTGCTTAAATGAACATTTTCAAAAAAACTTTGCAAGAAAGTTTGGAGGTAAAGGAATTTTGCCTATCTTTGCAATCTCAAAACCAAACGCTGGGTTCGTATAACGGTTAGTACTCAAGATTCTCAATCTTGCAATAGGAGTTCGATTCTCCTACCCAGTACTAGGGTGCCGGAAACGGTGCCTAATGACGAAAGAAAGGATGGCCTCAAGACCATCCTTTTTTTGTTTGCATATTCATTGAAAATTCCCCGGTCTCCGATTTGGAGAGGCCGGGGAACTTTATCTTATTCTGCAGGCGCTGCCGGAGCTGCCTTCTTGCGGCGGGCAAGGAAGACTATGCCGGCCACGGCGAGGACAAGCAGAGTGATGCCGAGCAAAGGTCTGTAGGCAAGCCAGGCGAGGGCGATCACGATGAACGACCAGGCGAAACCGAGAACAGAGCAGACGAGGCCCACACCGGCGCCGAGGATGTTCGCGACGAATGGCAGAACCTTGGCGAGAGTCTCCAGGAAGCCGAACACACCCTTGAAACCACCGATGACAAGGAATATTCCGAGAAGTCTGAAGATCCAGAGCATCGTCTTGTTGGTGGACTTCTGGCCTTCGTACATCTGGTCTGAGGTCTTCACGCCCATCGAGAGCATCTCTAAGGTCTTGCCGTTCTTGGCGGTGAACGGAGCGAAGGTGTCGCCTACGACCGTGGCGAGGATGGAAACCTCGGCAGGAAGCACCTTGGTGAAGGTGACGCGGACATCTCCGACAGCAGGAGCGTCAGGATTACGGCCGATGTAGACAACATTGTTCTTCACGCTTACGACGAAGGTGGAGTCAGCCTCTGTGGCATCCTTGAAGAGTTCGTTGGAAATCCTCTCGGCGTCAGCCTCGCTGATGACATAGGCCTGGTCACCGGAGATGCCGCCGATCAAAGCCTTGTTCAGCCTGTAGGCGCCGAAGGAGACATTCTCGGCCGTCTGACGTCCATCCTCGAACTGCGCCTTCACGAAGTTCTTGCCCTGGTAGGCAGGATCGTGGAACTCGTCGGAGTTCACCGGAGAACCCGTCCAGGCCTTCTTGTAGGTGTAGGTTGTGGTGGTCTCCTGGCTTCCGCCGACCTTGTCTTTAGTGGTGCTGGAAGAGCTTTCCTGCCACTGGTAGTACTCGACCTTCCTGTTGAACTTGACAGCCGTCACGCCGACACCGAAATCAGCGTCGATGAGAGAATCCAGGGTAGCGGTCGCTCCGGTGGCGTGGACAAGCTTGCCCTCGAACTGAGGATCTATGGTGCTGATGTCCTGCATCTCGACGGTGACCCCGGCGGCCTCCTTTAGCATTTTGGAGGTCTTGACCGCGCGGCCTTCGTTCCACCACAGGAGGACCGTGCCGACCACAATCATCAGGATGCCTGAACCGATGCCGCCGAATGATTTCTTCACCCGCTGGCCGTAAGTAGTTTTCGTTGTTTCTGTGTAAGCCATAATTGGTTTGATGTTAAAAAGTGTTAAGTATTTAAAAAATAAATGCAAAAAAATTCCATTGAAGCCCGCGGAGTCACACCGCAACCTCACAAATATATCAAATAATCCGGGATATTCATTAAATTCGCAGAATAAAATCATCAAATTTGCGGAAACTTGAGTTACGTAAAACCATATTATATGAAAACGACACGCATAATCCTTCTAGCAGCGGTTCTTTTCGGACTCGGGGCCGCGGCCATAACGGCTACGGCAGCCCCCGCGGCATCAAAGACGACTACGCCTGAAGCCGGCGGCCGCAGCATCAAGGCTTCCGACTCCCGCGTCACCTTCATAGGAAGAACCAAGGTCGACGGCGGAAGCGTCTCCTTCGACTGGACCGGGGTGTACGCCAAAGTGAGATTCACAGGCAGCTTCCTCAGTTTCAAGGTCTCCGACACGAAAAAGAACTACTACAACGTCTGGCTTGACGGGTCGATGGACACCGCACCGGACAAGGTCCTGACCGTCAGCGGCACAGACACGACGATCGTGATCTTCAGCGCGGAGGAAATGAAAGCCCGTTTCGGGAAGGACAGGAAGGCGGCGAAAGCGCCCCACCAGGTGATCCTCCAGAAGCGCACTGAGGGCAACGAGGGAATGACCACCGTCAACGAGTTCATCACAGACGGATGTTTCCTCCAGGCCGACACCCCTAAGGAAAGAATCATCGAGTTCATCGGCGACTCCTACACCTGCGGCTACGGCACGGAGGCCGCCAACACGGAACACTATAAGGCGGAGACCGAGAACCAGAACCTGACCTACGCCTGCGCCACGGCGAGGTACTTCGGAGCCGACCACATCGTCACCGCCCACTCAGGGATCGGCGTGGCGCGCAACTACAACGGCAAGATCGGCGACTTCACGATGCCCGAGCACTACCTCTACACCTTCGACAACGCCGGCAAGGAGACCTGGGACGCCGCGGCCTCCCCTCTCAAGCCGTCGATCACTGTCATCTACCTCGGCACCAACGACTTCTCCAGAGGGATGCAGCCTTCGAGCAAGCAGTTCACAAAGGGCTACACCACCCTGCTCGGCGAGATCAAGGCGAACTACGGCGAAGACCACCCGATCCTCTGCGTCAGCCCGAAGCACGATGTGCTGATGTTTGAATATGTCCGCGGAGCCATCGCCGGAAGCGGTCTTAAAAACGTCCACCTTGTGGCCCTCTGTCCGTTTGTCCACAACGAGGTGCAGGACATGGGCGCGGACGGTCACCCGAACCACAGCGGGCATCTCAAGATAGCATATTCAGTGATCCCCTACATCGCCACGATGACGGGCTGGGAGATGACAGGAGAGCCGGTCAGATAGGCTCCGCCCTCAGGGGAGGGGCTTGCTCCGTCAAGACAGGCGGGCCTTTCCCCGCAAGTGAGCCTGCATAGGAGAAAGACATTACCAAATCAAGAAAGATTCTTACAATCAAAAAGTCATGACAATCAAAGGAAAGATTTTCACAGGGGTCGGCGTTGTCCTGGCCCTCGCTTTGGCGGCGTTCATCTACGTCAGGTTCTACTTCGTCTTCGGCGATGGAGTGAAGGCCGGCGAACTCAACCAGTTCATCTACAAAGGCTATGTCTGGAAGACTTACGAAGGCAAGCTCATCCAGTCCGGCTTCAGGGGATCCAAAGGCAGCGGAACCGCGGTGGAGTCCTACATATTCGATTTCTCCGTCGAGAACGAGGAGGTGGCCAACGAGCTGATGAGATGCAGCGGCAAGACTGTCGAGCTGCACTACAAGGAGTACCTCGGAGCCCTTCCGTGGCGGGGAATGCAGAAATATGTCGTCGACAGGATAGTTTCCACATCATCTGAATAGAACCGGCTTATGGACAGAAGAATTCTGGCGGTCATCCTGGCCGCGGCCCCGCTTGCGCTGCAGGCGCAGACGGGAGTGGTGACCACCCATCCGGCCAACCCGGAGGGGAAATGTCTCACTATGGAAGAGGCTGTGCTTGGCCGGAATGTGCGCCCGAGCGGCATCTGGGCCACCTGGACCGGTGACAACACGATAGCCTTCAACGACTCCGGCAAGTGGAAGGTAGAGGACCTTGAGACCGGAGAGGTCACGCCCTACTACTCCAAGAGGCTTCCGGAAGGATTCCCGCGCGAAGCGGAGAACATCACTGAAAGCAAGCAGGGCGCGCTGGCCTACACAGTGGGCCGCAGCCTCTACATATTCAAAGACGGGCAGGCCACCGGCGTGGCCGTGAGCGACAGCGACCAGATCACCTACGGGCAGGTCGTAAGCCGCAACGAGTTCGGCATCGAGAACGGCATATTCTGGTCGCCGGACGGGACTAGACTGGCGTTCTACAGGAAGGACGAGAGCAAGGTGACGGAGTTCCCGCTGCTGGACATCCGCACCCGGACCGGCTCGCTGAAGAGCATCAAGTACCCTATGAACGGGATGGAGAGCGAGGTTGTCAGCCTCGGAGTGTATGACCTCGCCACAGGCCGGACAGTCTGGTGCGACGTCACAGACTTCGGCGACGACCGCTATCTCACCAACATCAGCTGGTCGCCGGACGGAAAGAACATATTCATACAAGTCCTTGACCGCACGCAGGAGCACGTGAAGCTGAACATGTACCGCGCCGCCGACGGGTCGTTCGCGCGCACCGTCCTCACCGAGGACAACGACAGGTACGTCGAGCCTCTGGACCCGCTGCGCTTCATCGAAGGGACATATTCATTCATCTACAGGACGGACAACCGCGACGGCTACCGCAACCTCTACCTTTGTGACACGCTCGGCACGGTGAGGCGGCTGACGGCGGTGGACGCTGACGTCGAGTACATCGGCGGCGACGGGAAGTTCGTCTACTACACCTCCGCCGAGGTCTCCCCTGTCGAGAACCACCTCTTCAGGATCGAGGTCAAGATGCCTAAGGGACGCGCCGACGCCGTCAGCAAGGCCAGATTCGGCAAGCCGCAGAGGCTCACCGCCGAGGAGGGCTGGCACTCCGTCAAGCTCAACGCGGGCTGCACGAAGTTCATCGATTCCTACAGCAGCTTCAACGTGCCGGGAGTCACCGACCTCCGCTCCGCGGACGGCCGCCTGATCCGCAACCTCCACACCTCCGCCGATCCGCTCGAGGGCTACAAGACCGGCGAGATGCTCTTCGGGACGGTGAAAAGCGCCGACGGAAAGTACGACAACTGGTACAGGCTCTACCTGCCGGCGGACTTCGACCCGGCGAAGAAGTACCCTGTCATCCTCTACGTCTACGGCGGCCCGCACTCGCAGATGGTGCGCGACTCGTGGCTCGGCGAAGTGCGCATGTGGGAAGTGCTGATGGCGCAGAAAGGCTACGTCGTCTACGTGCAGGACAACCGCGGCACGCCGAACAGGGGTTCTGAATATGAAAAAGCGATCCACCGTCAGTGCGGGCAGTGCGAAATGGCGGACCAGATGGTGGGAGTGAATATGCTGAAGTCTCTTCCGTTCGTGGATTCCGGCAGGATCGGCGTGCACGGCTGGAGTTACGGCGGCTTCATGACGATCTCGCTGATGACCAACTTCCCGGAGACCTTCAAGGTCGGTGTGGCCGGCGGTCCGGTCATCGACTGGAAATGGTACGAGATAATGTACGGCGAAAGGTACATGGACACCGAGGCCACCAACCCTGAGGGCTTCGCCCGGACGAGCCTCCTGAACAACGTCAAGAACCTCAAGGGCAAGCTTCTGATCTGCCAGGGGGCTGTCGACAACACCGTCGTGTGGGAGCACAGCCTCAGTTTCGTGCAGAAGTGCATCGAAGAAGGTGTGCAGCTGGACTACTTCCCTTATCCTCTTTCCGAGCACAATGTGGCCGGCCGCTGGCGTATCCATCTGATGGACAAGGTCACCGCCTACTTCGACGATTGGCTGTAGGGGTCC
>CAVEYE010000060.1:0-7859 GCA_963619595.1 bacterium | reverse complement strand
AGCCGGTGATGCGCAGGTCGTAGCCGGCGTTGCGGTAGGCGTAGTTGATGTCGGCCGTCAGCGTCTTGACGGTCTTCAGGTCAGGCATCACGGTGTTCCTTGTCCTCGGAGAGATGAACGACTGGTTGAAGGTCGGAGCGTCGGAGAGGTAGGCGGCGTCGGCGTAGATCCTGTGGCCGCCGCGGATGACATAGCTGAGGTTCAGTTTGCCCGAGCCGGTCACGAACCGCTGCACCTCGGAATTCCCCTTCGAGGTGATGGCGGTGCCGTCAGGGTCGTAGGTCGTGATGACAGTGCCGTTGTAGGTCATCGGAGAGCCGCTGTCGTCAAGTCCCGGGAAAAGGCCCTTCCTCAAAAGACCCTCTCTCCAGAATTTTGAATATCCCAGCCTGGCGGCCACCGTGGCCTCCAGAGCGCCGAAATTGTACTTTCCTGAAGCCCAGGCCTCGGCGCGGCGGATGTGGGCGTAGTAGTCGTAGCCATACTTGTCGCCTTCCTTGAGGGTCTGGGCGGACCCGTTGGCAAGGAAGTAGTCGAGGTCGTTCTGGGTCATAGTCGCAGACGCCGCGTAATCCCTTTCGGCGAACTGGTCGATGTTGACGTAGTAGTCACCTCCGAGAAGGTCGTCGAGGATCTTGTAGTACTCGGTGCGGTTCCACTTGTAGGAAAGTCCGCCGTTGAAGGTCAGGTTGCGGACAGGAGTCCACTTGCCGTTGAGAGCCAGGTTGAAGTCGCGCTGGTCGGTGCGCCTCTCCTCTATGACGTACTTGGAGCGGTTGCCCGAATCTGTGGAATTCATCGAATTGACGGCATAGAGCCTGTCCCAGTTGATGTGGGTCGTCGAGGCGAGACCGCTTGTCCAGGCTTCCTTGGCCCAGGCGTACTTGGAGTAGTTCTGACGGTCGTAGTCGGAGTCCTCCATATAGTAGTAGCTCGGGAGGTTGCGGTAATAGTCCGGTCTCGGGTCGGGGGCATCGTACCAGTCGATGGCGGTGTAGCCGTTCTTGCCGAAGCGGTAGAGGGCCGTGGCCGAAGCCTGGAACTTGTTGGACTCCGGAGTGAAGTCGTATTTCAGGATGGCGATAGGCTCGTGGGTCTTGCGGACACGGGCGTTGCGGACCTTTCCGTTGTAGTAGCCCCAGTTGGAGTTGTACATGTTGTCGCCCATCAGGTCATAGACCTCCTGGGTGGAGGCGTTCTGCGCGCCGCGCTCGCCCGGAGCGGCCATAAAGGTGAATCCCAGTCTGTGTGCGTCGTTGAACTTCTTCTCCACGGAGCCGTAGTAGCCGAACGAACGGTAGAAAACACCCTTGATCCAGTCGTTGCCGCCGAGCCTGGCCGAGGCGCTGAAGGCGTAGGACCAGCCGTTGTCAAGCTGTCCGGACGCATAGGTCAGCATAAGTCGCATCCTGTACAAGGAGCTGTTGGTCAGCACGCTGCCTCTCCAGCCGGTACGGACGGAAGAAGCCATCGGCATGATGTTCGTCACACCGTTGTAGCCTCCGAAACCATATTCGGAAACCTCCGCCCCGTTGACTGACTCCTTGGTTCTGGTCGCCTCGTTGAGGCCGCTCCAGAGGGAGTAAGGGGTGTAGCCCGTGACCGCGTCGTTCATCTTCACGCCCGCGAGGTAGACTTCCTGCGACTCGCTTGAATATCCCCGCACGCGGAAACGCACCGAACTGAAGTTGTAGCCGGCCATGTTGTTGAACACGTCGTTCTGGCCGAAGAGGATGGTAGGGCTGTCGTTGTAGCCGGAGTCGTCCATGTCGAACTCCGAGAAGCTCGCGTCATCGACTTCGGAGACTTTCGCCACCGGAGTCAGGGACAGGTTGAACATATTTTTCACGTAGCCGTCGTTGACGGTGACGTTGACTCTGGACTGAAGGTACTGAGGGCTTTCGATGACAAGGTCGTACATTCCGTCCTTGAGGTTTCCGATCTGGAATGTGCCGTCGGCCCCGGCCTTGACGCGGGCCACCTCCTGACCGTCAGAGTAGAGGACCAGCTGAGCGCCGTCGACCGCCAGCTTGGAGAGACGGCTCACCACGGTGCCCTTCACGCCGCCCGTGAATGTCTGGGCCGACAAAGTCCGGGTGGACAAGGTCAGGACCAGGAACAGCGCCGAGGCGGCAAGGATTGTTCTTTTGCTCATAAATAATATTGACTTAATGTTCCGGCAGCCCGGCTTTGCGAGGCCGACGGAAACCACTTACTTGTTGCTCACGATGATGTAGGTCGGATAGTGGTCGCTGTAACCACCGATGTAGGATCCGCTGGAGAACGTGCGGAACGGAGTGCCTTTGTACTGGCCGGTCTGCTGGACCATGAACGGCTGGTTGAACACTCTGCCATAGTACTTTCCCTTTACGGCCGGGACGATGCGGAGTTTTCCCTTCTCCGCATTGACCAGGGATTCGTTGGCGAGGATGATGTCGTAGATGTTCCACTCCCCCCTGTAGGCCAGAGAGCCGTAACCGTCCTTCAGCATCGAGAGGAAAGGAGAGAAGAAATCGGCCTTCCCGACCTCTTCCACGGTCTCCTTGCCGTGGAGGTAGACGGTCATGCTTTCGTCCGTAGGGTTGTCGTTCATGTCGCCCATCACGACGATCTTGATGCCCGGGTACTCGGCCATCAGTTCAGCGGAGTGCTGGTAGATGATCTCGGCCCCGCGGGTGCGCAGGTCGGTGCCCTTGCCGCCGAGCCTTGAAGGAAGATGGGCCACGAAGAAGGCGAACATCTCGCCGCGGAGTTCTCCTCTGACCATCAGCACGTCCCTTGTGCGGAAATTCTTCTGGGACTCCACATCCATATCAAACTGGATGTCGCTGTTGAAATCGTAAGGGATGGACTTGCTTTCTATCAGTTTGAACTGGTCCGGTCTGTAGAGCAGGGCCACGTCCACGCCTCGCCTGTCCGGTCCGTCGTAGTGGACGATCTGGTAGTTGGCGTCGGCGATCTCCTTCTGGCTCACAAGGTCCTCCAGCACGTGGCGGTTCTCTATCTCGCTGAGGCCGAGGATGGTGTGGAAGGCGTTGTTCTCGTCAGCCATAGCCTTGATGACTGTGGCGATGTTGTGCAGCTTCTCTTCGTACCTCTTCTCGGTCCACTTGTTAGCGCCGTCGGGGAGATATTCATAGTCGTTCTTCCCTTCGTCGTGGTAGGTGTCGAAGAGGTTCTCGACGTTGTAGAAACCGATGATGTAGCCTCTGGCCTTTCCCTTGGCTTTCCCATCGGTTTTCTCATTGACTTTCTCATTGGCCAAGGCCGAGACGTTGACGTCCGACACCGCAAGCAGGAGGATCGCCGCGGCAAGGAAGACGAACGCCTTGCAGATTATTCTTTTCAAACGCATTGTTGTCACTTTAATTATGGTTTTCCTGTCATTCCCCTAGCGGAGAATGATTTATGAATATACCCGCGGATCTACCACCACCAGGAGACCTTCGACGGATCCTCCGCCTCGATCTTCGCGGCGGTCTCCTCTCCGACCGCGGACGGAAGGTTCACGAAGAAATCCATCCCCAGTTTCTTTTCAAGAGCGTCCACCGACATTGAATATGTCTTGTCCACATTCTTGGAGGAGTAGGCCTTGTGGTCCATCCAGACGGCGCAGGCGCAGTAGCCGGAGTAGCCGATGGTGGAGTTCTTCAGGTAGCGCAGCACGACCTTGTAGTAGGCGGTCGGGACTGTGACCTTCTTGCCGACGTTGTCCAGGGCGTATTTCACCGTCTCGCCTTCCTTGTAGTCGATGACGCAGCCGGTCACCACGTAGAGGGTGTCGGACCTGCTGGCCCAGGATCGCACGGAACTTTCAAGGTTCGCCCAGATGGTCGAGTTGAACTTGTCGTTCAGCTGCGGAGTCATATTCGTGCCGTAGAAGGTCTGGATGTTTCCTGAATATGCCAGCCTGTCGGCGGAAGGTATCTGGTGGCCTCTGGCGTACCAGCCGGAGTTGCCTTCGCTGTAGCCTCTGTAAAGCACCGGCTGGTCTTCCTCTTCCAGCAGCGGGTCAAGTCCCCAGGTGTTCGTGCGGCTTCCGGAGCCGATGTTCCATTTGCAGAGCGGGTAGGCGACCCACGGGGCGACAAGGTTGTGGTAGTCCCAGATGAAGGAATAGTTCCTTGTCTTGACTCCGCTGACCTCCATCGAGTGGGTGAAAGCGTCTGTGCCGGACGGAATGGCAGGAAGTTCCAGCCACTTTGTGGCGTTGGTGAGGTTGCCGCCGCGGCCGGGAGTCGGATCAGGATCAGGGTCCGGAGTCTTTTTCTCCGCCCCGGCCTGGGTGATGACGGCCTTCGCCGAGCCACCGGCCGTGGTGACGGCGAGGGTGGCGGAACGGCTCTCCTCCGAGGTGTTCTCCCTGACGGTCAGGGTCACGTCCACGCTGGACTCTCCCGAGGTCTTGTTGACAGCGAGCCAGTCAGGGTTCTCGGCCCCGGCGGCGTCGGTGACAGTCAGCCGCCAGGACGACGAGGCTGTCACGGCAACGAATTTCTGGCCGCCCTCGGCGTCGATCTCCGGATTCTTGATCTCGATTTTCGGCGGAACGGCATCCCCGTTGTCCGTCTTCTCGCAGGAAACGAGACCGGTCACCGCCATCATAAAGAAAAGCAGGGCAAGCCCCGCCCCGCTGGAGCGGCGGCGGATCTGTCCTGCCTTATTCAAAATTTTCAATACTATTTCCACTAGATTTTCGTCATTTGTACCAGAAACCGGTCCGGTAAGCGCTTCCCGGCAGCCTCTTAGAGGGTAAAAGGAGCCGCCCGAAGAGCGGGCGGCACCTTCCATATTCATAAAATACTGACAATCGCTACTTTTCAGCGTTCAAGCCGAAGATGATCGCTCTGTAGTCCTTGCCCTTGATGGTCTTGAAGGTCATCGTGGTTGTCTCTGCCAAAGCCTGACCGCCATTGAGCGAAGTCACGTCAATCGTGTACTTGTCAGTGTCGGTGACACCTGTGATGGTGTAGGCAGGAGAGCCGGAACAACCATCGTTCGCATTAGGAGAGATCGGATCGGCGACAGCCTTGTCGTTGCAGTCAAGTTCAACCTGCACGGTCTTACCCTTCCAGGCAAGCGCATAGAAGGAAATCTTCTTTGTGCCGGCAGGAACGGAGATGGTCGCATAGCCGACCTTCTTGCCCGTACCCAATTTCAGGACCTCGACGTCCTCTCCGTTGACGGACGCTTTGTCGGAAGAAGAGTTATTGTCGGTGGTAGTAGTCCATACGATGCTGCTTGCGAAACTGCCTGCCGCTCCCTTGCCCTTGTGGGTGAGCACAATCGTGTAAGACTTGGTGGCGACATCGGCAGTCGTGGCGACAGTGATGTTGACATTCACATCCTTCTCGGTCTCGTTGGTCGCGAATTTTACTGTTACGGTAGCGTCCTTGTCTCCGGAAGCTGGCTCTACCGTGTAGGCGGCGTTGTCCGAGGTTACTGTCCAGTTGACGTTGGACTTGATCTCAAATGTAGCGGAGGTTTCACCCGCCTTGGCGGAGATGGCCTCGGTGCTGACATTGAGATAAGCGGAGGCTGAAGGTCTCAGGTCAGTCACCATAGTGTTCACGTATTGGTTGTCTGAGCCGCTGATGCCGACGAAGAATCCTGTGACCTTGACGTTGGTTTTGTCGTAAGATTTGGCGTTGAAGCTGTCGTTGATGTAGGAAAGGCTTCCTGTGTGGGCGCTGGCCCCTGTCACGGCCACATTGTAGTAACTTCCGCTGACCGAGAGAGTCCCCTCGTAGGTGATGTACTCGATCTTGTTTGAAGAGTAGGCATCGAAAGCCGCGCCGTCAAGAGCCTTAGGCTCAGGGAGGGTCAGATCGTTGCCGGATGAAACGACGGTGACAGCAGGTGACGACAACTGGATTAGTCCGCCGTAAGAGGCGGTTGTTCCACTGACCTTCACATTGTCCTTGAGACTGGCTTTGCATTCGCTGCCGTCATAAATCAGGAGATAATCCTTGCCGTCGGTGATGACAAAGCCTCTCTGGTAGGTTCCGGCAACAATTCCGGAAACTATCGCATTGGTGCCGGTCTCGGCGGCCAGAACCTCAGCGATGGACATCTCCTTCGCAGGTTCTGAAGAGCCTTCCTCGAAACTGATGATGTAGGCATTGACCACCTCATCCTTTGAGTTGTACTGCTTGTACTTGCCTGCAAGTTCGACTGTGCCGCCGTCCTTGATCTTGCTTGACCAGTCAGACTTGTTGTCTACGCTGTAGACGTAGATTGTGCCGGTCTCATCGGTCAGATCGAAGCTGCAATATTGTGAATTGAAGCCGCTGACCTTGCCCTTGAGGCGATAGTACTTCGATGTTGCGGCAGCCGCGATGAAGTCCTTGACGGTCTTCTGCTCGGCCTTGGTGTAGTCCTCATCTCCACCGGATTCGCCGTCGTCGATTTCAGTACCCTTTGAGAAGTCTATCGCCGTGCCTGCTGCAGATGCTACGCTGAGCTTGAGGTCGTCCAGACGGTGGGCGCTGGCGACATCGGTCTTGATGTAGATGCCGAGCTGCGATGTGCCTGAAGGAACGGTGAACGTCGATGAGGCGAGGTCCCAGCGGCCTTCCTTGTCGCCGTCAGGGAATGAATATTCAAGTTCGACCCATTTCTTGCCATCGTTGCTTATGTAGACATGGAACTCGCTGTGTTTGAAGTTCGAATCGCCGTCGTTGAGGTATTTCTCCGAGCCGAAGCTTACTGTGTAGTTCACATCGGAAGACAGGGTGATGCCTGTGACTGAGAAATATGCGCTTGTGCCGAAGAACATGTTGTTCGTGCCGGATCCTTCGTAGTCGGAGTAGGAGCCGTTTGAGTTTGAGTTGTTCCTGACTGACATTCCACTGTTCGCATAAGCCTCGCTGCCTGCTCCTGTTCCGGTAGCGTTCTTCCAGCCTTCGAACTGGTCAAGGTAAGGCCAGCTGCTTCCGCTTGTCCCGTAAGTCTTGGTCGCCGCTTCCTTGTCAAAGTCGTTGTAGTAAACGATCATGTCTTCGGCGGAGCCTGAGCCTGCCTGGTTGACGGTCAAGGTCTTGGAGACAAGGCCTGTGTCGAATTTCACTGAGCCTTCGCGGTCAAGTCCCGTGTTCTCGAGAACGGTGATCTCGACGGTGACGGCCTCCTTGGAAGCCTTGCCGCTCTTAGGCTGGACCGAAATCCAGTCTTCATCTGTCGAAGCCACCCAGTCTCTGGTGGCGGTCACAGTGATGGTCTGTGTGTCGCTTCCTTTTTCGAAAGTGACAGCCGACGGGTCGAGGGTCACTGAAGGTGCGCCCAAATCTTCTTCTGTCTCTTTGCAGGAGGTCATAAGACCCACGACAGCTGCCAAAGAACAGATGATTCCAGTTATTCTTTTAGTATCCATAAATTGTGAATATTTAAAACTTATATTTTTCGTAATCCTCTATTTACAATCTCCAATCTCTTCTCTCTAATCCTCTCACTAATTTTAATCATATTCATTCCGGCGCATCTCCGCCGTCCCCGGTCAGAGAATCCTGTGCCGCATTGAATACTAACCGACTAATTTACTACTAAATATCTGATGATGAAAATTTCGAATATCTTGCCGGCTTCGCTTTTCCCTCATCAGCTTTCCCTCAATCTCAATCAGTTCGCTCCGCTTCTCCCGCTTTGCCCGTTCCCCTCAATCTAGCTGTTCCACACTCCCGCAGCGGCTTCTTGGTCGACATTGAATATCAACCCACTAATTTACAACTAAATGTTGAATTATGAAAATCGGTTGAGATTTTCGGCCATTTTGACCCGGAACACTTTCACTTCTGAAGAGTGCCGCCCCATCCCTCCCGGCAGGACGGCTCTTTCGGAATATTCCCGTGCGTGAAATGAGG
>CAVEYE010000059.1:0-13531 GCA_963619595.1 bacterium | reverse complement strand
AATAATCTGATTGTTTAATTGATTTCCGTTCCGCGCCCGGCGCGGAACGGAATTTCAACAGACATATAAATCAGCCAACTTGGCAAATGAAAATCAGCCAACTTGGCAAATGAAAATCAGCCAACTTGGCAAACGAAAATCAGCCAACTTGGCAAACGAAAATTTTCAACACCCTGGTATTCCGAAAAATATGGCATATGTTTGCCATATGAGTGATTATGGGAAAAGAGTTGCTGATGATATCCTGAGAGATAACCTTGAGGCGGGGTCGTGTGACGGGTGCGGATAAGCACTGAATATGATTCCGTCACTTGAGCCGGCGCGCAACTGCACGGCTTTGAAAGCAGAGGATTACAAACAAAAAGAAAACGGACAAACCGTCATTTCTGACAATTTGTCCGCTTTTGCTCCTCAAGTAGGACTTGAACCTACGACCCCCTGATTAACAGTCAGGTGCTCTAACCAACTGAGCTATTGAGGAATTTTCCAACCTTCAGGAGGTTGTTCCTTTCGGGAGTGCAAAGGTACAACAAAAACTGGTTATTGCAAATTTTTTTGTAGTTTTTTTTGCTTACCTTTGTGTTGTTTTCTTGGACAAGAGATGGACATAGATTTGTTTTCAGAGATAGTCAAGGACTTAATACTTGACAATGACGAAGTTGCGCTGCCGGGCCTGGGAACGTTCGTTTCCGAGGTCGTGCCGTCGACTTTTTCTGACAAAGGCTACACCATCAACCCTCCTTACAGAAAACTGTCTTTCCGGCAAAGAGTCTCGGATTCCGACAGCGCCCTGGTGGAGTTCTACTCCAAGGTGAACGGCACGGATCCGGCCACCTCCAGGCACATCCTGCAGGATTTCATCGACGGACTCAGGAACACCCTCCAGACCAGAAAGGTCGTCGTGTTCCCCGGCCTCGGCCGTCTGCGCGCCACCAAGGAGAACACTTTCTTCTTCATCGCCGATGAGGATCTGGACATCTATCCTTACGGAGTCGGTCTTGAGCCGGTGTCCCTGAAGACCCACGAGGAGACTCCGGAGGAGGTCTCGGAGACGGTGTCGGCTCTCAAGGAGATCATTGCCGGACCTGCCGTCTCTCAGGAGACTGGGGAAGCGGTCACGGAAGCGGTTAAGGAAGAAACGGGCGTCGGCGTCCAGGAAGATATTCAGGAACAGGATGCCCGGGATATTCAGGAAACGCCGGGTGAGGATATTCAAGCCCCTGCCGCCGCTGAAGAGGAGGTGCCGGTTGTGGAAGAGGCCCCCGTGGAAACTGAGGCCTCCGTGGAAGTTGAAACCCCTGCGGAGAGGAAAGTCCCTGCGGAAGAGAAAGTTCCGGTTGATGAGAAAGCCCCTGCCGCCGCAGAAAAGGCAGCTCCGGTAGTCCCGGTAGTCCCGGTAGCACCGGGGAAAACCCGGAGCCGGGGATGGAAGACTGCCTTCGTGGCGCTGCTCTGCGCCGCCGCCGTCATCCTGCTCGCTTTAGGAATATTCCTGCTCCTGTCCCGCGTGACGCCGGATTTCATAGACTCCCTGCTTTACACCCCGGAAGAATTGAGAATCATCAATTATTGAAATTATTGACCCCTTTATGGAAACGAACGGACAGAACAAATTTAAAAGAGACATAACGATTCCCTGTTATGACACCGACGCGTCGTTCCATCTGAAGCCCGCCGCTTTTATGGACCACGCCCAGGAACTTGCGTATCTGGCGGCCACCGAGCTGCATTTCGGCTACGACGACCTCCAGAAACACCAGACAGTCTGGGTGCTGTCGAGGATGCACATCGAATTCCCCGCGGCTCCGCGGTGGACGGACAAAACGACCCTCTACACCTGGCACAAAGGCCTCGACGGTCTGTTCTTCCTGAGGGACTTCGAACTCCGGGCGGCCGGCGACACCGACTTCGCCGACAAATCCAAGGCGCTGGTGTCCTGCACGTCCTCGTGGATCGTGATGAACATACAGACACGGCGGCTGGTGCGCAGCGACGAGGTTCTGAATATGGTGCCGGCGTCCACGCAGTGTTCCGACAACGCCATCGCCGCTCCTTGCGGCAAGGTGGTCGTCCCGAAGGATGTGGAGATGAAGGAGGTCAGGACGCACAAGGTCGTCTACTCGGATGTCGACATCAACGGCCACACCAACAACGCCCGCTATGTGGTCTGGGCTATGGACAGCATCGACTATGCCGCGCTCGCCGGGGCCGGAGTCAAGAGTCTGACCATCAACTTCGTGAAGGAGACCAGGCCTGGAGATGAGGTGGTGCTTTCCGTGGGGCAGGAGGCCGGAGCTCCGGAAACATATTACGTGACAGGAAAAGTGGAAGATAAACAGTGCTTCGCTGCGCGGATTAATTTAGCGGATTGAGTTTTTTTTGAGTTTTTTAGTGTATTATGAGTGATCTGTTTTTAGGTACGGGAATCGCACATTCGATCCTTGTCTTCGCTTTTGTGGTAGCGACTGGATTGTACCTCGGTAAATTCAAAATCAAAGGAGTGTCCATCGGATCCACCTGGATCCTGTTCGTGGCCATCCTCCTCAGCCACTTCGGTCTCAGGGTAGACCCGACCGTCCTCAGTTTCATGAAGGACTTCGGCCTGATCCTCTTCGTGTTTTCGGTAGGACTCCAGGTCGGTCCGGGATTCTTCCATTCCTTCAAGAAGGGAGGCCTGCTGATGAACTTCCTGGCCCTGGCTCTCGTGCTTCTAGCCGTCATCGTGACCGTCACCATCCATCTGGTCACCGGCGAGGATCTCAAGACGATGGTCGGAGTGATGTCGGGAGCCGTGACCAACACCCCTGGACTCGGCGCCGCTCAGCAGACGATGGCCGATTCGATGACGGCAGCCGGCTGTCAGGCGCAGGACATCACCGGAGCGACCTCCGGACTCGCCTCCGCCTATGCCGTGGCCTACCCGCTGGGAGTTCTTCTTGTCATCGGACTGATCATGTTCTTCAAGGCCGTTTTCAAGGTCGACCTTGCCAAGGAGAAGGAGGAACTTGACAACGAGGGCGGAAATGAGGATGTGGCGAGGCGTATGCATTGCGAGGTCGAGAATCCGGCCGTCTTCGGCCTGACCGTCAAGGATGCCCTCAGGGATCTCGGCGGCTCCATCGTGATCTCCAGAATCCTCAGGGACGGCATCATCTCTATGCCTGGCCCTGACACGGTGCTGCGGCAGGGCGACAAACTGCTGATAGTCACTTCGCAGAAGAATGTCGACAACCTCAGGATCACCTTCGGCAAGGAAGTTCCTATGCACCTTGAGGACTGGGAGCTTATGGACAGCAAGATGGTGAACAGAAAGATCACCGTTACCAAGGACAACCTGACCGGAAAGACCCTCAGGTCTCTCAATGTCAGGGCAAACTACGGTGTCAGCATCACCCGCGTCATCAGAGCCGGCGTAGGCCTTGTGGCCATGCCAAATCTTATTCTCCAGGTCGGCGACGTGCTTAGAGTCGTAGGGCCGGAGGACGGCATCAAGGAGGTAGCCTCGCTTGTCGGCAACCAGACTTCCACGCTCAACCATCCTAACCTTATTCCTATCTTCTTCGGCATCGCTCTCGGAGTCATCTTCGGCTCGATCCCGATCACCATCCCGGGCATCCCTCAGCCGATCAAGCTCGGCCTTGCCGGCGGTCCGCTGATCATAGCCATCCTTCTCGGCTACTATGGCCCGAAATGGAAGATCACGACCTACACGACCCAGAGCGCCAACCTGATGATCAGGGAGATGGGTATCTCCTTCTTCATGGCCGCCGTGGGTCTCGGAGCAGGTCAGAACTTCGTAAGCTCGATTGTCAACGGAGGTTACTGGTGGATTCTCTACGGAGCGCTGATCACCTTCATCCCTGTCTGCGTCATCGGTCTGGTTGCCAGGTACGTCTTCAAACTGAACTTCTACAAGATCTGCGGTCTTCTGACCGGCGGCACGACCGACCCGGCCGTCCTCGCCTTCACCCAGGGGGCTTACGGAACTGACTATCCGGCGGTCAACTATGCCACCGTCTATCCTTTGACCATGTTCCTCAGGGTTCTTGTGGCCCAGTTGCTGATCCTTGTAGCCATAGCCTGATGTTCGAGCTGACCTACCCTTCCTCTCCGGCTGTCGTGCTGCCGTTGCCAACGGCGGACAACCCCGGCTGCCGGCCCGGCCCGGCCGGCGAGATGGTCCCTGTGGTCGAGGAGAACGGTCTGGTCATCGGACAGGCCGCCAGGTCTTCGGTCCACAACGGGTCCAAACTGACCCATCCCGTCGTGCATCTGCACATCATCAACCGTTCCGGCGGACTGTACCTCCAGAAACGGGCGATGACCAAAGACCTCCTTCCAGGCTGTTGGGACACGGCCGTGGGCGGCCACGTAGACTATGGCGAAGGCCTCGAGGAGGCTCTTTACAGAGAGGCTTCCGAGGAACTCGGCTTCAGGGATTTCAACCCTGTCTACATCAAATCCTACATCTGGGAGTCCGCCCGCGAGAGGGAGCTTGTCAATGTCTTCGCGGCGGTGGGGAACTTCACCCTGACCCCGGACAACGACGAGGTCTCGGAAGGGCGTTACTGGGACATGGCGGAGATCGGGTCCAGGCTCGGAGCGGGCATATTCACTCCCAACTTCGAGCAGGAGTTCAGGTCGGTCCGCGGCACTTTGCTTTCTTTGCTATGATCGCGCTATGATGGTGGTCGACGACTATGCCAAGTTCATCAATGACCAGCTGTCGGTCTGGCCTTTGGCCGCGGAGAATTACCGCGACCTGAAGAAGGTCGTCACTAAACAGCTGACTGTCGGCGGCCTCGAAGTCGAGGTCCAGTTCAATCCGTGCAGGAAAATCTCGTCCGAGGCCGCTCTGGACAAGGATTCCATAGCTGCGAGGCCTTGCTTTCTCTGTCCGGCGAACAGACCTCCGCAGCAGACCAACCTTGAGTTCGAAGGCCGCAAGGGCCGCCGCTACCGCGTCACTCTGAACCCCTATCCGATCTTCCCTTCGCATCTGGTCGTCTCAAGCTTCGAACACACCCCGCAGTCTATCTGGCACCGCTACCAGGACCTGCTCGACTTCGTGAGCGTCCACAAGGACCTCGTCGGGTTCTACAACGGCCCCCACAGCGGAGCCTCAGCGCCGGACCATATGCATTTCCAGGCCTGCCCGCAGGGTCTGACCCCGCTGCAAAGAAGGGTCGACGCGCTGCTGGACGGCGGCGGGCAGGAGCGTCTGCGGTTCCTGACCGGCGTGAAGGAGGCGAAACTTTTCCATCTTGATGAATATGCATGCGGAGTTTTCGTGCTTCAGGCCGAGACTCCAAAATCCATCACGAAGCTGTTCTACAGGCTGCTGGACTGCGCCGCTCCCGGCGGCGGACCGGACGAGCCGCTTCTCAACCTGCTCGCCTGGCGCAGCGGGGGAGAGTACCGTAGCGTCGTGATATTCAGAGAGAAGCATCGGCCGCACAATTACTTCTCCGATGGCGCTGACCATCTTGCGATGAGTCCGGGCTGCGCCGATATGGCCGGAGTCTTCATCGCCACGAGGAAGGAGGATTTTGACAAACTTGATTCTGACCTGCTTTCCGCTGTCGTGGATGAGGTCACTGTCAGCAAGGAAGCCGAAGACGGAATCATCTGGCGTCTGACAAGGACGCAGACGAAACTTGAGGTCGGCATAATGTCCGGCAAAGAGATTGAGTTCGAGGTGATTTCCGACGGAGCGGGCCGGCAGAGAGTGTCTTTCGAGGATGGCCGCATCTCCTACAACGGAGTCCTCTACGACGAACTGGTGTTCGAGGCCCAGACCGAGGCCACTATGTTCTCCGAGCCGTCTTTCATCCTCTACGGAGTGACGATAGGGGTGGATTTCCATTGGGAGAGGAAGTTGACGCAGAAGTTCGCCGGCACTCTGAAATTCATAGTGGACGGGGACAAGGTCACGGCTGTCGACGTGGTCGGGGTCGAGGACTATCTGCTCAGCGTGATCTCGTCCGAGATGAAGGCTTCCGCCGGGCTGGAGTTCCTGAAGGCCCACGCTGTCATCTCCCGTTCCTGGGTTCTCGCCCAGATCGCCCGCAGGAAGTCCGGCCCGTCCAGACAGGCTGACACCGCTGCGGAAACATCTGAAAATGAAGTGGTCAAATGGTTCGACCACGAAGACCACACTCTCTTCGACATCTGCGCTGACGACCATTGCCAGCGTTACCAGGGACTCACTATGGCTGTCGGCGACACAGTCCGCAAGGCCATCGACCAGACCTGGGGACTCGTGCTGACCTACGGCGGAAAGATCTGCGACGCCCGTTTCTCGAAATGCTGCGGCGGCGTGACCGAACTCTTCAGCACCTGCTGGGAGGACAAGGATTTTCCTTACCTTCAATCAGTTCCTGACACTCCGGATGAGAATCCGGCCGGGAAGGCCTACTGCGACACCGCCGACGTGGCCGTCCTGTCCCAGGTGCTGAACGACTATGACCTTGAGACGAAGGACTTCTACAGATGGAGGACTGAATATTCAAGGGCGGAGGTCTCCGAACTTGTCCGTCGCCGCTCCGGCATCGACTTCGGTCTGATCCGAGACCTTGTCCCCGTCGAGGCGGGGCCTTCCGGCAGGCTGAAGAAACTACTGGTTGTAGGAGAGAAAAAGACGATGGCCGTGGGCAAGGAGCTGATGATCAGGCGTTGGCTTTCCGAGTCGCATCTGAAGAGTTCAGCATTCACGGTGCGTTGGGAAGGCGACCGGCTCATTCTTGACGGAAAGGGCTGGGGACACGGTGTCGGCCTGTGCCAGATCGGCGCTGCGGTGATGGCCTCGCAGGGCTGCACCTTCAGCCGGATCCTTGAACATTACTATCCCGGCAGCGTCCTGGAAAAAAGATAAAAAATCCGCAGATGAAAGCACTCGATAACACTGAACGCAACCCCTGGCTCTGGATCCCGACCCTTTATTTCGTGGAGGGGATCCCGTATTTCCTTGTCAACAACATCTCCGTCCTGATGTTCGCAAGGATGGGCGTCCCCAACGGGCAGATGTCGTTGTTCACGTCGCTTCTGTACCTGCCGTGGACGCTCAAGTTCCTCTGGAGCCCGTTCGTGGACATCATCAGGACCAAAAGATGGTGGATCATGGCGATGCAGACCGTCATGTCTGCCGCTTTCATCATCCTTGCGTTGACGATGCCGCATCCTTCCGCCCAGACCATTGCGTCGGGGACGACTCCTATGGGTCTGTTCTCGTTCACCCTGCTGCTGTTCATCTTCGCCGCTTTCGCGTCGGCGACCCACGACATAGCCGCCGACGGATTCTACATGCTCGCCCAGAGCCAGAGCAGCCAGGCGGCCTTCGTAGGAGTGCGCAGCACGTTCTACAGGCTTGCCAACGTGTTCGGCAACGGAGTGATAGTGGCCGTGGCAGGTCTGCTCGAGACCCGCACGGGCGACATCCCGCTGGCCTGGCAGATCACTGTCGGAGGCTCGGGACTCCTCCTGACCGCCCTGGCCCTCTACCACACGTGGGCCGTTCCGAGGCCGGTGTCGGACTCGTCTGACCGCCCGGAAGGGTCCACAGCGGGAGTAGGGGACATATTCAGAGATTTCAGGAACACGGTTGTGACTTATTTCAGGAAGCCGGGCGTGTGGCTCGCTGTCGTGTTCATGCTTTGCTACCGTCTGCCGGAGGCGTTTCTGCTCAAGCTCTGCTCCCCGTTCCTCGTCGCGTCAAGGGAGAGCGGCGGACTCGGAATGGCGACCGCCGAGGTTGGACTGGCCTACGGCACCCTCGGCGTGATATTCCTGCTTCTTGGAGGCATCCTCGGAGGTCTCATGGCCTCCCGCCTAGGTTTGAAGAAGAGCATCTGGATAATGGCCGCCTTTATGACCCTTCCGTGCTTCTCCTTTGTCTATCTGGCTGTGGCCCAGCCTGAAAGCTTCGTCACGATCTGCACTTGCATCGCCGTCGAACAGTTCGGCTACGGCTTCGGCTTCACTGCCTACATGCTCTATATGATGTACTTCTCCGAGGGCGTGTACAAGACCTCGCACTACGCCTTCTGCACCTGCTTCATGGCGCTCAGCATGATGGTCCCGGGGATGTTCGCCGGCTACCTGCAGGAATGGCTCGGCTACCGCGGCTTCTTCTGGATGGTGATCGTCTGCTGCCTCGCGACCGTGGCCGTCACCCTCGCCGCCTACCGGAAAATCAATCCTGAATACGGGAAAAAATAATTTGTGAATATATGAGACCAACCAGCCGTTTGTTCCTCCTGCTTGCCGTGGCGCTGCTGCCGCTGCTCGCTTATGGCCAGGATTCCACCAGAGTGAAAGTCCGCACCGGTATCGAGGTTCTTGAGAGCCGCGGTTTCGAAGGGCTTGTCGGCAAGAATGTCGGCCTTGTCACCAACCCGAGCGGGGTCGACCGCAACCTCCGCTCCACCATCGACATCCTCAACGAGGCACCGGGAGTCCACCTGAAGGCCCTGTTCGCCCCTGAACACGGGGTGAGGGGCGATGCCTACGCCGGCGACAAGGTCGCCGACACCAAGGACTCAAAGACCGGCATCCCTGTGCATTCGGTCTACGGGGCTACCCGCAAGCCTACCGACAAGATGCTGGAAGGCCTTGATGTCGTGGTCTATGACATCCAGGATGTGGGCACGCGTTCCTACACCTTCATCAGCACTCTCGGCCTGATGATGAGGGCCTGCGCGGAGAACGGCATCGAGGTCATGGTCCTTGACAGGCCGAACCCTCTGGGAGGCGAAAAGGTGGAAGGCTGTGTGGTCGAGCCTGGTTTCTTTTCCTTTGTCAGCGAGTTCCGCATCCCTTATGTCTACGGTCTCACTGTCGGAGAACTTGCCGTCCTTATCAACGAGGAAGGTCTCAACCGCGGCCAGAAAGGCGATGAAGCCCCGCTGAAATGCCGCCTCACGGTCATTCCGATGGAGGGATGGCACAGGAATATGCTCTATCAGGACACCGGGCTTCCGTGGGTGCTGCCGTCCCCGAACATCCCTTACCCGCAATCAGCCATCGACTATCCGTCTGCCGGCATCGCCGGTGAGTTCAACGGCTACCTCAATGTCGGGGTTGGGTACACCCTTCCGTTCGAGGTCTTCGCGGCGGAATGGATCGACGCCGACGCGCTGAAGGACCGTCTAGACAGCTACGGACTTCCGGGTGTGGCGTTCAGGACAATCCATTTCAAACCGATCTCCGGCAGCAAGAAGGGTATCCTTGTCCACGGTGTGCAGTTCCACTACACGGACTACGCAGCCGCCTTCTGCACTCTGACCCAGTTCTATGTGATGCAGGCCGTCAACGAACTCTACCCGGAGAGGAATCCGTTCGCCCTTTCGACAGACCGCAACGCTATGTTCGACAAGGTATGTGGTACGGATTATGTAAGAATGACCTTCGGGAAACGCCTCAAGGTTGAGGACATCCTTGACTACTGGCTGAAGGACGTCGATTCCTTCAAGGCTCTTTCCCGTAAGTACTGGCTTTATGATTAACCACTTAACACACTATCGCCATGAAGAATATCTTTAACGTCGTATTGGCTTCGGCACTCGCAATAGCGTTGGCCGCCGCTCCTTTTGATTCATACGCCCAGCAGAGAGGTTCAAACGGTTCGAGAAGTTCCACGACATCGTCGCAGAGCCGTTCTTCGTCATCCTCTTCCAGAGGCTCTTCGTCTTCGTCAAGCAGAGGCTCGTCTTCCGCGGTCAGAAGCTCTTCCTCCAGCAGGGGATCTTCCGTCTCAAGCGGAAGTTCATCCTCCAGCAGAGGAACTTCCTCCGTTTCAAGGAGTTCGTCTTCAACTGACAGGTCATCCTCGACGGTAGGCTCTTCGTCGAGAGGCTCGTCGACTTCCAGAAGCGGCTCGTCCGTCGACAACACGCAGGACAACAACCGCAGGAACAACAGCAGCTCCGCCACGACATCAAGAAGTTCGTCGAGAAGCTCCTCTACCGGCACATCGACTTCGTCGAGAAGCTCGTCGACTTCCAGAAGCAGCTCCGCCACGACCTCGAGAAGCTCGTCGACTTCCAGAAGCGGCTCGTCCGTCGACAACACGCAGGACAACAACCGCAGGAACAACAGCAGCTCCGCCACGACATCAAGAAGTTCGTCGAGAAGCTCCTCTACCGGCACATCGACTTCGTCGAGAAGCTCGTCGACTTCCAGAAGCGGTTCTTCGGCTTCGACCACAAGAAGTTCCGGCAGACGGGTGGCACGTCAGATCGGCTCCGGCTCGACCACGAGAAGCAACACCTCAAGGTCGGCCGTGTCCGGCACAAGAGGCGACCGCTCTCAGAATGTCGGCAACGCCACCAGAAGCGGCCTCACCTCCTACAACGGCTCCAATGTGATGAAGGAGAGCAAGAGCGATTTCCTGAGGATCGGCGAGGACAGGAACGTGCGCAGAATCCCGCCGCGCGAGCGTGACTTTATGGAATATGACAAGCCGAGCCATTTCTGGGGGCACGAACCTCACTACTTCGGCTACAGAGTCCACAGCCTTCCTCCACGCTACCGCAGGGTGACCCACTGGGGCATTGATTACTGCGTCTATGACGGAATCTATTACCGTCCTTACGGCGACATATTCGTGGTCTGCCGTCCTCCGTTCGGAGTCTGCGTCGAGCGCGCCGTGACCGACCTCGTGTTCGCGTCCGTGCGGTTCGCCTACTACAACAACACCTACAGGATGTACAGGGCGATCGACTCCAACAACAGGACGATCGAGGAGCAGAACAGGATCATCGCCCAGAACAACGCCACGATAGCGGCCCAGAACAGCACCATAGCGTTGAACTCCGCGAGAGCGAACGCGGCATATTCAGTGGCGGACAGGCTTGGCCTCGTGCAGAGTTACGCCTACGCCGACCAGCCGTACTACTACCAGGACGGAGTCTTCTACATCGTGAACTCCAACGGCCAGTACGAGGTCATCGTCCCTCCGTCCGGAGCCCTCGTCGGGGAACTTCCTGACGACTACGACACAATCACGCTTGACGGGCAGGACTACTACAAGGTCGACGACACCGTCTACAGGCTGACTCTTGTCGACGGAGTCCCTTATCTCGAGGTCCTCGGCCAGATGTACGGCGACCTGGCGAAGAAGTACAACTACTACTCCAACACATCGGTCACCTACAATAGTTTATATTAATTATTCCTGAATGGAGAAACTTAAGGTCCTGTTCGAGACATACTCGGGCAGGAAAGCGGACAAGGTAGAGGAGTTGAACTCCTCCGGAAGCAACAGGAGATATTTCCGCCTAAGCGGCGGGGATATCTCCGTTATCGGTGTGGTGGGTACGTGCCTTGAGGAGAACGAAGCGTTCATCAGGCTCGACACCCATTTTCTCGGCAAAGGACTCAATGTGCCTGAGGTCCTTGCGGTCAGCGAAGACAGGATGAGGTACCTGCAGGAGGACCTAGGGGACGACCAGCTCTACAAAGTCGTGGCGCAGGGACGCGAGAGCGGTGAATATTCCCCTGAAGAGCGCCGCCTTCTCTGCCGGACGATGGAACTGCTGCCGGGGTTGCAGTTCAAAGGAGCCGAGGGACTGGACTGGTCTGTCTGCTATCCCGAGAAGGAGTTCAATGAAAGGATGATTCTTTTCGACCTGAACTATTTCAAGTACTGTTTTCTGAAAGCCACCGGACTGGAATTCAACGAGGTGCGTCTGCAGGACGATTTCGACAGGCTGAAGGACGACCTGATGCAGGATTCCGGAGCTACGTTCATGTACAGGGATTTCCAGGCTCGCAACGTGATGATGAAGGACGGCGAACCGTACTTCATCGATTTCCAGGGAGGCCGCCGCGGACCGGTCTACTACGATGTGGCCTCTTTCGTCTGGCAGGCCAAGGCCCGCTATCCTGAGGATCTCCGCAAGGAACTTGTCCGCACCTACCTTGACGCTCTGAAACAGTACACCGAGGTGGACGAGGAACATTTCGTCGCGAGGCTCAGGCTCTTTGTCCTGTTCAGAACCCTGCAGGTTCTCGGAGCCTACGGCTTCAGGGGCTATTTCGAGAAGAAGCCTCACTTCCTCGCCAGCGTTCCTTATGCGCTCGGCAATCTCCGCCGCCTTCTCCGGAAACCTTTCGAGGACTATCCTTATCTCACAGAGATCCTCACAAAATTGACGACAATGTCCCAGTTCAATGAAATCGCCGAAGACAAACGGCTGGAAGTCAAGGTGTTCAGCTTCGCCTACAAGAAAGGCATCCCGGTCGATACCTCCGGCAACGGAGGCGGCTACGTGTTCGATTGCCGCGCGGTCAACAACCCCGGCAAGTTCGAGTACTACAGGCAGTTCACGGGACTGGATGAGGAGGTCATCAGATTCCTTGAGGATGACGGGGGAGTGACGAAGTTTCTGGACAGCGTGTACGCTTTGGTGGACAGCCACGTCAAGCGCTTCATAGAGAGGAAGTTCACCCATCTGCAGGTCTGCTTCGGCTGCACCGGCGGACAGCACAGGTCCGTCTACTGCGCAGAGCATCTGGCTCAAAGGCTGGCCGGCAAGTATGACATCAAGATCACACTGGTCCACAGAGAATTGGGAATAGAGAAAATCCTGTAGCAGATGAAAGCGTTGATCTTCGCCGCCGGTCTCGGTACGAGACTGAGACCGATTACCGACACCTTGCCGAAGGCGTTGGCCCCTGTCGGTGGCAAGCCGCTGCTGTACCACGTGGTGTCAAAGCTCAAGGCGGCCGGAGTGTCCGATTTCGTGGTCAATGTGCATCATTTCCCGGATTCGGTCATCGGCTATGTCAAGGAGCAGGACAGTTTCGGAGTGAATGTCAGTTTCTCCGACGAGAGGGATTTCCTGCGGGAGACCGGCGGAGGAATCCGTTTCGCCCGGCCTCTGCTTGAGGGCGGACCTTTTCTTGTCCATAATGTGGACATCCTTTCCGATCTGGACATCGGCTGGTTCATCTCGCAGGCCGATCCGGAGGCTCTGGCCAGCATCATTGTGAGCGAGAGAAAGACGCAGCGCTATTTCCTGTTCGATGACACCATGAGGATGGTCGGGTGGACGAACATCGCCACGGGAGAGGTGAGAAGCCCGTTTGGAGACATCGATCCGGAAAAGTACAGGAAACTGGCTTTCGCAGGCATCCACTGCATCTCTGACGGAATATTCAGGATTTTTGACGAGGATGGCTGGGGCGACCGCTTCTCCATCACGGATTTTTACATCAAGGAATGCGGCCGTCATCTGATCCGTGGGGTCGTGCCTCCTGATTTCCATCTTATGGATGTCGGCAAGGTGGAGACACTCTCTGCGGCGGAAGATTTTTTAAAGAATTTAAGTTTCTCATGTGCGAAACACCTGATTTCCCGTCACGGCAGTGACGGAGCAACTCCCTCACCTGAGGAGAGGGAGTTAGGGAGGGGGTAACGTGAGATGATTTTTCTCGTGTAATACTCTTTGAACATGAGATAAGGTACTTTGTCATATGTATTTAGTTACTTGCGAAAGTTAAGTGAAGAATATTAACTAGCGATTATAGT